>CAIVDM010000001.1 GCA_903904735.1 uncultured delta proteobacterium
AAGGTCGGCGTGCTCGTATACGTGGGTGTGAAGGTGGGAGTGCTCGTGAACGTTGGAGTGTAAGTCGGGGTGTTAGTGAACGTAGGAGTAAAAGTCGGCGTGCTCGTATAGGTCGGCGTGAATGTAGGTGTACGAGTAAACGTTGGCGTAAAGGTCGGCGTGCTCGTATATGTCGGCGTGAATGTGGGTGTGCTCGTGAACGTTGGAGTATAGGTCGGAGTGTTAGTGAACGTAGGAGTAAAGGTAGGTGTGCGAGTAAACGTTGGCGTAAAGGTCGGCGTGCCAGTAAAGGTCGGAGTAAAGGTAGGTGTTCGGGTGTACGTCGGCGTGAAGGTAGGAGTTCTGGTGTAGGTAGGAGTATAAGTCGGAGTTCTCGTTGCAGTTGCTGTAACGGCCGCGGTGTTTGTGGCGGTGGAGTTAGGCGTCATGGTAGCGGTCGCTAAACCAAAGGCCATGCTCCCTATGAGGTCCTCATCGCTCATAGCTTTTAAGATCGGATCGGTGGATGGTGATGCAAGTGGCGTTGGCGCTGGAGTTGGTGTTGGGAGTGTTGGAGTGGGATTCTCGTAGCTAGCTGGTGAGCTTGTATTATTCACCGAGATGACGGCTAGGGGACCTGGCACTTCCTCAGAAGAGACTTCATTTATAATCTCTGCCTCGGAGAGTTGTGGAGGTCCGTCTGATAACGACGACTCCGCGACACATTGTGCGCTATCGAGCCAGCTGAGCGTTGGTTGGCCTGGCCATGAGCTATAGACGCTATCAGCGTCAGTATGGCTCATGGTCCCATCGTCGAGGAGCCAGCTCAACATATTGGAAGTAGCGGTGCTCTCTGATGCTCTATCGAGAATCGTGCCTTCACTATCAAAAGTTATAGTTGTTCCGGAGATCGTTCCACGTCGAATCTCGCTCGTGAGAGAGGTCGTCTCCGCGACGAGAAACACATGTGAGATTCCGGAGATCGTTTTTAAAGTGACGAAAAAGTTTGGCGTGCTGCATGCAACGCTTCCGCGCGTGGTCCACGAAGAGCCAGTTGCAGAAGACGCGTAATCGATCTGTGAGCCGGTGTACCAGAATATCCAAGAATTGCCGGACTCTGAATCATAGAATGAATTTCTTGCGTCAGCGGAGGTGGAGGTTGCTGAGGTGTATGAACCCGTTCCGGTTTGTGCGAGAGCTTGTTCACTCGCGAAGAGGGAGATGATCAGCGGCGCCAGTACTGATAACAAGGACAAGATGGAAGATACACGAAGTGAGTGCCACCTCGAGAGAGTGATCCAATCCTGAGCTTCTCGTTTTTCGTGAGCTACTCTCGCCTGCGACATGCGATATGCGAGCTCTCCTAACGACTCCGTATATGCGTTGGAACGCTCCTGTGCTGGTGTCACGCCTGCCACCGGCAACAAGCCCCCCTATCGTTGGTCGGTGAAGAAGTGCGAATTCTTGAATGATTTCCGATTTCTCAGCCGCCAATTAAGTTCAATTTTAGATGCGAAATATGGACTTAACGTGGCAGGTGTACGGATTGCTCTCGCTCATGTAGGTAGATGACAATGATTGCAGTTGGTTGTGTGACAAGTGGTTGTAAGCACAAGGAGCGCGAAATCTCCCGAGCCCTAGACGCTGATACCTACCGCTGATTAAAAAAGCGAAGTGCAAGGAATACTCAGCTAATCCAAATGGATAAGCTTACTTTAGGGGGAAATTTAGTGCCCCGTTTTTACTCACGGCTGCCGTCTACTGAAGCTTTTCGGAATTCGCATCCTAGTCGTAGGTAAGAATGTCCTAATGAAGTCAGGATATTGTCGAATAGAGCGCTGATCGGAGGCTGAGCGCATTAGGAGCATTTCGTACGGACGATAATCGTAGTCGTAGTTTGGCCCGAGGCGTAGCCGCAGTCGAGAGTCATTGGATTGTCACGCTTCACGAGATCTCACCGTGCCTATTCGAATTTTGACAAGGCTGGTCGAAGACTCTCGGAGTGATCGATCGCTCAGGCGCGTTAGGATCCTCTGCTCATTCCTGGCAATCACTGAAGCTCGAGGGCAACTTGCGGATCTCAGCTTGTAGCGCCGCTAGATATGCTTCAGTCCGAGGTCTCGTTTCGGGTTTAGTCGATGGTGTCGCGGGACAAGCTCGCTGCGCGAGCTGCTTTGCCTGCTTGGCGTATCGAAAGATCGTGCCGGCCTGGCGAAGCAACTGAGTCTTATCGCCCTTGGCGCTCACGGATGAGCAAACCGTCGCCGGGCACGAGAGCACGGAGTTGGTGAATGAGCGTTCGAGAGACACCTCAAATGCCCGACGAGCCGCCGCGGCGTTTCGCACCAAAGTCTGTGGGCTAGATTTACCACAGCTCCTCACGCGCTGCGAAAACTGTGGAACTCGAGCGGCAAGCGCCGATAGACGATTCAAGACTGCTCTTTTTTGGGCGCTCGTAGTAGTTGATGAGCACGGCGCTTTTGTGTCCTCACCGAGATATCGTAGGTTTATCTTGTCCGGAGTGGTAAATGATTCAAACGCGTCATCGATGCCGTTATTGTTTTCGTCCTCGCCACTTGGCGGAATGTCCCGACTTCCGTCACCATCCATATCGTACGCTTCATCTCCATCGGTCTTTCCGTCATTGTCTGAATCAGTGTCAGTGAGGTCAGGATTTCCATCGGTATCATCATCCGAGAGGGGAGCTGCGGAACACGAAACAACTCCATCGTCTATTCCGTTTCTATTGGCGTCGAGATTCGTCTCGATGCACTGCGAGCCATCAGCGTCTCGCTCAATTCTATCTGAAACATCGTCGTCGTCGGAGTCTCCGTCGAGATAATCCGGGATGCCATCGCCGTCAGTATCGTCGCTTCCCTCGATAGAATCCGGGATCGTGTCCCCATCGCTGTCGAGATCTAGATAATTCGGCATATCGTCATTGTCGCTATCGCCGGAGCCTTCAATAGCGTCGGGGATTGTGTCTCCGTCACTATCTCCGCTCGACATTGGCGTAGGGGTAGGCGCCACGAAGGTTGTGGCGCAGGCGCCGACTAGTACGTGATATGAAGGGGTCGCATTCTCTTGTAGCGATTCATACTCGAGAGTTAAGCTCTTGAGGGATACGTCTGGTTGAAACCAGGCCGAAGCCGCCTCACTATCGGTTAGATTGCCCTCAACAGTTGAGCGCGCTCGTGTTGAGCGACTCTCTGAGCCAACTACAGCGGCGCCAATAGCATCCCAGGAAGGTATGTTCACCCCATCCTGAGAGGGGTTGGCGTCAAATTTTTGAATGAACCAGCGATCGATGGTCGCTTTTGGTACTTGAGCGCCTGAGGCGTCGATCGCGGAGATGGTAACTTGATCGACATCGAGATCGATTACCGAGAATCCCCATCCAGAAGCGGGGGTCGCGGCGTCGAACACAATGGTGAGAACGGCGCTGTGAGGAATTGGCGCGCCTCGCTGAGCGTTGTTAGCCTGAACGCGAATGTTCAGGTTAGTAGCGTCATTCGCTTGACCATAGATTCCTTGCATTGAATTGCCGCCATCAAACGGCTCATCGTCGGCGACTCGCACAGAGAGGGGCTTGCCTGAGATGTTCCATGCGAAGCCTGGTAATACCGACACTCGCCCTGATCCAAAGCTGAAGGCGCCGACGCCAGCCGTCGAGCCAGCTTTGCTCCAGATAACGTAACCGCCTCTCAGTCCCTGTTTGCAGGGGCGTCCGTTGGCGTAAAGGTTGTGTGGGGAACAAGGGCGACGAGGGCGGTCATTACGCATATCGCGGTTCGGGTGATGGATAGTTTCATGGTCGCTCCGAGATTACTCATAGTCGGCACCTAAGAAGTATACGTCTCACTGCCCTGGTGTCCAGATTGATTCGCTGGATGGGGACTAGGTCTCCTCAATCAGTTTTTGTTCCACGAAGAAGGTCCGCAGTCTTTTCCTGGTTTGAGCGGCGGCCGCCTAGGAAAATCCCCTGTTGGCCATCAAGATTCGCGGATTTCAGGGGGTTATGGTTATTGAAAATGGTGTGGCTAGGGCGGCATATCTCTTGCCAGCAGAGGGTATTCGAGCACTCAAACCGGCTAACGAGAGAGACTCATTATGAAAGGCTTAATCACAATTTCTGGATTGGCGTCCACAGGACTCATGGTGGCTTTTGTTAGTGGTGTTCTTCTCGGATTCAATGAGATGGGAAAGGTGCAGTACGACGCCTCGTACGACCGAGTGAAGATTAGTCGCAAGACTCCAATTAACTCCATGAATTGCATGAGCGGGCCATGGAACGACTGTATCGCTGACGTGAAGCGAGCGGGGTGGGCTAAGAACTACAAAGTCAGGCGTTAAATGACGGCTATGAAATAGTAGGCGCGGCTTCCAGCGACCTTGCTTGCTTCACTGTCTGATCTCTCTCAATCATGGAAATCCAATACGTCGGAGTAACGAGCCAGGCTGAGTCGTCAGCGTACTCGACATCAAAACGGAGTTCGCTGTTCGAGTACCATCCAAAAGTCTCGACAGCCTCGCGGAGGATATCCGCATAGCATCGGTCATCGCTGCCGTGACATGGATAGACGATAGCATCCATAACAAACTCGACGTGGAAGCGGTCTCCATAACGCATGGCGCGAGCGACCTGTCCCGGCTCTTCGTCTGAGAAGACAAGCGGGACCACAAGGCGACCTCCGTCACGCAGGCTATCGAGCCAAGAGAGCTGGAGCTGGCTCGCTCCCGCGCTTACGACCACCACGTCGAACGAGTCTCGTGCAAGGGGATACGAGCTGCCATCGGCGCAAAGGCAACACGCATTCGAATATGGGGCGAGGTTAGTCTGGGTCTGAGAAGCGAGTTCACTATCTAGTTCGAGTGCCATCACTGAACCCGTGTCTCCAACGATCTCAGCTATCAACGCCGTATAATAACCGAGGCCAGCGCCGATATGAGCGACTCGAGCGCCAGGAGTGAGACCTGCGTGTTCCAAGAGTGTCGCCATATAGGAGGGAAGCGCCGTACTTAGATCGCGAGCCGAGTCGATAGCGACGACAACATTGTGGTAGAGATGGCGCGGATCAGCGTCGGAGGTCTCACGAAATGGCTCGGGTGTCATCGCCGTGGCGAAAAGCCAGGGCCCAGATGGAAGAAAATTCTCTCGCGGCACCCGCTGAAAAGCGCGAACGATACGCTCGTCGGAGATGCCCGCTGACCACCTGATTTCATCGGCGTACCATTCTCGCAATTCTTGAAGTCGTGTTGAAGCCATCTGCTCGTCCTCAGAGGCATAAGCCTACAGGGATAGATCGGACGAGTCAGATCGGCGCTATTTTTAACGCCTATATTCCACCTTTAGTGGAAATAATGGGGGCTAGTCGCGCTCAAAGAGCATCTGCTGACGCTTGGGCGTTATGGTCACTGGCGTTCCTGCGGGATAGCTTCCACTGAAACACGCGTCACAAAACTTACCCGGTGTTGACTCCACCGCGCGGTAGAGCCCCTCGAGCGATAGGTACGCGAGCGAATCCACACCGATGAACTTCGCTATCTCTGGAACTGAGTGTTTCGACGCGATCAGGTCCTGCTTGTCGGGCGTGTCGATACCATAGTAGCAGGGGTCGGTGGTTGGGGGAGATGAGATGCGAAGATGCACCTCGCGCGCGCCCGCTTGTCGAAGCATCGCGACGAGCTTACGGCTTGTTGTTCCACGAACTATCGAGTCGTCCACCACCACGATAGATTTCCCGGCCAAGATGGCCGGATTCGCGTTCAGCTTTATCTTAACGCCGAAGTCTCGAATCGACTGCTTAGGCTCAATAAAGGTGCGGCCCACGTAATGGTTGCGCACAAGACCCATCTCATAGGGCAGTTTCGCCGTTTCGGCATAACCGATCGCGGCCGCCACTCCGGAGTCAGGAACGGCGGTGACAAGATCCGCCGCCACGATGTTTTCTCGCGCGAGCTCGGCGCCCATGTTCTTTCTAAGTTGATAAACGTTTTTGCCAAAAACGTTCGAGTCGGGCCGCGCGAAATAGACAAACTCGAATATGCAGGGCGCCTCTTTCGAGAAGCCAAAAGGGAAATAGCTCTTCATTGAGCCATCGCGAAAGACTTCGACAACCTCGCCAACTCCCACATCGCGAATATACGTGGCGCCGATAAGATCAAATGCGCAGGTCTCAGACGCGAATACAAGTCCGCCGTTGAGCTCGCCGATCGCCAATGGACGCAGACCGTGTCTATCTCGAGCGACGATGAGTCGATCCTCAAACAGTAGTAAAAGAGAGAACGCGCCTTTAAGTCTCTGAAGGGCGGCGATGACGCTCTCCACTCGGGGAGCGTCCTTGTCCCCGTGGGCGAGCAAGTGAAGTATAGTCTCCGTATCTGACGTGCTGGCGAAAATAGAGCCACTGTCGATCAATTCCCGACGCAGCTCATCGGCGTTGATGAGGTTGCCGTTGTGCGCGACCGCCACGTATCCCAGCGCGATATCGGCGACAAACGGCTGAACGTTCGCGAGCTTGTTACCTCCGGCCGTCGTGTACCGAACGTGACCAATTGCGCTCTCGCCAGGCAGTTGAGAGAAGTCGAAATTACCAAATACATCAGCGACAAGGCCCAGACCTTTGTGAAAAAAGAAATGCGGATTGTCATCGCCGTTTCGTTTCACTGACACGACTCCAGCGCCTTCCTGTCCGCGGTGCTGCTGCGCGTAGAGCCCTAGGTACGTCAGATTCGCCGCTTCCGGGTGATTCCACACCGCCATGAGCCCGCACTCGTCGTGAAACTTGTCTTGTCGGATATCCATATTAATCCCGGAAAATCTCGTCTAGACCGCCGAACCACTTTTGAAACGCGCCTGCCGCGGAGAGAGTCGCTATGTCCTCGATCGTTATCGAAGTACCGCCGACTCGGCCCTCTCCGGCAATAACCAGCCCAGCGCTCGTCATAACCGTCCGTAACTCGTCTGCCTTCTCCGGCGAGCAGCTGATGATGAACCGCGCGCCACTCTCAGAGAAAAGCGCTACATCGCCACGGACCTGTCGATTGACCAATGTGAGTGTGGCTCCCTTTGGCGCCGTATAATCGTTGAAGCACGCCTCAGCGAACGCTACGGCGAGCCCCCCCTGAGAGAGATCGTGGCAGGACTGAAGGAGTTTGCTCCTCGAAAGAGAGCGGATAGTGTCGCAGGTCTTTTGCTCCAACGCGTAGTCAAGCGATGGTAGCTTGCCACGCTCGATACCATGAATCTCAGCCAGGTATGCGCTTCCTCCGAGGTCGTCGGACTTCGTCTCACCTACGAGAAATATCGCGTCCCCGTCGCGCTGAAACTGCGAGGGCACGGCGCACGACACATCCTCAAGGAGTCCAACCACCGCGAGCAGCGGAGTGGGTTGTATGCCCTGACCATGAGTTTGGTTGTATAGGCTGACGTTACCGCTTACAACAGGAATGTTGAAGGCTCTGGCGGCTTCACCGAGTCCCTTAACGCTGTGCGCTATCTGCCACATAGTCTCGGGATTCTCGGGGCTGGGCATATTCAGACAATCAGAGATGCCGATTGGTGTAGCGCCAGTCGCGGCGAGGTTTCTACACGACTCAGCGAGGGAGAGCGCTGTTCCAGCCTGGGGGTCTATCGCGCAGAAGCGAGAATTGCAGTCGAGGGATATCGCGATGCCCTTCTGATTTGGGCGATCGGATTTGAGACGAACCACGCCCGCGTCGCTCCCAGGATGAATGACTGTATCAGCCCGAACAGTAGAATCGTATTGGTTGTAGACGGCGTGGCGTGAGCAGTTATTGGGAGAGGCAAGTAGCTCTTTCCACGTCGCCGCCAGGTCCTTTGGCTCTACCACCTTTGTAAGATCTATCGGCGCGGTTAGTGACACGTCGTGTGGAGCGGTCATTGGCCAGGAATACTCTGGCACAGCGCTCGTCAGGAGCTTCGCGGGGATTTGAGAAACGATCTCCCCATGCCAAAGAAGCTCCACGTCTCCACCCTCTATCACTTCACCGATAGCGACCGCGTCTAGCTCCCAGTGCTTAAAGATCGAGATAAGCTTGCCCTCATGACCAGCCTTGACGATAAACAGCATGCGTTCTTGCGACTCGGAGAGCATGATCTCATACGGATTCATGCCCGTTTCTCGTTGGGGAACTCGATCCAGATGCAGTCGTACGCCGTTGTTGCCACGATCGGCCATCTCGAAAGATGAGCTGGTTAGTCCGGCGGCGCCCATATCCTGCACACCCACGACATAGCCGCTCTTGAAGGCCTCAAGGCAGGCCTCAAGGAGTAGCTTCTCCTGGAAGGGGTCACCTACCTGCACAGTTGGCCGCTTCGCCTCTGAGTTGTCGTCGAATGACTCTGACGACATACTTGCCCCGTGTATTCCATCACGCCCTGTCTTCGACCCGACGTAGAGAACTATATTGCCGACGCCTGCCGCAGTGCCCAAAAAAACTTCATCTTGCTTCACGATGCCCAAGGCGAACGCGTTCACGAGGCAGTTGCCGTTAAAGGAGGGGTGGAAAGAAAGCTCACCACCGACGGTCGGGATGCCCATGCAGTTTCCGTAAAAGCCGATCCCATTAACAGCTCTGCGTAGGAGATACTTGCTCTTAGCCAGTGACGGATCGCCGAAGCGCAGGGAATTGAGGAGCGCCACTGGGCGAGCTCCCATGGTGAAGATATCTCGAAGGATGCCACCTACGCCGGTCGCCGCGCCCTGAAACGGCTCAATGAACGATGGGTGATTGTGGCTCTCGACTTTAAAGACGACAGCTTCGTTATCTCCAATATCGACAACGCACGCGTTCTCACCAGGACCAACCAGAACTCGCGGTCCTGTCGTTGGTAATGTGCGCAAGTGAACCTTCGTGCTCTTGTAGGAACAGTGTTCCGAAAAAAGAGCCGAGCAGATGCCGAGTTCAACCATGTTAATGGAGCGACCGAGCGCCGTTACGACCGCCTCAAACTCAGGCTTTTTGAGACCGTGTTGTGTAGCGTCATCGAGAGTAGCGGTACGTGTCCAGGAGCGCGAATTAGCTGGCGCGGAACTTTCTATCGTGGAGGGAGAATCGTTCAGAGGCGAGGCAGAGTTGGTCATAGTTAGTCCCCGTTCAAACCAGCGGTAGTCTATACTGAGGTTTTCCGAACCTCAATCGAGAAGCGTGTTTTTACCAATTAATTTCGAGAGTTTGGCGTTCTTATCGCTGACGGAGGGCGACGTCGAACGTGATTCTAGGAGAGGGGCTGCGTAAGCCTCGTAATTTTTGAGTAATGACACGAAGGAAGCTAGCTCTGCGCGTTTTCCGTAGTTTGCGACGCGAACGTTAACGGGGAGGGTTTCGCGCCTAATGGACGCGGAATTGCGGTTCAGGAGGTGATCCTAAGAACAGATTTTAGCTGGTGTGACATCAAACTGTATAGCAGGACCAGTGCAACCAGCTGGTGCTAGTTGCCGTAATAAGGTTGTGGGTCGGATAACAGATCGTTTACCTTGTAAGTAGGTAGTGTGAATTCAATCCGTTGGCGAACAGGTCAGGCGGATTCCCCAGAAGGTTAACGGGGATATCACGCAAGAGCACAGAGTGCGGGTGCGTGATTTCTCAGTAGAGGTTGATGTGTTGTTCGGGTCACGGTGAAGAGGACGCTAACGAGAGGTTCTCGTGAGCGCGCATGACGATCACAGGTGGTGGTAGAGCACGACGTTAAGGAGAAGGTTCCATGAGTAATGAATTCCAAAAGCTGATCCAAGAAGACCGTGAGACTCGCAAGAAGTCTTCCTGGAAGGGGACGATGCTTGAGTATCTTGAGCTCGTTCGTGAGAACCCGACGATTCACAAATTAGCCCATAAGCGGCTCTACGATATGCTCTTCGACCAGGGGATGGTTGAGGTTGACCTTGAGCAGAATCCGCGCCTCAAGCGGATCTTTAAAGGTGAAAAATTAAAAGTTTACAATTTCTTCGCTGATGAGTTCTTCGGAATGGAAAAGACGATCAATCAGATCGTTCGTTACTTCCATTCCGCTTCTCTCAAGGGAGAGGAGAGTCGCCAGGTGCTCTATCTCGTCGGGCCGGTAGGCTCCGGAAAGAGTTCCCTCGTAGAGCGACTCAAGAAAGGACTCGAACAGTTACCAGCATTTCACTCAGTTGAGAACTGTCCGATGGTTGAGGAGCCACTGCATCTGGTTCCACGACATCTACGAAAGGAATTCTCCAAGATGCTTGGGGTGGAGATCGAGGGAGATCTCTGTCCGGTATGCCGATATCGCCTTAAAGAGGAGTATCAAGGCAAGTGGGAAGACTTCCCGGTTCGTACCTACGATTTCAGTATCCGCGCCAAGCGAGGAGTGGGAGTCGTACCCCCCGTTGATCCAAACAACCAAGATACAAGCGTGCTGATCGGAGGCGAGGATATCTCCAAGCTCGATATGTACTCTGAGGGAGATCCCCGAGTGCTTGATCTCACGGGAGCCTTGAACGTGGGTAACCGCGGAATGGTTGAGTTCATCGAGGTGTTTAAGAACGAGACTGAGTATCTCCACGCCATGATCACGGCGACGCAGGAAAAATCAATTCCCGCGCCAGGACGCCACGGAATGATCTACGTCGATACATGCATCGTCGCGCACTCCAACGAGGCCGAGTGGAAAAAGTTTAAGAGCGACCACACGAACGAGGCTATCCTCGATCGTATCGTTACGGTGAAGGTGCCGTATAACTTGCGTCTCTCCGAGGAGGTGAAGATCTACAAGAAGATCATTCGCCAGTCGCAGTTCACGGCCGACATCGCTCCTCACACGATTGAGATAGCCTCAATGTTCGCGATCCTGTCGCGCCTCGAGCCCACGAATAAGTGCGACCTCATGACGAAGCTAAAGCTCTACAACGGAGAGGAGGTTGTGGAGAAGGGCAAGACGAAACGTATCGACGTGGTGGAGTTGCGTGAAGAGGCCAAGAGCGAGGGAATGAACGGAATATCGACCCGATTCATTATGAAAGCGCTCGATAATGCCCTCTCTGACAATGTTGACCAGAACGCGATCCATCCAATCTCAGTGCGTGAGTCTCTCGTGCACATGGTCAAGGAAGCTGACTTCGCGGATGACGTGAAGAAGCGTTATCTGGAGTTTTTACAAGACACTCTGCATAAGGAGTACCTTGAGGTTCTTGAGAAAGAGATCACAAAGGCTTTTGTATACTCGTATCAAGAGCAGGCAGAGGCGCTCTTCCAGAACTACCTTGATCACGCTGAGTCATACGTGACCAAGAAAAAGTTCAAGGACCGAAGCACCGGGGAGGTGTTGGAACCCGACGAGGGATTCATGAAGTCTATCGAGGAGCAGATCGCCATTATCGGAACAGCGTGTGATGGGTTCCGACAAGAGGTTATCGCCTATCTCTGGTCGGCGGGCCGCCGTGGTGAGAAGGTCTCCTATGAGTGCTACGAGCCGCTCAAGGAAGCTATCGAGAAGAAGCTTATGGCGAGTGTTCGAGACGTATCTCGAATTATAACCAAAGCGCGCACAAGGGATGACGATCAGCACAAGAAGTACGGACGCATGGTTGAGCAGCTGATTCGCAATGGGTATCCAGCGAGCTGTGTCGATATCATCCTGAAATACGCGGCGAATAATCTCTGGAAGGATTAATCAGCGCCGATGTGGCGGATGGTAGGGTGCCTGGTGGTGAACCGATTCGTGTAAGGAGTTTGTATCGCTCATGTCGACTATCTTCCGCCCGTATGTTCCGACCTCGCAGCGCTCCGATCGGAGCGCCAGGGATCGGATGCGACACCGTCAGAAGATCAAGGACTCTATCCGCGACAATATCGGCGACATCCTCGCGGAGGAATCGATCATTGGTCGCGATCGAGACAAGATAATCAAAGTCCCGATTCGCTCGGTTAAAGAGTACCGCTTCATCTATGGCGACAATTCCCCGGGCTCCGCGCAGGGCGACGGGAACCAAAAGCCTGGTGATGTTGTTGACCAGGGTGGACAAGATGGTCAGGGACAAGGACAGGGAGCGGGGAGTCAGGCGGGCGTCGACGCGTTTGAGACTGATATAACCTTAGAAGAGCTCATTGCTATCATGTTTGATGATCTTGAGCTTCCGGAGCTAGAGCGAAAAGCGCTTAAGAAAGTCATGTCAGATAACGCCCGAAAGCGGAAAGGGCATCGAAAAGCTGGTATTCGCCCACGCTTGGATAAGCGCGCCACCGCCAGGAATCGCGTGCGTCGTATGCTTTCCGTCAAAGGCGCTCGCGGCGAGGCGATCAAAGAGGGCGAGCAGCGTTTCCCCTTTCACGAAGATGACATGAGCTATTTCCACATAGCCCCAACGACGCGCGAAGCGTCGAACGCTGTCGTCTTCTGCATTATGGACACATCAGGCTCGATGGGCACGGTGAAAAAATACCTGGCCCGAAGCTTTTACTTCCTTCTGTACCAATTCGTTCGGCAAAAGTACGCCAATGTCGAGGTGGTGTTCATAGCCCATCACACCGAGGCTAAAGAGGTGCCAGAGGGAGATTTCTTTCACAAAGTTGAGTCGGGTGGAACGTATATCTCTTCGGGATACCGAAAGGCTCTCGATATCATCAATGACCGATACCACCCGTCACTATGGAATATATACGCGTTTCACTGCTCAGATGGCGATAACTTTTACTCCGACAACGAGCGCGCCCTTCAAGCGGCGGACGAGTTGTGCAAGGTGTGCAATCTCTTCGGTTACGGGGAGATTAAGCCATCGGGTAGCGCGTACTACAGCGGAAGCATGCTTGAGGTGTTCGGGCAGATACAGGCGCCTAACTTCCATATGATCACGATAGAGAAGAAAGAGGACCTTTGGGAGGGCTTCCGCAGCTTTCTCATGAAAGATAAAGCGAGTGGTGTGTCAGCCCATGGGAAGGTTTTTGGAAGTAGCGAGGGAGCGGCGGCGGCGGCGCCATGAGGAACTATGTCATTTAACGTGGATGAATTAGCTGTCTGGGATGAGAAAATTCAAGAACTCGTGGCTCGCTACGGTTTGAATTGTTATCCGCAAGAGTTTGAGGTTTGTGATCACAACGAGATGCTCGGGTACATGGCGTATACGGGTATGCCGTCGCATTATCCCCATTGGTCCTACGGAAAATCGTACGAACGCCAGAAAACGATGTACGACTACGGCGTGTCCGGATTGCCGTATGAGATGGTGATTAATTCCAATCCGTGTCTCGCCTACCTGATGCGTGATAATACACTGCTTCTGCAAGTGTTAACGATCGCCCATGTGTACGGGCACAACGATTTTTTCGCTAATAATTTCACCTTTACTAGTGGAACAGACGCTCGACACGTCCTTGAGATGTTCAAGAACGCGGGTAGTCGAATCGCGAGCTATCAAGAGGATCCCTCAATCGGCATAGAGGCGGTCGAGGACGCTATCGATCACGCCCACGCTATCTGTTACCAGCGCTCAAGAAATTTAGCGATTAAGCGGTTGTCGGACACGGAGCAGCGGGTGCGAGCGTGGGAAAGGGCGCAACCCACCGTGGATCCATGGCGAGATATTCATCCAGCGCAAGAGTACGTCGCGCCAAATCTTACCAAGACTCCCGCTGAGCCGCAGGAGAATCTGCTCCAGTTCATAGCCGCATACAATCCGTACCTTCCAGAGTGGAAGCAGGATATTTTGCAGATAGTTGACCAGCAGACTCAGTACTTCATGCCCCAAATGGAGACTAAGATCATGAACGAGGGATGGGCGAGCTACTGGCACCACAAGATCTTAAATGAGCTCAAGCTGCCACAGGATATGCACATCGAATTGATAGTACGGCACAATCAGGTGCTACGTCCTCATCCAGGAGGCTTGAATCCATACCACCTTGGCTTTGTCATGTGGCATGACATCGAAAGAAGGTGGAATCAGGGTGATACAGGTAAGGAATGGAGTGATGACGTGCCACCGTGCGCTGAAGCCGGACAGGAAGAAAACGACACACCCGGCCGCAAGAAGATTTTTGAAGTTCGTGAGTCCGATCGGGATCAGTCATTCCTACGTCGCTTCCTCACTAAGGAGCTGATGGAGGAGCTTAATCTCTTCCAACACGACCGACGTGGAAAGGAGCGTGTGGTCACCAAAGTATCGAATGAGGAAGGGTGGAGGGATGTTCGCGACACTCTGATCAAGAGTGTCGGAACTGGTTCCATACCAGTCATTAAGGTCGAGGACGCTGATTTTGGGCGCAACCGAACCCTCTATCTCAAGCATTATCACGACGGGCGTGATCTGCAGCTTGAGTACGCGGACCATACCCTCAAGCACGTAGCGCGGCTCTGGGAACGCGAAGTCGTTCTCGAAACCAGCATCAATGGAAAGGCCAGCCTGCTAAAGGTAGTCGGAGATTCCCTTAAGATTGAGAGATTGTAGAGAGCTGGTGCACAGCACATGTCGCTGCCAGTTTATACACACGCGACTTAGAGCGGAGCAAAGCTCCGCGGTCCAGATAGGCGTAGCGACAAGCGCGTCGATATTTGAAGAATTGTACCAGCAGTCTCGGACCGCGGAGCTTCTAGCTCGGCCAAAGAGGAGTTCCTCATTACCATGGCCAATATAAAGTTAAGACTCTGTGTCCGGAGGCTCCCTTTGTGTCTTTTGCCTCTCTGGCGGTAAAACCCATATCTTGTCATTCTTCACGCGCCTGAGTCCGCAAGAAGCAGCAGAACCTATTAGGACGCCCTTCGTATGACAAGGGCAGATTCGAGTTTACCGCAGCGTCGGCCGCACTCGCTTTAACACCGCGTACGCCTCTTGAAGCTTCTGAAAGTCTCGCTGATAAACCAGTACAGATTCCGGTTTGTTCTTGTCGCTCGCGTGCTTGTCCGGATGAAGCTTCGCGGCGAGTCGGCGATATGCTCGTTTGACGGCGTCATCCGAGTCCTTTTCGCTGCACCCCAGGGTGTCATAGCACCATTGATGTGGTGATGGTGGCGCTGGTCTAACCCGCTGTTCTCGGCGAAAGTCCCCTGAGCGAGGAGTTTTGGATGATGTCGGTCGAGAGAGTCCAAGGAGTCTGCGGAGTGCAGCGTGCTTCTCGAGTGGAAAACCAAGCGCATCGGCGATATCACGAAGCGCGTTGTGTTCATTCTCGTTAATAGGGCGGTCGCAAGACGCCAAACGCAGAAGCCCATCGATAAGGCGGCGCTGTTTCGTAAGCGAGAGACGAGAGGTTCCTCGATACGACCGAAGTTTCGAGGTCGCGATTTCCTTCGTGATTGACGCGATTGACGCGACAGTGACTCGCACATAATCACCCTCACCGCGACTGCAGCTGGCGAGATAATCAAGAATGAAGGATTCCTCGCTTCGGCTGGGGGCGCCATCTGAGTTCGCCACATACGCGCACGCGGCAAAGATGGCGTCATCCTCAACCCGCTCGATCAGCCGCTGACGGCTTATCTCACGATGCTTCGCGATCGTTCGTCGTTGCTCTTGTGGTACTGTTCGCCACGCCACTGCCATCCTATACTCTTAGTGCGCTGGGGGTGTGTATGTCTTCGGGATAAAAACCGAGACTAACTCATCAAACCGATGGCGCAAGCCCAATTCATCCGCGAGGTTGCGAAGGTGGTTTTGATTAAAGATGCGTCCGCCACGTTGCGCGGTCGTGTAGGAAGCCCCGCTACTCCTGTTAGCTCCTATTTTGGCCGATAGTTCCGCTCGAGTAAGTCCGGTCCAATCAAAAAGCTTCTGAACGCCGATATGCCGTTCAAGTTTGCCTGAAATAGTATCGTCCAAAATCTGTGATGGAGTCTCAGAAGTGTAAGTGTCCGTCGCCATCGTGATGAATAGACGACGACACTCTCGGTGCTGAGGTCCTGTAAATCCAAGCCAGTCCGCCATCGCGGCGGCGCGCGCGTGAGTGATACTCGCTTTGCCCAGCTCAAAATCGCTCGTTCCGGATTCCTGGAGCACCCCTCTGCGCTGCCGAGTCAGTCGATGAACCTCTCCGACGTGTGATAACTCGCCGCGTCGCGCCTGTGACATGAGCCGAACAGGTGAGGGCACTCGCGTTAGCGTGTCAAGGGCTAGCTCTCGTTCCGCTCGCTGAATCGGAGAGAGCAGATGTCGCGTCGCTTCGCTCACCCCTTGAACATGATCGAGCAACGTCAAAGCGATTGTCTCGGTAATCTCTCCCCCTCGTCGCTCTGATGACGCGGACATATGATGCACTTTACTCGGAGTGACATTAAGAAGTTTGGTGGCCACGGCGATATCGAGGGGGGCGAGCCCACGACGACCGATCAGGAGCGAGAAGAGTAGCCCACCTGGATTCGCCACCCCTAAGCGTTCGGCTAAAAACACAGCGTCGAACACAGAATTCTGTCGACCACCGAGAGCCGCCTGTATCCGTGAGTTTAGTTCTCGAACGCCTTCGCGTTCTTCCGTGGGGTAGATAGCCGGTGGATTAACGAGATTCACGAAATTGCTCGCCACCTCTGGGTTCTCGATGCGTTGCCCTCGCTTCCAGAGACTAACCTGTTGCACCGCGAGCGTCTCTGAAAGCACGACAAGCGGGATCCCAGCGGCGTCGCATAACGCCGTAAAGAGCGCCCCGCGAGTTTTGGCCTCATCAGGTGTCCTGATAGCTCGCTCGGCCTTCGAGACGAGCTCGTCGAGATTATCGCAAGGGTGTCCCTTGGCGAGTCGAAACATGAGCGATTCGTGCAGTTTGTTAAGTTGGAACGCCTGGGCAAGTATCGTTAGCGACTCTGTATTTGGTGAGTGTTCTGGATGGTTTCTCCAATTATACATCACTGAGTTGGAGAGGGTCTCATGGCTAGGGTGTCTTTCCGCGATAAGCTTGCATAAGTTGTCTCGCGACAGAGGTTGAGTCTTGCTTCCCCATGTGGAGAGAACAGTATCGATGAAATCTGAGAATGTTGGCGCGCTTGGCCCGGTGGCGCTTCGAGTCGTGCGGTGAAATTGCTCAAGCATCTCGGCAAATGAGGGAGAATTCTCATGCTCTGGAGGATTCGTGCCGCGCCACGTCACCAGGTCCGCTGCCCGAGTCGATCGTTGTTCCTTCGTTGTAGGAGGAGTTAAAAGGGCGATCTCTCGCTGTCTACTCACCTCTCTGGTCGCTTGGTCGAGGAACAGTCTTGTTGTCTCACTATGCTCACGCAGCTCGTGACCATGGAGCGGCTGAGCGAGCGTTTGTCTGTGACCGCGAATCTGATTAGTCGCCTTACTGAGAAGTTTTGAGAAATGTCGCTCGATCCGTAGCTTGCGCTTCTCCGCTTCTGAGAGGCCTTTCTGAGATAATCGCTGCTCGCGTAGAGCGTTTCTGAGTTCATGCTGAACATCTCGGAATTGCTTTGTGATGATCGTTTCCGCCGTTCCTAGCTCGTTGCGGGTATGTTTGTCGCCGCGCGACTCATCGATGGATCGAAATAAAGATGGCGTTATCGCGCGGTGCTTGACCGCAGGCGATAGGAGGTCCGTGTCCGCTATCCACGCGATACTTTGCGCCTCTTTGTTATGTAGGGCGCCTAGAAGCGCCGTTCTAATCGATTCGGCGGTGATTGCGTCGGGAGCCGCGCGACAGATGAACCGCAGAGTCTTTGTGTCGCCTAGTTCCGCGGCGGTAGTAAAAATCGTACGAAGCTCCTCGGGCTTTAGGTCGGATGTTTGAATCAGCTCCCTGGCCGCGTTGCCGCCGGCGGCGTCACCTCGCCACAAAAACTCACGAATCGCTTCCGCTCGTATCGTCGAGGGAGCTCCCTCAAGCTCCTGTAATACCCGCTCGTCCCCTCGAGATTCGATGAGGCTAACTACTCTCTCCGCAAATTGAGAATTATATGGGCTCTGGGGTAACTGAGTCGACATGGGGTACCACTGATTACAAATCCGATGGGAGGGTATCACGATGGAGCGGTCTTTTTAAGCTAAAAAGACACGCTGTTTTGTTCGCGACCTTCAAGTGGTGTGCGGCAGGTTAGGAGAGTAAAAGCGGCCTGTTATCTTAGGGCTTTTTGACCCAGATCTCTGAGTCGTGAATAGACGTCGCCAAAACCATCTCGTTCTCGATGCTGACGCTTATCTCGACATTCTTACCGACGGGCTCGGACACAACCATCACAAATCCGACGAAGTCATGCGGGGGAAATTGCGGTAGCTCAAGATCTTCATTCTCAAGGGAGCAGTCCTTGACCTCAATCTTGTAGGTCTCGGCGTCGACTTTGCTGATCTGAGCTTGTGCGTGCGGCTTATTGAGCCCGATTTTTAATACAGGCGTTTTGTCAGGAAGGTATTCGAACTTATAGCCTTTGATAGAGAATGTCGTCGCGGTCTTAGAGCCTTGTCCCTTAGCGGCTTCAAGGTCTCCGAGACGCTGCTGCGGCGCTTCGGGCTGAGTGGCGCCTTCGCTTTGATAATCGGGTAACGCAGGCTTGGCGGGACCTCCCTGTGCCACGGTAGCGCCGGGAGCCACGGCAGCGCCTGGGGACACTGCCGCTGCGTTGCTACCAACAGCCACGGTAGGGTTCTCAAGGTCAGCCAACTTTTGCTGGATTGGAGTGGGGGCGGCTGTGTGTGTGAAAAGTGGCGCCGTTGTAGCTGTCGCTGCCGCTACTTTCACCGTGCTCGTCGCGGCGATGGTAGGGGTCGCTGGCGCGGAAACCTTTGTTGGTTCTACTACTGGAGCCTGTGTTGTTGGTGGAGCCGCGGGGCTCTGAACAGGCGCGACCGCGGCGACGGGAGCTACCTTTCGCTCTTCCTCGAGGATTTTGATGATAACTTGTCTTTTCCCTGCCTTCCAGTCGTACTCAGGTGGGGTTGTCTTTAAAAGATCGACGACAACTCTGAGTTTGTTCGAGTGGGCGCCGAGTCTCACCTGCTTAACTACTCCATTTGTCGGTGCCGAGAAGTTCTCACTCTTCTTGATTGAGGCTCCCTCAAAGTCCACAACGAGTCGAGGAGGATCGGGGAGCAGAAAAGCGTTGACTTTAGAATCCGTGGGGACCGAGATTTTGAGAATGATAAAGCTTTTCGTGTCCTCGATCTCCCGATCGATGAGAACGGACACGCGGTCCTTGGAGGCGATCGTCTTTGGTCCCCCGGATAACGCTGATGGCGCCTCCGCGCGCACGTCGACCGCGAAGGTCACAGCCAAGAGCACGACGCTAACGACGGTAAGAGGCTTACGAAGGGAGCCAGTAATTTTCTTGAGCGACATCATAACGAGCAATCCGCATGAATAGGGACAACAGACCTCACTCGGTTCGTAGAGGTAGAGGTTCGGTAACTATGGCATTTTCCACAGGCTATCCCTGAGAACGCCACCCCCTTAAGGTACCGCCTTACACCGTGGGTGCCTAGCCCTAAACCTCTTGAGAGGGTGTTTGGAGAACGAGCGGGAGGGCGTAGTATCCGATTGTTTGCTGGGAGAACGGTTTTTCCCGCGTTAAGGCGAGGAGGCTCCGAGTTCGGGAAGTGGGGAGACATCGCTTGAGAGTTCCACGATCGGCGTATCTTGATCGCCTAGCTCTTGCGCTCGGCGCTCCTCCTGTATTCGGAGCTGCTCTTGACGAAGTGAATCTAAGCGCTCCTGCCGCAGGCGAGCTTTTTCGGCGGCCTTAGCGGCTAGACGCGCTTGCTCGGCTCGGATTTCTTCTCCGTATAGACGAATCTTACGCTCACATGCCGCCAGTGTCTCGCCATACGGGCTCTCAAGAGTCCAGCGCTGGGGCTGAGTTTCCTCCGCTGTCTTTATCTCGAGGGTCAGCGCTTGAGGGACAACTTCAGGGGCGTCGGAAGCGTCTGAAAACACTAACAGCGATTCACCGAGTGGGTGTGAGAACTCCAGTCGCGCGCCGCCGGTATTCTCAGAGAACATTATCAGCCGATCATAGAACAGGGCCACCCACACACTAGACTTGCTCGGCGCATAACCAGGCACAGAAGGATCAAGAGGTTCGAGCGTTGGCGCGGCGAGAGTCCCCTTAAAGAGCAGCCGAACGGAATAATCCGAGACTCGATAATGGTGGGCATATCGCGTAGCTGTTTTCTCGGCCACGAAGTAGGTAATCGCTACGCGCGGCTTCCGTTCGAGCCATTCACGGGTGGCCACGACCTGATAAAACACCGGAACAAACGCCAAGAGCGCTAAGAGGACTGTGGGTTGCTTAAAGCAGAACGCGAGGGTTGTGCCAAAGATTAGGGCAAGTAAGCACGCATGTACCCCTTTTAGGCTTGCCTTGGAAGCGAGTTCGCGGCGCTCGCCGGTAGGAACTTTTTGCCAGCTATGCTTAATCTGTTCTTGAACTGACGTGGTATCGGACATGTCGGATGCGGAAAAAATTACCTAGGAGCTCCCGCTAAGTGTCTGAAAGGTGGAGCCCTCTCATGACCATCGCGATGCTCGCCCCTTGGCAAGCACATACTGTACCGAATCCGGCTCTTACGAGAGCCTGTGAGCGACGAATCCGCAACTTTTGATTCATATCTGCGATTATCTCTCCCGTATGTTCGCTACAGCACAAACTAGTTGCATCGTTGGATTGGACGCCGTGCCCGTAGAGGTTGAAGTGCGGGTCCAGGAAGGGCAGGAGAGGTTCTCAATCCTTGGATTGGGGGGCGCGGCGGTGAGGGAGTCGCGTGAGCGGATTCTTTCCGCGGTACGGGGCGCGGGGTTCGATCCCCCGCAGAATATCCTTGTCAATCTCGCCCCGGCGGAAGTTCGAAAAGATACAGCATCGTTCGATCTTCCGATCGCGCTGGCGATAGTGTGCGCGTGTGGCGGGTTGCCGCAAGCGGCCCTGAACGGGGTATCCGTGTGCGGCGAGTTGTCACTGCTAGGCGATGTGAAGAGCACCGTCGGTGTCGCCGCGCATGCGCTCGCGGCGATGGAGCGCAAGGACCGCGCCGTTATTGTGCCGATTCCAAACGCAAATGAAGCGTCCATGGTGCGAGGAGTGCGCGTTGTGGCGGTTTCGTCACTGGCGCAAGCGGTGCGAATCCTGTGCGGTCGAGAGGAGCCTGAGGCGGTCGCCGCGCCTGAGGCTGTGTGTGTTCCGACGCTCAAGTCACTTGATGATGTGTTGGGACAATCGGTCGCCAAGAGAGCGTTAGCGATCACCGCCGCTGGAGGCCACAATTTACTGATGATTGGGCCACCTGGGTGCGGCAAAAGCATGCTCGCTGAGCGTCTCGCGACGCTCCTGCCACCGCTCTCGCCCGAGGAACGACTAGAGGTGCTGCGCATCCATAGTATCGCTGGTCAAGCCACGGACGATCTCCTCGCGGGAGTGCGACCAGTGCGTACTCCACACTATGTCGTAAGTGACGCTGGGCTGATCGGTGGAGGATCCGGCCCGCGACCGGGCGAGGTTAGCCTTGCGCATCGAGGGGTCTTGTTTCTCGACGAGTTCCCTGAGTTTCGACGGAGCGCGGTTGAGGCGTTACGGTCTCCGCTTGAGACGGGATGGGTGCAGATCTCTCGAGCAAAGGCATCGGTCACGTTTCCGGCGCGGTTCCAGTTAATAGCGGCGATGAACCCATGTCCGTGTGGACGCTTCGGATCTCATGTCGGGACGTGTCGTTGCTCGCATCACGCGGTGCGGGACTATTTGGCGAAGCTCTCCCAGCCCATTTTGGACCGTATTGACCTCCATGTTGAGTTGGAGGCTGTAAGTGTCGAGGACTTGGTTTGGGCGAAACCCTCATCCTCGGCGACTTCCGAGGGGCTTGTCACGTCTGTGCTGGTGGCGCGCCGCCGACAGCTTGAGCGGCAGGGGGTGCTCAATAGCGAGCTTTCGGAAGGCGTGTTGCGCTCATCGACACAGATCACGGAGGGCGCCAGAGCTTTGTTGACCGAGGCGGTTCGACGAATCGGGATAAGCGCGCGCGGCTACACGAGGGTCTTGCGAGTCGCGGTGACTATCGCCGATCTCGCTGAGCAGGATGTCGTGACAGAGGAGATAGTTGCGGAGGCCGTGTCGTATCGTTCGTTGGATCGATTGTCGAATATCGTGCACGGCACAGGCGCGTATATCCGCGGCGGCGCGGCGATGGCGAGTCGTTAACGAGTCGCCCTATCAGGTCACTCAGGCGCCGTCATTCCCTCCGGGGGCTTCGTACTGCGGAGAGCCATCTCGTAAAATTGAACTCTTCGCTTGCCGGCGTTGTCTTTGAGCACCTCCGAAACGATAACTTTAGAGGGGGAGATCTCCACGATCTGTCCACCGCGCGTACCGATCTGAATGCCGCGCTTCACGATAAAGTTTTTACCCGATTTGGTCTCAATCGACGCCGCGTACGAGCCAGCTGAATCCTTGATGATCGCGGCTACCCGCAGGTCCGTTAAATCAAACGCGGTAAGTGGAGCGTTAGGATTCGGCGCTTCTGATTTATTGAGTGAGTAGTAGGGGACGAATGGATCCCGTTTTTGACCAGACATATCGAGCCGCGCTCGCTCGTCTTGTTCAGGAGAGAGCTTCTTGGGCTCGACGCCTCCGCCGGTAGCCGACCGGGACGCCTGGCGTGACTCTTCAGTGGCCGACTGTACATGTAGAGGGGGTTGGTCGACTATCTCGTTTGCGACCTGAGTTGACTCATTTAAAGGCGCGTTACGCACGTACATCGTGACACTCATTACGAGCTGGGTGAATCCGAGCACCGCGATTGTCATCAACAAGAAGTTCTTCATCCGCCACCTCTTCAGAAGCTAGCTCAATAGAGCGGTATGGTCGGTACGACCGCAAACGCATCCTCCAACTCTAGTGCGGCGATGAGGGGTAATCAACTCACCACCGCGATGTGAGTTAGGACGTCTTACGCCGAGGATGGTTTCGTGTGTTTTAGTCTTTGGTGGAAGGGTCGTCTTTCTACACTGAATAGCCGAGTGGAATCAGTGGTTTAGCGATCGACCTGGATGGGAAGAACTCGTATCAAAAAAGAATCGGGGTGAGAGGATTTGAACCTCCGACCCCTAGTTCCCAAAACTAGTGCTCTAGCCGGGCTGAGCTACACCCCGATGTGTCTTTTTTGGTTCGGGGAGAGTAGCTGGTTCAGGCACATGAATCAAGGTGTGTGGAGATGTTACCTCGTATTGTTAGGCTCCGGGGCATGAGTGCCGTTTCCCGGGGGTCTGAAAGGGTGGTATACCGAGAGCTCGGAGAAACACTATGACGAAATTTGTAACGATTCGAGACGTTAATGATGACAAGATTGCCCTTGGGCACTTGGAGCTGGGGGGATGGGTCAAGACACACCGCCAATCGAAGCGAGTGTCATTTATTGAATTGAATGACGGCACCGCGGTAACCGGCTTGCAACTAGTCATCGATCCTACCCTGGCAGGGTATGCCGAAAACGTCACGAAGGTTCAGACTGGAGCATCTATTAGAGTCTCAGGTGAGCTGGTCGTATCTCCCGGTAAAGGGCAGAAGTATGAGTTCCAGGTCAAAAGTTTCGAGCTCGTTGGAGAAGCCGATCCAGAGCAGTTCCCTCTTCAAAAAAAGGCGCACTCTCTAGAGTTTTTGCGTGAGGTGCTCCACCTGCGACCGCGCACAAGCACGATGGGAGCTGTGTTGAGAGTTCGTTCCGCGGCCGCTTTCGCGGTTCATCGATTTTTTCAGGAGCGTGGATTCTTCTACCTCAACACCCCGATTATCAGCACAGCGGATTGTGAAGGCGCGGGGGAGATGTTCCACGTCTCAACCCTTGACCCTGAGAATCCACCACGAGTTAACGGCAAGATAGATTACTCGCAAGATTTCTTTAAGGAACCGGCGAGCCTCACCGTGTCCGGTCAGCTCGAAGGTGAAGTGTGCGCGATGGGTCTTTCCAAGATCTACACCTTTGGACCGACGTTTCGAGCGGAGAATTCCAACACAACTCGCCACCTGGCGGAGTTTTGGATGATTGAGCCGGAGATGGCCTTCTACGAGCTCGAGGATAACATGGAGCTCGCGCAGGATTTCGTGCAGGCGGTCATCCGAGAGGTACTTTCAACGTGCGCTAAAGAGATCGAGTTCCTCGGTTCACAAGAATGGGCGCAGCCAGGACACATCGACAATCTTCAAGCGGTGTGCGAGTCGAAGTTCACGCGGCTCGACTATACGGACGCGATAGCTATCCTTGAGAAGAGCGGAAAGAGTTTTGAGTATCCGGTCTCATGGGGAATCGATCTGCAATCCGAGCACGAGCGCTTTCTGACGGATGAGCACGTAAAGGGCCCCGTTACCGTCGTTAACTACCCAAAGGACATTAAGGCGTTTTATATGCGCCTAAATGAGGACGGAAAAACGGTCCGAGCGATGGACGTGTTAGTGCCGCGCCTTGGTGAGATCGTCGGAGGTTCGCAACGCGAGGAGCGCTACGACGTGCTTCTCTCGAAGATCCGCGCGATGGGTCTCGATGAGGCCGCATACTGGTGGTACCTCGAGTTACGCAAGTTCGGCACCGTGCCACACTCTGGATTCGGTCTCGGATTCGAGCGGCTCCTTATGTATGTGACTGGTATGCAGAATATTCGCGATGTAATTCCGTTCCCGAGATTCCCAGGTTTCGCGAAGTTCTAACGAACTAAGCCGTTCTGAGGTCGAGTCTCTCTAGTCGCTGTCAGGCCCTCTTTTCAGGGGGATAGGGCAGATCTGTGAAATGCTGTGCTGGTTGGAAGGCGTATAATGGCCTATACTGAATTTACAACGGTTTTACCCCGCAAGGCATCTAACCGTTTGAGCCATCACGCTCTTAAAGGTTTTCATACCTATGGACTCTCGCGGCATCATCGAACTCACGAAACGTTTCTCGGCGCACAATTACGGCCCACTTGATGTCGTATTGCGCAGCGGCGAAGGGTCGTGGGTTGAGGATGTCGAAGGAAAGCGCTACCTCGATCTCTTGAGCGCCTACGGGGCGCTTAACTTCGGTCACAAAAACCCTCGCATCGTCAAAGCCGCGCACGAGCAACTTGAGAAGCTCACCCTCGTGAGTCGCGCGTTTTTCGCCGAGAACTTCGCCTACCTTTGTCAGGAGTTAGCCGAGTTCTGCGGAAAAGACAAAGTGCTCCTCATGAACTCAGGGGCCGAGGCCGTTGAGACCGCGGTGAAAGCCGCTCGTAAATGGGCATACGAGGTAAAGGGAGTTCCGCAGGACGAGGCGCAGATAATCGTATGCTCCGATAATTTTCACGGCAGAACAGTCACAATTATCGGATTTAGCACCTCATCTGATAGCCGCACGAACTATGGGCCCTTCACTCCTGGATTCTGTTGTATTCCCTACGGAGACGCTGACGCGCTAGAAGCCGCGATCACTGATCGTACCGCGGCGTTTATCTTTGAGCCGATCTTGGGGGAGGGCGGTATTATTATTCCTCCTGATGGATATCTCCAGAAGGTTCGAGAGATCTGCACTCGTCGGAACGTGCTGATGGTCGCCGATGAGATTCAGTCAGGAATGTGTCGCACCGGTAAGATCTTCGCCTGTGACCACGAGGGCGTGTCGCCTGATATATACATCCTCGCCAAATCGCTCGGAGGCGGCATCGTTCCCGTATCAGCGATAGCCGCTAACGACGCTGTGATGAACGTGTTTACCCCCGGCACTCACGGTAGCACCTTTGGTGGAAATCCATTCGCCTGTGCTATCGCTCGAGAGGTTGTAGCCTTGATTCGAGACGAGAAGCCGCATGAACGGGCAGCTGAGTTGGGAGCCTACGGTTTGGAGCGTCTTCAGGCGATTAAGCCAGGTATTGTTACTGCAGTGCGGGGTCGGGGGCTTTGGTACGGAATCGATATTGATCCCAAAACGGGAACAGCGAAGGACTTTTGTAAAAAGCTTAAATACGAGGGCGTCCTGTGTAAGGACACCAGAGTTCAGACGATACGAGTTGTGCCGCCGCTTACGATCTCAAAAGAGGATCTTGATTGGGGGTTGGAGAGGATGGCGAAGGTGCTCACGCAGGTGTCCGTAAGCGTCGCTGTGTCCTAGAGCGGAGCGCTCCTAATGTTGGTTGCTATGTTTGCGCCAGCGGTCTAATTCCACATCATATCGATGCACGAGAGACCATGGCACTTGATTGGCGACAAAGATGTCTCGGAGCTCATTGAAGACATTCAAATTATCGTTCCAGCTGCCCGCTGACCAGCCGTTAACATTTCCATTCACATGGAGAAACTTGTTGCCCTCCGCCATGGTGGATATCTTTGAGGCGCACACGATCGTGTTCGCGTCTCTACCGGCGGTATGCAGACTATTCACCACGGCAAGTTTGCGCTCTCGCCAGTTTCCTGTCTCTGGTCCTTTAGGGGGCTCAGTGATAGCGGCAATAAGATCATGCACTCGGTCCCCGAAGTATGTCCGTACGTGGCTCTCTAGCTCTTGACGAGTTGGTTTCCTCACGTAACCTTCATAAAAATCGTGCATCAATCCGGCCACGACTACTTCCTTAGGTTGACCTGATCCGACGAGGAGTAGTCCCACCTGTGAAGCGTGGTGAAACATGGGAAGAGTCTCGTTCGGTCCCCAAGGTCTCGGTTTAGCCTCTCCGAACGTGTTGTGCACATAGCGAAGCGCCTTCGTCATATAAGTTAAATCGTCCTGGGTGTATGGGGATTTGAGTCGGTCCGTATCTGGGATTTCCGCCAAGAGTGAACTTACCACCTTTGCTTTTCTTTGAAGCCACACGTCAGGGATGGGGCTGTCGGTTTTGCTCACGAGGCCGATTAAGTCTGATATTTTGCCCGTGTCGTCTAAGTCGCCAAACTTGCGATTGATTGTCGTATTTAGATCCGTTCTGTTGGAGTCGACGTATCCGCTGAAGACATCATTCAAAATGCCCGCGACTACATACTTGGTCGGCGCGCCCGCGACAATCAGCTGGAGAGCGATGTCCACCGCGGATTCCAGAAGTGGGACCGGAACATTCGCGCGCACTTGGGCTGGGTGAGTTATGGTGGCAGCCCGATCCGGAGTGAAGATCTTCGCCGCGAACTTTAGCGCGTCGGTTATCGATAGAAGATCGTTGTACGAATAGAGAGCCCTCGTTATGGACGAGTCCGATGATACAGCGGACGTTGAATTAACGACCCCGTCAGATAACACTGTGTCGCCGTGCGGCGAAGTTGGTTCGTTCCACTTATCGAGCGCCGCGTCAGTAAGGCTCGCCACGGTTGTCCGAGGATTTTTAAGTGCTGCGATCTCGATAGGTGTCGTAGTGCCGGGAGCAGCGGTGTGCTGAGTTTCTTCATCGGGCGAGGCGCCTTGGGCACCGGTAGTTCCTACAATGTCTTTGGCAAAGGGATTACCGTTTGCCGCATCTTCATGGCTTGTCTCAGGATCCATCGGAAACCACATGAAAAAACTACGTTGGCAATTATCAACCGCTAATCTCTTCTCGGTCGAACAAATACGCTCTTGTGAACACTGGATACCAGAGGGGCGAATCTTACCCAAGCGCTCGAGGGTAAATTCACACAAAACTCACAAAAGTCGATGGTTTAGCCTTCGCGGCTAGTCGCATCTAGTCATGATGTGTCTAAATTAGTCCCGGTAGGCGGCGTGACAGATCGGTTTGCGGGGGCTCTGACCTCGGTCGGAGAAGCTCCCCAAAAAGCCACGTGCCTTCTTGAACCCCGATTGACTCCCATCTCTTTTGTGTCCAGGATTCGTGGAGTCAGGGTGCAAGGTAGAGCATATGAAAATAGGAAAACTTCTCTCGGAAACGGAAAATCTTGAGATTGGAAGATGTATCCTTGGGATTAAGCCAGGCAAGCGTCGCCTCTGCGTCGTCAACGGCGGTCAAAGTGGCGTCGATAGAGCCGCCCTTGATTCGGCGCTGAAGCTCACGCTGCCGTGTCGCGGCTGGTGTCCAACGGAGCGCTGGGCGGAGGATGGAGTAATCTCCGCGCATTATCCGATGCAGGAGTGTGGGAGCCCAACGCCCGCCGTTCGTACCGAGCTGAACGCGATCGACTCAGACGGCACCCTCGTTCTAACGAAGGGGAATCCTCAAGACGGCACACCACTTACTGTCGAGAGAGCGCAATTACATGGCAAGCCAACGCTCGTGATAACGCTCGGAGAGGCGCCTGATATTGAAGGTTTCTGGAAGTGGATTAACTCAAACGATATCCGAATCCTGAACATCGGTGGACCACGCGAGAGTTTTGAGCCTGGAACTGTGTACGCGGCCTCTCGAGTTATCCTCGATGTGATTCTTGATCCGACGCGATAGATGTTTAGAGATCGCTCAGCGCCTTCTGATCGAGGAAGTATTTACCAAACTCGTTGGCGAGGAATGTCTTGAGATTGATTTCCTCGACCTTTAAAAGGCCTTTGCGTTGACCTAAAGCTCCTGTGAGCGCAAGGTCAACGACACCGCATATGCCAGCGGCCGTTGTCACTTGGATCGCGCCAAAATGGCGCCCGGCGATGTTTTGATGATAGACGGTGCTGGCGTAGGTCTTCTGCACGTAGCGACCACCAATGGTTCCCTTGGCTTCTGCGAGGATAATACATTTGTCCTGCGTTGTTGTGGGAATGCTGCGCTCGAACACAGCGCGTAACGCGTCTCGATCGTCGGTGTAGCGTAGTTCGTGTAACAGGAATGACATCAGATCCCGATGTCCAGGGTAGCGGATCGTCTTGTATCCGAGCTTTCGCACCCTTCCGAGTAGCGACTGACACAACGTGCCAAGACCGCCCGAGGTGTTAAACGCCTCGTACTCGTCCCCATCGAGCGATAGCACCTCATGTCCCTGCAGCGGAGGAACCGTGCTTATCTGTCCGTCTTTGATCACTTCGCATGGATTGCAGTACTCGTTGATGAGACCAACGGTCGACCATGTGAGGTTGTACTTCAACTTATTCGTCGGGTAGAGGGGCAACGCTCCCACACGTAGCTCAAGCGAGTCGACATGATCAAACAACGTGAGTAGATGCGCCCCTGCCATACTGATAAAGCCAGGCGCTAGACCGCACTGGGGCATAAACCATGTATTTGAGTTCGCCGCCACATTTGCCACGTACTGGGTGGTTTTGACGTCCTCCGTTAGGTCTGCGTAGTTGACTCCGCAAAGTGATGCCGCCTCGGCAATCATCGCGTTGCAAGAAAACGGTAGAGCGCTCAACACGGTAGAGCATCCGCTTAAAAGTTTCATCACGGACGATTTGTCACTGAGGTCTAGTGTGTGCGGTTCCGCGTTCGGCCACGCTTGAGCGATTCGCACGGCTGCGTTGAGGTCCCCGTCACAAACCTTAACTCGGTAGCGTCCCGATGACGTGAGCAGGGCGGTGATTGATTCCCCGATCTTTCCTGCTCCAAATAGGGCGATGGTGTGCATGGTCTTTGAACCTCGTTGGTGTGGCGTGGAGGATTATAAACGCCTCTCGGTTTAGATTCCATTGTGAGCGTAATCGAATCGCGCGGGGGCTTAAACCAAGGCTCTTAGCACCCCAAGGTTGGGTGACGATGTTTTATTTAGGGCGTTTTGCTTTGAAAACCAATCGTCAGTGACAGTATGTTCTATCGCATGCCGATCGCGCGCGGCGAGAGGATCTCTGACAGCGCTAATTGCTCTTCCGCTTGGGCGAGTGGGAGGGCGTAGGTTTTACGAGAATGCTCGATGCACTCTTGGGCGTGTGAGGTATGAGCGGCTGGTCGTTCGACGTCGAGGGTGCGCGCCGAGAAGGCCTCCTGAACTTCACCATAGACGCTCATCTTGATGTAGAACTCTCTTAGCCCCAAATTGAGAAGATCGCTCGCGCCGATCTGCGGCTTAAGCTCGTTGGCGACCGCCCCCGCATCCTCCGAACCGACTCGAAACGAGATGAGGTTAGCTATGTTCCCAAAGACGGTGCTCGCGATACCGGATTGAAGCTGCCCAAGGAATTGGTTCGCGAAGGTAAGGCAGAGTCGATATTTGCGAGATTCGCTCAAAATCTCACCAAACGATGGAGTAGCGAAGTTCTGAAACTCATCCACATAGAAATAGAAATCCTGGCGCATATCAGCCACTTGATCGGCTCGTGACATAGCGGCCTCATACAGCTTCCACACGATAAGGGATCCAAGAAGTGAGGCGTTTTCAGCGCCCAATACGCCCTTGGAGATCTTAAAGAGGACGATCTTTCGAGAGTCGATGAAATCTCTGAAGTCGAAAGTGTTCGAGGGCTGCCCCAAGATGTTGCGCACCATGTCGGTGGCGAGCAACTCGTCTAGTTTGTTGAGTAGTTGTGATATCGGTCCCGCGTCGAACTCGCCTCGACGAGAGGGAAACTCCACTTCCCAGAAGCGGCGCACGACTTCATCTGGGCTACGCCGCACAACTTCTTTTCTGAACTCGTCGTCAGAGAGGAAGCGCCGTAAAGACACAATGCTCGTTCCCGGGATGTTGAGGAGCGCTATCATGGCGTAACGGAGCACATAATCCATTTTGTCAGACCACGAGCCGCCGAAGACCTTCTTAAAGGTGTCCAAGAAACTAAGCGTAACTCGCATCGTGTCCTCAGGACGAATGGGGATCATCGGGTTGAAGCTGGGAGGATGGTCGACATCACTTGGATCGAAGATGACGACATCCTTTACGCGGTGTTTCGGGATGATCCGAAGCACGTCATCGATCAGATCTCCGTGCGGATCTAAAATGGCGCAGCCGTATCCTTGGTCGATGTCGCTCTTCACAAGCAGGTGAAGTAGGCACGACTTTCCATTCCCCGATTTTCCAACCACGTAGAGGTGTCGTCGACGATCGAATCGCCTAATTCCGAAATCGTGTCGCTGTTCCCGGTAGTTCGTCCGACCGAAAAAGCTGATCTGCGGGTCATTCGGTGTTTTCGGAAGGGCGCGCGGGGCAGGGGTCTTTCGTGAAAGTACGCGAGCTGTATTAGGCAGAGTCCCTAACGAGGGAGGATGCCACATTGAGGTCAGTTCCTTAGCGCAGACTTTGTAGGGACTGGTGAACTGCCGCTGAGCGATTCGTTTGCGAGCGGGTGGACCAAAAATAACCGGCCCACTCTTAAAGCGGTTTTGGTGTGTGGTGTTAAGCGACTTAGAGCCATTAGCTATATTCCTGAGATTCGTCGCTAGGCGAGCTTTGATTCGACGGATGTCTGCGTTTGTGGCTTTGGGCGGGATCGCCGCGTGTGAGCTAATACGGTAGTTAACACGAAACATCTGCATCATGAGCTTTTCGTGCATGACTTTCGCCGTCTCTTCCTTATTGTGGTGTTTCCACCAATGCCGAACTCGAAACATTCTACTGAAGAAATCAAAGTATCGAGAGAAGGCGTTCTCCATGTGGAGAGCGGTGCTGTCACGCAGGGGTCTCACCAATACTTGAACGAGGGCGGAGTCGCCCTCGGGAACTCTCCCAAGAGCTGTTAATACTGGCGTCGTGCAATCCCAGGCGAAGTTCTTAAAGTTTTGGAGAGGATAAATATCAGGGAGCTCAAGATACAGATCCGTGCTGGCCACAAGAGTGTTCTGTGGTAACTCCTCGGTATAATCCTTGACTTCGACTACCTCGATGTTTCCCAAATAGCCGTATATGTTCGAAGTGACGCTATCGACGGTCGCCTTTTCACCCGCGATGCAGACGTAGACGCAATTGTCCTTTGAGTAGTACTCAAGTGAGAACGGCTCTAAAACTCCAGAGGCGCAGATGTCCTTTAATTGCGCATAGAACGAGTTCGAATTTGAAGACCCGAAGGCCGTGTCGTAGATCGCCCCCTCGAGTGAAGTTGCCTTAGAGGGAATGTGGAGGCGTACGACGTACATAGTGACAGGATAAGATCTTAAGCGTTACAACCCCCTTTATGCTACCGACATTCGACTCCTTACTGAAGGGTAAGGTTTAGAATCAGTGCGGCTTAATTGAGTGTGGTGGCGCATCAGCCGTTTACATACTCAATCTTATTGATTATTTTCTATTAATGGGCAAGCCTCTCGTACTAAGCTCCACGGTCTCTCGATGGAGAGTTGTAAGGGTTTCCGTGACGTATTCATGAGAATGCAAAATCTTCAATCGATGGGTCCCCTCGAGCTGCGAGGAAAAGCTCAGAGCTACTCCTGGGGGAAAGTAGGGGCATCCTCGCGCATCTCCGGATTTCTAGGGCGCTTTGAGGCTACGGCGCCTCTGGCGGAGTATTGGTTGGGTACTCATCCCAAGGGGCCAAGCGATGTGCTGCTTCCCTCAGGAGAGATAGTGCCTCTGGGAACGCTCGTAGGAGGCTCAGCGGAGCTCTCTTTCATGCTCAAAGTTCTTTCCATAAATCCAGATTTTGGACTCTCTATCCAGAGTCATCCAGACTCGTCTTGGGCGAAGATATTGCACGAACGTGATCCGAGTAACTATCCTGACGCGTCGCATAAACCTGAGATCGGAGTGGCTTTAACCCCAGTTACGTTGCTCTTTGGATTTCGTACTATCTCCGCGATCGCCGAGATAGTGCACGCCTTCCCAGCCTTTGAGCGCTTGTGGGGTGCGGATCTCACTGGTCGCCTGCGAAAGGCCGCGCATACGGAGCACCAACCTGAGGTGCTTAAGGATTTGTTCTCTGGACTTCTGAACGCGTCCCAGGAATGCGTCGCCTCGGTGTCACGAGAAGTGTGCGAGAGTGGCGCTCGCGTCAAGGATTTCACCGAAGAGATCTCTATAGTGAACAGGCTTTGTCGGTGTTACGGCGAGGCGGATCCAGGGCTACTCGCCGTCTTTATGATGAACATCGTTCACGTTGGACCTGGAGAAGCTGTATTTATTGGACCCAACTGTCCGCATGCTTATCTTGATGGTGATCTGGTTGAGTGCATGGCAAGCTCTGACAATGTTATCAGGGCGGGACTGACGCCGAAGTTTAAGGACACCGCGACGTTGCTGGAGACCGTTTCATACGCCGAAGTAGGCCCCCCCTCGTTAGCCACGACCCGGGAAATGATCGGAGATCTGGCGGTCTTTGATCTGCCAAGCAAAGATTTTGTTTTGGCCACGGCACCCCACGGGTCGGAAAAAGTGTCGCTAGGGGCCATGTCGCGAGATGCCATCTTGTTGTGTGCTGGAAACGGGGCGAAGGTTGCGGGGCCGACTCGGTTAATTGAACTCAGAGATGGGGGAGCCGTATTTCTTCCCGCCTTGAGTGGTCCGTACACAATTACTTGCCATGAGGCCGCGATATTTCTCGCGACTCAAGGGTAAGCGTGGTTTCTCGCGACGGTTCGCGGCATAGAGTTTTGGGCGATTAGTGTAAGAGGTAAACGTGTCAAGGCAAGTGACGTCAGGACTCCAAAAGGCGGCTGAGAAGATGCGGCGAGATAATCTGCCGGAATCCGTCATCCGAAATTTTGAGCGACTCTTTGATGACGTGATTCACGGGAAGACCGGCGTGATTGCGGAGGATGAGATCGAGCCAGTTCGTGAAATCGCTTGTTTTTCAGAGATCACCGAGTGCGCCGATACGGTAAGCGAAGGGACTCGCTTGCTAGAGAAGCTGGTGGTGATTCGCCTCAACGGCGGTCTCGGGACTACCATGGGACTCGAACGCGCCAAGTCGCTCTTGAAGGTGAAAGGCCTTCTCTCATTCAACGACATTATCGCCAAGCAACTTCAGTGCATGGGGAAAAAAGTGGGTGTGGCTATTCCGCTCGTACATATGACGAGCTTCTCCACCGACAAGGATGTGAGAGAAGCTATGACCGCATATCCGGAGTTAACGCCTGGCGACCTACCAGTCACGTTCCTTCAGCACAAACATCCCAAAATATATCTCGATACGATGATGCCGGCGGAAGAGGAGAACGATTCCCTTAATTGGAATCCGCCTGGGCACGGGGATATTTACGCTGCGCTCGTGGCGAGCGGTCTCGCGGAGAAATTGCTCGCGATGGGGAAGCGCTACGCCTTCGTCGCCAACGCTGACAATCTTGGAGCGACGGTAGAGCCGGCGATTCTCGGCTATTTCGCGCGAAGTGGTGCCCCGTTTCTGATGGAGACCGCGGAGCGAACGAAGGCCGACGCCAAGGGGGGACACCTCGCGAGACGATGGTCAACCGGCAGACTGGTGCTGAGAGAGAGTGGGCAGGCTCCGACTGGTCCTGGAGGTGATATCATTCCTGAGTTTCAAGACATCACCAAATACCGCCACTTCAACACCAACTCCATCTGGCTTGATCTGCAGGCGGTTCTCGATGTGGCTGGGCAGCATGAGGGAACTATTCCGCTTCCCCTTATCAGTAACAAGAAGACGGTGAATCCCCTCGATCGATCCAGTCGCAAAGTAGTGCAGATAGAGACAGCGATGGGAGCGGCGATTGAGGTGTTCGAGGGGGCGCTGGCGCTCCAGGTCCCGCGTAGACGTTTCGCTCCCGTTAAGTCAAACAACGATCTTCTCGTTGTTCGCTCCGACGCGTATGTACTGCAAGAAGACAGCACGCTCGCGATAAATCCCGCGCGAGTGCTACCTGGCTTACCACTTGTGTCATTGGACTCCCAGTTCTTTGGACTACTCAAAGATTTTGAGTCTCGAATGAAAATTGTTCCTTCCTTGGTTGACGCGGCGAGCCTCACCGTTAAGGGTGATGTGATTTTCGACCATCCCGTTAAGATAGTGGAGGACGCGGTAGTCACGGCGGCGCCGGGAGCCAAAGTGAGTATTCCAGCCTCTATTACCCGAATCGAGGCTACTGAGGTGGAGCTTCGCTAGAAAGGCCGCCAGAACCTCGCGGATAAGGGTTTTTCTGAACGCATAGTCGCGAGACGACGTTTTGTTAATTCCTGTCGAGCTAGTGTCTACTTCCGCCGACTTACAATGTTGACGGGGCGTGAGTTCTTGTGAAAATCCCTCGGCTTACTTCAGGCATTTAACGCGATATTGTGATTCGGGTTTTTGGTGATTACATCTTTGAATGGTTCTCAGTCGCTGCCCCGGCGCAATTAGCGGCGCTTGCCGAGACAGCGCTTCCGCTTCCCGTATCGGTTTACGACGATAGCCATTTAACGTCTCTCCTAGAGGTTCTCCGTCACCGAGTTCAGGTGGAGCCCCTCAACCTATTCGCGACCGCTATCTTCTTTCTCGCCATTATCCACACCTTTTTCGCCCCGATGCTCCTGCGTTTAGCGCGGAGGGTCGAAGAGTCTAGACATCTGCGGTGGCTTGCTGACCGCGATCCATCCTCACACAAGGATGAGCCGGCGAGCTTCATAGCAGTGACATTGCACTATTTGGGAGAGATAGAGGCTGTATTTGGTATCTGGGCGATTCCCCTGATGGTAACCGTAGCGGCGATGAAGAGCCCAGCGGAAGCCACGTACTTTCTCGAAAAGACGGTTCACTTTAACGAGGCGGTCTTCGTGGTCGTGGTGATGGCGATCGCTTCTACGCAACCTGTTCTCTATCTCGCTGAGAGAGTACTGTCGTTTGTCGCCGCCGCCTTGGGAGGCTCGCCGGTCGCATGGTGGTTTACCCTGGTCGCTGTCGGTCCAGTGCTTGGGTCGCTTATCACTGAACCGGCCGCGATGACGATTTGCGCGATTTTGTTGGCGCAGCATTTCTTCCGCTATCGACCCTCCGCGAAGCTCTCATACGCCACGTGCGCGCTCCTTTTCTCAAACGTTTCGATCGGAGGGGTGTTAACGCACTTCGCGGCACCACCCGTGATTATGGTCTCGTCGGTGTGGAGTTGGGATACGCGCTTCATGTTCCTGACCTTCGGGTGGCGCGCGTTGTGCGCGGTTATCGTCTCCACCTTTCTGTATTTCATCGTGTTTCGAAAGGAGTTCCGTTCGCTCGCCCAGCAATCCGAGGCGATTGATCAGCGAGTGGGGCACACCCATGAGCGACCAGTATCGCTTTTTGTTATCCTCGGTAATATGTTGTTTTTGGCCTGGACTGTGGCGCACGCGGAGAGTTCTCGTCTTGTTATTATCGGATTTCTCTTTTTCTTGGCCTTCGTGGACGCGACGCGACATTTTCAGCGATCTGTATCGCTACGAGCTCCTTTACTCGTGGGCTTTTTCTTGGCTGGGCTTGTCATTCACGGGGAGTTTCAAGCCTGGTGGATTGAGCCGTTGCTAACTCGGCTGGATCACTTGACGCTCTTCGTAAGTAGCATAGCCTTGTCGGCGTTTAACGATAACGCCTCAATTACCTATCTCGCCTCGCTTGTGCCACACTTCTCAGATGAGCTTAAATACACGGTAGTGGCGGGAGCGTTGGCGGGAGGGGGACTCACCATCATAGCCAATGCCCCGAACCCAGCGGGAAACGCGTTGCTGTCTCGATTTTTTGATGGGGGAGTGTCTCCCATGAAGCTATTGATAGCCGCTGTCGTTCCCCTTGTAATCAACATTTTGTTCTTCTTCGGCATACGGTAGCGATGTATCGCCTTAATGTGATCGGATGTGGAAAAGTAGGTCGCACCCTCGCTCGTCTACTCAGTGAGAAGGGGCTCGTGACAACGATATCCATGGTGAGTGGCTCGCCCGAGTCAGCGCTGGCGGCTCGTGATTTTGTCGGCGCGGGAGAGGTTAAAGGGGATATCTCTGATTTGCCGCCGTCGGATCTTTGGATGGTGGCGGTGAGCGATTCGAGGCTTTCCGCTATTAGCCAGGACCTCGTCGATTCCGCGCGAGTAGGGGAGGAAAGTGTGGTCTTTCATTGTAGCGGCGCCGTTGGCTCCTCGGTGTTCGCTTCTCTCAGAGACAGGGGCGCTTCCGTGGCGAGTGTTCATCCAATTAGAAGTTTCGCTGATCCAGCGCTAGCGTCCACGTCGTTTGATGGCACGTATTGCGCGATTGAGGGTGACCAACGGGCGACTACTCAGCTACGACCGTTGTTTGAGTCGTTGGGAGCCCGAACCTTTGAGATATCAGCTGACAGTAAGACTCGGTGCCACGCGGGTCATGTCATAGTGAGTAACTACCTCGTCGCGCTTTTAGATATTGGTCGGGGTGTTTACGAGGCTGCTGGCGTGCCACGCGATTTCATCGACGAATTCATGCTTTCGCTCGCGCAAGGCACGCTCGAGAATGTGAGGTCTCTCGGTACAACGGATGCCCTCACCGGGCCTATAGTTCGTGGCGATGTTGATACGGTTAAGAAACAGCTTGATAACCTGCGTCAGGAGCATACTACCGAGGGTGTATCTCTTGGGGCCGCGGTATACGCTCTGCTGGGACAAGTGACGCTTCAGATCGCCGAGCGCAAAGACGCTCTTTCTCCTGTCCAAATAGAGCGTCTTCGAGCGCTACTCGTCGGGTAGGGAAGGAGACCTTCGTCCGAACCACCCATGAGCTTACTCACGAGTTGCTAACGAAGGTCTCTTCTCGCCGTTTGACGAGACTTACCCTACATGAGCCGGAAGCTCATCCTGCAGTCTCTTTACCTTGCTCTCGAGATCCTGAGGGATCTTAGCGGTCCGAGCGGCATCTCGTGAGCCGTAAAACGCGCGCTCGTCACTCTCATCACGACCGATGTTAACGCCGTCAAGGCTGGCTCCCATGAAGAGGCCTTTGCTGCGTGAGTACGCGACTACCTCGGCTTGCGGGGATGGGACCGTTTTATCAAATGATCCCGCGACAGCGCTTAGCTCGCCGCCCACCTTGAAGCTTCCACGTTTCAATGCCTGCTCAGCCTTATCCCCGGTGATGTAGAGGACCATATCCGCGGATTTAACGCCCGCTTGGAGACCGATGCTGCCTCCTGTCAAATTGAGAAACATCGGATTTTCCCACGTGCCTGCCGATGATTTACAAAAACCTACGCCATCGCCGTGGATGCCGCCGAGACCCGCGGAGACCGTAACGGTGTCAGGAAATATCGCGACACAACGAGTTTTGTCGAGAACGCTCTGTGGAACTTTCCCCTGCTTGCCCTCACTAATCTCACGATATACGTCGGTCGATTTAGTTAATGTATAGTCGGCCTCCTTGAAAGCGCGGGAGTTTCGATCGATCTGCGTGTCCTCCGCGACTACGGAAGCGATAGGAGTGGTTAGCAGCGCTAACGAAAAGATAGTCGTGTGTAAGTGTCGCGAGGTTTTCATGGCGGTTCCTTGTTAATTCGTTTGTCGGTTAATTTAATTTGTGGTCCATCGTGAGCTGAAGAAATCCTCATTCACTGGCGAAAGTGTTCCGTACGCGTCGTGTGTCCGCTATGAGCGGTGTCAGGGAAGCTTGGTAGCCGCGCTCTCGTTAGTGGCAGCGATTCGTTCGAAGGCGAAGGAGTAGGTGCAACAGAAATCCTGATGAGCAAAGGTGGGGAAACAGGCTTTTGTTGAATCGCTCTGAATGAGTCGCGATCGCTAATAACCGCGAAAAAGTTTCCTCGTCTGAGGTGTCTATCTTCTGTGGATCTTGGAGGTATTGTCGTGCTTGCTCGATCCATCCTAGCCAATCGTGAGACTCAGGAGCGAGCGCCGCAAGCTTGAAGCCCTCGTGCAGATCTCTGACTGGCGCAGGGTATTCTCCAGTTGTGATGTATACGGAGTGGACATCCTTGAGAGCGCCGCTCTCTAGAAGGGGAATGAACCCCAGAAGTTTCTCAATCGCGGAGTCCTGAATTGGATTGTGCGGGTCGCTGGTGCCGTTCATCTATGCGCTCGTGGGGCTAGAATAAAGGATAATTTTGGTTTCGTGAGGATTTTGGAGGGGCTACGAAAAGTAAAAGAACCCACTTCAGCGGCTAGGAGCTCACCAACAGCGAACGACTGTTTCGACCTATTCTTAAAGTTTGGAGCTGACACCCCGACTTGAACGGGGAACCTACTGATTACAAATCAGTTGCTCTACCAATTGAGCTATGCCAGCACCTTACGACAATAGAATAACCTTGAAGCGATTAAATTTCAATTGCTTGAAAACCATTTAGCGAGCGTCTCAGCGCTAACGTAAAACCTAATAGGGGTCATAGAGATGCTTTTGGGCAGGGGCATGACCTTACGACATCAAAATAAGCGAGTTCCCGAGAGAAGAGGGCGGGGTTAGACGAAAAGCGCCGAAAATGCCAATTTACGCGCAGTCGGGCACGGGTTTAATCTCCTACCTGAGACTAATACTTGGTAATTCCCGTCGGTTCACTGAATCTGTCGTATTTACTTGATCCTATTATTTGATCATAATGCCGCCCTGTTGAACGTGACGTGCCCATGTAGCTCAGTTGGTAGAGCACTTCCTTGGTAAGGAAGAGGTCACGGATTCGAGTTCCGTCATGGGCTATCTGGTTCCTAAACAAACCTGGCTTCGCCACGATTTGTTTAACGGGCAGGAGATCCTGCACCCGTTGGAGCTAGTTCCTAAACAAACCTGGCTTAGTCACGGTTTGTTTGACGGACAGGAAATCCTGGTCCGAGGAGCCGATAGTTGAACGAGCCTGGGGTAGCCAGGAATTGTTCGGCAGGGTACAACGACACGGTCAATCCACTCATCTGGTGAGGTGCCCGAGTGGCTAAAGGGGGCAGACTGTAAATCTGCTGGCTCCGGCCTACGGGGGTTCGAATCCCTCTCTCACCACCATTTTTCTTCTGCCTCGTAATCCCAGGCTTATTCACACCGCTCCGATCGGAGCGGTGTAATCTCATTAGTTTTGCCCTCTCCCGAATGGATTGCTCCTCGCCGTAGATAATGATCGGCTCGACCAAGTTCGCGCAGGCGTGCTTCTCTGTGAAAACAACATGACCAACAGCTCACTGCCTTAACGCAATGTTCCCTTTTGCGGTGGATGTGCTACCATCCCTCGCACTTACGGTCGTAGCTCAACTGGCAGAGCAGCGGATTCCAAATCCGCAGGTTGGGGGTTCGATTCCCTCCGACCGTGTATTCTTGGCTCCGGCAAGGAGGGGAATTCATGGCTTCGCTGTGAGTAGTCGTTGGAACTTATTACGTAACCACACCTTCCGACATTCACGTCTCTTTACGTGTTCCAAACTAGATGGAATCTTCCTAGGATACAGCAGCCTCTCGTGGCGCCCTTCGGTATAGCGCCGCCCGGCGCGCCGTTAGCTCGAGCGGTGATGCTATACGAGGTCATCCATGCAGCAACCTAATGAGGCAACTCTAGTGTTCGACTCTAATGAGTCCTCGCGCGCGCGTTCTCCGCTGTGGATGGTGAGCCAAGAGCCTCTTCTTAACGATCTGGTGTCGTATCTGGACAAAATTAAGGAGGCGCTGCAAGGCAATCCCAGCGTGTCGTGCCATATGCAGTTCTCGCGAAGTCACATAAAGCTTTGCAGAGCCGCCTTTGACCGCATGATTCGAAAAGGGGAGGAGGGACTACATCGGTTGTGTGAGCTGTTATGCCACACCTATGTTGGCACGTATCAACTTCAGAGCGTTGTTATCGGAGAGGTGCCAACTACCGGGGAAAGGTTCACGCTCACCCAACTCTTGTCGCCTGACGACCTCTATTCGACCATCGACCTTGATCTCGGCAGTCGACAACTTCGAAAGCTTCAATATTTCGATGGCGTCAGTTGGATATATCCAAATCTTGTGGCGAACGTTGTTGAGTACCAGCCAACGCAAGCAAACGAAAAGGGCATACAAAAGATCATCAGTCGTATTAAAGCGGAAGAGGAACTTTGGAATAAGGTCGTCGATGAAATCTTTGGGTTAGATCTGCTTGTGAAGCGCGATAAAGAGCTTCGTCATATGAGTAAGTATGTCAAAGATATCTTCGGCATCAAGCTCGTGGTCGGTGGGGCGTCCGAGGCGACGAGATTACATGAAGCGCTCACAACGCTCCGTTGGGACCCGGCTCAACTAGCGGCGCTCGGGGTCAGCGTTGACGCGTCGCACGACAGTCTTCGATTTATTGAGACAAAGGATTACTTGCACGCTCAGAGCAAGGAGAGCGGCTGGGAAGCTCTGAAGTCAGTCGTTGTGTGGGGAGGCAGGGTGTTTGAAATTCAGGTTCAACCACTCTCGAACTTCTGGCGAGAACGAGAGCACCTGACGAAAGAGAGTCACACGGGTTTCAAGAGTCGCCGTGAGCAAGTACGAGAGCAGATAGCCCAACACCTTCCCTTGTTTGGATTCTATCAGAGACTGCTCAAGTGGCTCTTTCAGAATCTCGATGGTCCCGTGCCTGAGTTCCCTGGAGTGATCGTTACGCTCGTTGACTAGGCCCTGGGGGATAGAAAACGGGTCGCTGCGCCTACATGAGTTTAGCTACTATTAGTGATGAGTCGATGTGAGGGAATCGCTCTGGCTCGTGTCCGCTGAGGGAGCTGAAGTGCCCCGGTTTTTGATGCTTGACGGCTCGAAGCGCTCGAGATCCTTTTCGCGATAGTCCCGCGGAAACAGGCCCGTTGGCGCGTCCACGATTTGATGGTGGATATAACAAGGCCGGGCCAGGTCGTTTTTCATGCCGCACGTTCTCCTGGGGGTGTCGCGCACTGGGTTAGCCACGAGCCCAAGTGCCACCTAGACTATCGTGCATAAGAAAAGTAATTGCGTTTGCAAGGGGTTAGCTTAACCCTTATACTTGAATAAATTGTTCAAGATTGATACCTTGCCTAGGAATCCATGTAAGAGGATTCGTCGCGGAGAAAAAATCCGTGCCCACGCAGGACTTAGTTCCTCAGACGGAGTAACCTGGTCGCCGAGCGCACATCGCCCAAATGGCACAACATTGAAGAGCGTTTACGTTTTATGAGTACAGAGATCTTAGACGAGTTCACCAGTCAGGATTACAAATACGGATTCTACACCGATGTAGAGGCTGACTCTCTCCCCGCTGGTCTAAGCAGGGAAACCATCGCCCTTATCTCGAAAAAGAAGAATGAGCCGCAGTGGATGCTCGATTGGCGTCTGAAGGCTTACGAGCGGTTTCTCAAGATGAAGGAACCGCACTGGGCATTCGTTGAATATCCGACGATCGACTATCAGGATATCGTTTACTATTCCGCCCCTAAAAAGGCGCAGGCACTACAGAGTCTTGATGAGGTGGACCCAGAGATCCTCAAGACCTATGAGAAGCTTGGTATCCCGCTCCACGAGCAGAAGGCGCTCGCGGGAGTGGCGGTCGACGCGGTATTCGATTCAGTATCGGTAGTCACTACTTTCAAGAAGCAGCTTGAGGAAGTGGGCGTTATCTTCTGCTCAATGTCAGAGGCTATTCAGCATCACCCAGAGCTCGTACAGAAATATCTTGGTTCTGTGGTGCCGGCGGCCGATAACTTCTTTTCGGCGCTTAATTCAGCCGTTTTTACAGATGGATCGTTCTGCTACATACCAAAGGGAGTAAGGTGCCCTCTCGAGCTTTCGACGTATTTTCGTATCAACGCGGCGAAGACGGGACAGTTCGAGCGAACGTTAATCGTCGCTGACGAAGGTAGCTACGTGAGTTACATGGAGGGATGCACCGCGCCGATGCGCGATGAAAACCAACTTCACGCGGCGGTAGTGGAGTTAGTGGCGTTGGGTAACGCGCAGATTAAGTACTCGACGATCCAGAATTGGTACCCCGGCGACAAAGACGGAAAGGGCGGTATCTACAACTTCGTGACCAAGCGCGGACTCTGCGCCGGCGAGAACTCCAAGATATCTTGGACGCAAGTTGAGACTGGTTCCTCCATAACCTGGAAGTACCCGAGCTGTATTCTGAAGGGAAATAACTCCGTCGGTGAGTTCTACTCAGTGGCGATTACCAACAACAAGCAGCAAGCCGACACTGGAACGAAGATGATTCACATCGGCAAGAACACGAAGAGCACGATCGTCTCAAAGGGAATCTCAGCGGGGCGGAGTCAAAACTCGTACCGTGGTCAGGTCAAGATCATGAAAAGCGCGGAGAACGCGCGTAACTTCTCGCAGTGCGACTCGATGTTGATGGGGAACGAGTGCGGAGCGCACACCTTTCCGTATATCGAGGTGAAGAACCCCACAGCGACAGTTGAGCATGAGGCGTCGACGTCGAAGATCGGGGAAGACCAGATATTTTATTGTAACCAACGTGGTATCTCCACCGAGGACGCCGTGTCGATGATCGTGCACGGGTTCTGTAAGGAGGTGCTCGCGGAGTTGCCGATGGAGTTTGCGGTAGAGGCTCGTCGGTTACTCGAAATTAGTCTCGAAGGAAGTGTTGGATAAGGAAGTTTGTATGAGCTTATTGAAAATCACGGATTTGCGGGCGCGAATTGAGGGCGATGGTCGAGAGATCCTTAAAGGGATCAACCTTGAGATCAGGCCAGGAGAAGTTCACGCCATCATGGGTGTAAACGGTTCGGGTAAAAGCACGCTTGCGAACATCCTTGGAGGTAAGGAAGGATATGAGATCACGCACGGCTCGATCCAGTTCGATGGAAAGGATCTCCTTGAGATGGATCCCGAGGTTCGCGCGCGTGAGGGGTTCTTTCTGGCCTTTCAGTATCCGGTTGAATTACCCGGTGTGTTAACCACGTACTTTTTGCGGACAGCGCTGAACTCCATACGACAACACCGTGGGCTGCCAGCGATGGCTGTGCGCGAGTTCGCTACCTTCGTAAAAGAGAAGGCGAAGCTGCTTGAGTTGAGCGACGAACTACTTCAACGCGCCGTGAACGAGGGATTCTCGGGTGGAGAGAAGAAGCGAAATGAGGTTTTCCAGATGGCGGTTCTTGAGCCCAAGCTGGCCGTTCTCGATGAAACCGATTCTGGTCTCGATATCGACGCTCTGAAGACAGTGGCGCAGGGGGTTAACCGCCTCCGTTCCGCGGATCGCGGAATGCTCGTGATTACGCATTATCAGCGATTACTCAATTATATCGTTCCAGATGTAGTTCACGTCATGGTTGACGGTCGTATCGTTCAGTCCGGTGGAAAGGAGCTCGCTCTTGAGCTTGAATCCCACGGATATGCTGATTTTAAAGAGTCTGTTTCAGCGTAGGCGGTTTCATGAGTGCGGCAGTAAAAATTAAAGAGACCCCTGTCTCCACAGGTTCATGGGCAGAGCGGGCGTTACAGGCGGCTGAGGACAGGCAGAGTCATCTCAAGTCGGCGTCTCTTACCAAGCTCGTAGCGGAAGCTCGAGGGGTCTGGAATAAGCTTTCATTTCCCTCACAAAAGCTTGAGGATTGGAAGTACACGAATCCAGATTCGATCGCGCAGGGACCATATGATGTCGGATCTGGTGGAGATATCTCCACGACCGCTCGTGAACTCCTCGACCGTGCGCGCGTGTCAAGCTTGGGTGCTTGTTGCGAGGTGGTGTTTGTGGACGGCGCGTACTCGGCCGAGTTGTCGCGTATTGAGCCCACCACTGGAGTGAGTGTCGCGCGAGCGACGGAAACGACAGCCTCAATTGGATCGCTTGGGCTTCACAAGGAAGAGTCCTTCGCGGCTTTAGCCACGGCGTTATTCTCGGATTGCGTCTCTGTGACGGTAAAGAGGGGGAGTGTTGTTGAAGCCCCGATTCATGTTGTGCACGTAGCGACGGGGGCCTCAGCTGGTCGAGTGTCGACACCTCGTCTTCGAATCGATGCCGAGGAGGCTTCGCAAGTCACTGTTGTTGAATCGCATATCGGCGCTCAGGGCATTCGTTATCTCTCTCTGCCTATCGGCGAAATCGTGGCGGCATCTGGCTCAATCGTTGATTACTACAGGATCCAGCTTGAGTCTGAGGCCGCGAGTATCGTCTCAGGTCTTTCAGTGGAGCAACATAAGGACTCTGTGGTTCGTGCCCACATCTTCTCGTTCGGAGGAGCGCTTGTTAGAAACAACGTCCATATGGTTCTCAATGGCGCCGGAGCGCGGTCCGTCATAAACGGACTATCGCTCCTCTCAGATAAACAGCACGTCGATAACACAACGACGATCCATCACCGAGAGCCGAATACTGAGAGCCGCGAGCACTTCAAGGGTATTTATGCCAAAGAGAGTAGGGGTGTTTTCTCAGGGACGATCGTAGTCGATAAGATCGCCCAGAAGACCAATGCGTTTCAGTCGAACCAGGCGCTCCTGCTGTCATCGAACGCGAGCATCGATTCTCGTCCGCAGCTCAAGATTTGGGCAGACGATGTGAAATGCACACACGGAGCAACTGTA
>CAIVDM010000002.1 GCA_903904735.1 uncultured delta proteobacterium
GCCGATAGAGGGACTTCCGTATATTGTTCATCTGAGCCCTCATCGTATTCCCGAAGCTCCTCATTGGAGTAGATAAGTAGGTACCTACAATTCCTGAGCCGTGAGCGCATGCTATTTGAAGCCGAAGTGGCAGACGTTGTTTCATACACAAGTTCTGTTGCCTCGCGGACGCCTTCAACGAGCGACTCGTCGACGAACAGCTTATATCCTTTGAAGTGGACACTGGCCTGTCCACTCGCCGCAGCGCTCTTAAGCAGGCTGCCGAGCTCCTCAACTTCAGCCGAAGAATTAAACTCAACATTCTGTTCGCCAGCTTCGGTTTCAATTCTCAAACAAAGCTCTTGAGCACGATTCGTAATGGTTTGAGCATCGGCCCAGTCTCGTGAGGGGCGCTTCTGAGCAATTTTTGCCCGATGCGGGGGCTCGCCAATTCCTCGTACTCGAGGGGCGAAGCCATCCATATCGACCAGATCAAAATCAATGCCCTCGTCCAATACTTGACGGACGTCTACGAGGAGCTTGTCTCTGAGATCTCCCCCGACATGCCGCACTCGCTGAATTGATTTTAGGACAGCTTGCAGAGGGTCGTTGATGACTACTCGAACCCGTTGGCCGTCGTCGTTTCGTACATCGTAGACATCCCGAACAGTGTTGTGCGCCATGAATGAGTCACGCATGGCCTTTGTGTCAACGCCGTCGAAGCGAGGCACCAAAGAGAGATAGCCCGAGTTGTCAGCGTCAATATCGAGTTTGACCTTTTCGGGAAGAATTATCCTTTCGCCTATGAGGTAGCTGTCTAAAACCGCAATCTTTGTGAACTGCTGAACTTCATGCGCGACCTGAAGAGCGCGCGCCTTGGTTTTCTCTTCAGGTGGAAGTGCATTGAATGCGGCCAGAGACTCTAGGAGACGATAGGTCGAGGGTGAGAGTCGGTAAACCTGTTTTGCCCTTTTATAGAAGGGACCAATCCGTTCGCCATATACTTTTTGATTGCTTGTTAAGAGGTCTATTTTGAATAAGAAGTCCGGTCGACCCAAAGCCCCAACGGCACCTACTGAAACAGTAAAAGGAGACCACTCGGTACACTCCGATAAAAAGTCAAAATCGATATCCTCGAGGGTCGCCAAGTTCGGGAAGGAGATGAAAATGCCGTCCTCGTCTTGCTGAGCAATCTCCTGCTCAATTAAAGACGGTAGCTTGTTGAGGAGCCGTATAGCCAGAGGAGACGGATTGGTCAGCTCGTTCCAACTGGGCAGTCGAGCGCTGTCAACTTTCCTGTCATCACGAAATCGCAAGCGAAGGGCCGTAGAAGATGCTTCGAGCCTCAATTCGTCCGATAACTTAGCGATAATAAGTCTAGAGTCTATCACGATACTACCTCCTTACTCCGTAACGGGAGAGAATGTTACGAACCTTTTGTTGCCAATCAGCAGTATGCGAGATGTAATCAATTGCGAGACTCCTTCGCTTCAGACGGTCCGAGTTGAACTCGTCTATCCAAAAATCAGACATAATCGTTAGAAAGTCGGCACGATCATAGATGTATACACAGCCGACGGTACTAAACTCCACCACGACGATTTGGTCGAAGTCCAAAATGAAAGCGCTGGAAATCGCGGACTTTAGATTAGCGTAACTTGTTCCTCTCTCTTGCAATTCGCGAAGTTGCGCTCTATAGGTGTCGCGATCTCTGGGGCATAAAAGTGCTCGCGAGCGATAGATGCGAGACACGTACTCCATCCAAAAAGCTCGTCTGCCATGGCGATCCGTCCTGCCAATGAGAAGTCCGAAGAAGAAGTCGATTTCCTGAGATGAAAGCCACTGAATGACGCGCTGTTTCGCCTTCTCATCGATACCAAGCCACCCCTCCATGTGGATCCGCGGGTCACGAAGTCCGCTAACCGTCATAACGTAAGCCAGTAGCTGCCGTCGCAACTCCTCGTCTTCCTGATGAATGGGTTGCAAAATGAGGCGAGAGATTGCCGTTTTGAATGTCTCTCTTTCTATGGGAGGAGCGGTTATCACGAACTTGTAGAAGTGCTCGACTGCCTCGGGCGTCAAAGTAGGGAAGGTCTCTACATAATTAAGTAGGGACAGGTTAGCGGCTTGCGACGCGAAGAACGTATTCGGATATATTCTTTGGGCTTCGAACGACTCGCTGAAAGTTACTCCAGGGAGGGTAATTCTTGAGGCCATGACCTCGACCGCCTTTGCCCCTACCAATGACGCAAGTTCGGCGCGCCATGGACCTAAGCTTGAGACGAGCTGGCCCCGGTCACTGATGAACTTTGTGAGAATCCCCTCGATTTTGGCGTCACCAGCGGCTTTTTGATATTCAGAGTGGTAGCTAAACATGAGACCTTGAAGCGCCGAGGTTGACAGAGATCTTTCCTTTTTCAGTATGAGGGCCAAAAACTCTGGCTTTAATGCGACTCTCGGCTCCCAACAAAGATTCCGAATGTCCCTCAAAGAAAGAGAGGATGTGACTCCATCCTCCAAGAAACGTTCCCACTTTCTAATAAGGTCCTCGCTTACACCGATAGGCCCGCCGAGCGCTGGGATATCATCGAGGATTTTAAGCGCCTTCTTTAGTTTGACGCACTGAAATGTGTTTCCGTTAAACGGAGCCATGTCGAAGGGGTTCCGACAAATAGGAAGGCGTTCAAGAGCAAGCAGAGCTTGGAGCGTCTCGTTAAGTCCCGAGCTGCTCATAAGCGAACCTTGTGCTCTGAAGTGGCTGTACTTAGCTTTTGCTTGGACTCCTCATTAGATTTCAGGCGAATTTTGAATTTGACCGTGCGGCACATTTTTCGTTGTTCTTCCGGTGCGTCCATGTCGTATGGACACTCGATCGGACCTCGTCCTCCGAAGAGCGCAATACTCTGGAATCGAGATACCTCAGCGACCCTGTCCGGAAAAGTGAACATGAATTTCATGACTGCGCTAGCACGACTTTGGCTTAAGTCCCAATTAAAGAATTGGTTCTTGGCGTCTTTTCTAAGTTTCTTGTCCGTGTGCCCTTCAACGTTTATCAGA
>CAIVDM010000003.1 GCA_903904735.1 uncultured delta proteobacterium
CCAAGTTTGCGATGCATCTTTCGGGTGGCCAACTTCACGCAGCCAGCCTTGGTGGAATCAGGTAGCTCCAGGAGCCTGTGAATAGACCCAATAGAGACGATTTTTCTACGAATACTTGCGGAGGCAAGTTTCTGCTCCGTTACGTTGTCGATAAACTTAGAGACAGTCTCTGGCTTTGCGGGTAGCGCTTCGGCTCCAAGTCGTTCGCAGAATCGGATAAATTCCTCAAAGTCCGCCCGAAAGGCTCGGAGGGTATTTGGGGCGTAGGCACCGTCGATATCTTCTAGGAGTTTGGTTACTTTTGATCGGATTGAAGTAGAATTTATCATTGAATCTTTCCTTAATGATCTAATTTAAATCATAATATAGGTAATTTAAATTGATTACAAGTGGACAAATAAGGGCAGCTCGGGCCTTGCTCAAGTGGAGCGCCACTGATCTGTCCCAGAAAAGCCAGGTTGGCACGGCAACGATTCAGCGTATGGAGGTCATGGAGGGAGTGCCCTCCGGGAACGTGCGCACTCTCTCCGCGATCCAGGCCACCCTAGAGAAGGCAGGTGTCGAGTTCATTGGTAGCCCAGTGGACGCGCCCGGGGTACGTCTCAGATCTGGGGGTAAATAGCGGATGGCAGATAGCCCCAACAAAACGGATAGCAATTCTTTAACCGAGATTCCCGCCGCCCCATCGATTGGCGAGTTGCTTGGCGTCACGCCTATCCTGCCCGGAGAGTCGGAGGCAAGTTATAGGGCAGGACATAATGCCGTGATCGAGGAGTTAGATGCCAAGACCACCTTGCAGGTCTATCTGGCAGAAAAAATCTACGACTGTCTCTGGTGGATCCGCAGGTACGAGGATCAAAAGCGTATAACCATCATTTCCGAGATGGCCCATCAAACGGAGAAGGGATTTAGCCGAGACCTTACCCAAAAGAAAATTGATGTCCGCGAAGCGCTGCTTGGCGACAATATCAACTCAAGGGTAATGAAGACAATTGGCGAAGTCGGGCACTCAATTGAATCTCTAAGACAGTCAGGATACGCAAAAAAGCGTGAGGAGATCATGCAGCTCGATCAGCAGATCGCGCTTCAAGTCAAGATCCTCGCGAGCTTTCAGGGGTCGTATGAGTTAGCGTTTAATCGCAAGCTCAACGTCGAACGCCTGATGCTTCAAAATGCGCTCATGCGCAGAGACCTCGGTGCGATCGATGAGGTAATCGATGATTCTCTTAAAGAGACTGGCGCGTTAAAGGGAATAACAGGTGGTAAGCCCAAGGCAGCGCGCCGCAAATAGGGTAAACGCCCGCAAGTCTACTGGCCCTAAAACCAGCTGGGGTAAGTCCCGGTCTTCCCTAAATTCCACAAAGCACGCTTTAACTCAAAAAGTTGACGCCTCTCCCTGGGGTGAGTACTTAAAGTCCCTTGCCGACCTCCTTTTGGAAGCTGGAATCGATCCCACAAAGGCATGCGATCTTGCCAAGAAGATATTGGACTACGAGCGCAACGTAGAGTACCAACGTAAAAGATTTTTGGATCTCAAGGAGGGTAGGGGGTTGCAGTACGAGACCCCGGTTGGGGCGCTCACGGACGTCTATCTTGCGCGCGCGTTAGACCAAGCAAGCGCAAGCAAAAAGCCCATTTTTGACGACAAGCTTGATAAAGAGATCGCGAAGTTTTTTAAATCCCTTGCGATCAGAGAAGTGAGAGACGCTAAGCGCGAAGCCGAGAGGGAAGGTCGTAGTGCCGATCGCCACTATCGGCGCTCAGCTAACCAGCTGATCAAGTGCCTCCAAAACCTCAATTAATTTACAAAACGAAGCCAATTTCCGGGGGTGGGTAGGAATTAGGTATAGGAATACAGTGAGCGGTGTGGAGGAGAGGGATGCTATTTCCCCTTATCGGTAGAGCCCATTTACAGAGATGTATTCGATTACGGATCTTGGCAGCAGGCCATCAAGTGCACTTCCTAGCCTGATCCTTTCTCGTATTGAGGTGGACGAGACCGCATCAGGAGCTACCGGGACCCATGTGATTTCTGCGCCTTCGTTTAATAGCACTGCCGATACGCTCTTACTTATCGTATTCGGTCTGGCGCATACGGCAAGATCAACCTGATGGATTAACCACTGCCAGCGTGACCAGGTTAGGAAGTTCTGTAGTTGATCTTCACCCAGAATCCAGATTAGTTTTCTGCCCGGACAATCCTGTTGAAAACTCAGCACGGTGTCTGCCGTGTAGTTCGAACCCCCATTTTTAGCAGCGATGATCTCTCGATCGTCTACAACCATTCTTGGGTCGCCCAGCTCGTGCAAAGCGAGCCTTGTCATCTGAAGCCTGTCTTCGGCTGAAGCAATTGCGGGTTTGTGTGCTGGCGCACCCGTTACGATCCAGCGCACCTCATCAAGTCCTAGGTTATCTGCGACTGCCTGTGCAATCGCAATGTGTGCGCGGTGTACGGGATCAAACCGTCCTCCGAATAGGCCGAGCGGACGGCTTTCTGTTGGACCTCGGCCGGGCTTAGATCCAATCACGGGGTTTGATTGCCTCGTAGATCTTGGCCTCTGGAGAGCCGGGCTCAGGGCTCCAGTTATAACGCCAGGTCACAATCGGGGGCATTGACATTAGGATACTCTCCGCACGACCACCACTTTGCAGACCAAAGTGTGTGCCGCGATCAAATACTAAATTGAATTCTACGTAGCGCCCGCGGCGGTAGGCTTGGAACTCCCGCTCCCGCTCGCCATAGGTTTCAGTTTTGCGTTTCTCTACAATCGGTACATAAGCATCTAGAAGCGCATTACCTACGGCTTGCGTCATGGCAAAACTCTCATCGAAGCCTAGCTCTGCGAAATCATCAAAAAATACCCCCCCAATTCCGCGGGCCTCCTCGCGGTGCTTGAGGTAGAAGTATTCATCGCACCACTTTTTAAACCGTGGGTAGTAGTTATCTCCGAAGGGGGTAAGTACATCTCGGCAGGTCGCATGGAAGTGAACCGCATCTTCATCAAAGGGGTAATAGGGTGTTAGGTCCATCCCCCCGCCAAACCACCAGATATCCTCTGCACCTGCGGTAAGCG
>CAIVDM010000004.1 GCA_903904735.1 uncultured delta proteobacterium
CGAACATCTCGGCCAGCGGAACCTCTGCCTTCACCGTCTGGGCGCCAGCTCTTGGCTCCATGCCAAGGATACGAGCGCGTCGGCGATTCAGGTCACCCACGATATTGCTGATGAAATCATCCGGGCATACTACCTCCACGGCCATAATTGGCTCGAGCAGCTGTAGCTTCGCCTTATGACAAGCATCCTTAACACACATGGAGCCTGCTATCTTAAAGGCGATTTCACTCGAGTCAACTTCGTGGAAGCTACCGAAGTAGAGCGTTACCCTCATGTCGATAACCGGGAAGCCCGCGAGGATACCACCTTCGAGTGCCTCAATAACTCCGTCTTCGACTGCAGGAACGAACTCCTTCGGGATTACACCTCCCTTAATCTCATCAACAAACTCAACTCCCTTGCCGGGCTCAAGCGGCTCAACACGGAGGAGAACGTGTCCGAACTGTCCACGTCCTCCGGTCTGCTTAGCGTATTTACACTCAGCTTCCGCCTTATTGACAATCGTCTCACGGTACGCCACCTGTGGCTTACCTACCGTGGTATCAACGCTGAACTCACGGAAGAGACGCTGCTTAATGATATCGAGATGAAGCTCTCCCATTCCGGAGATGATCGTCTGACCAGACTCCTTGTCTACACTGAGCTTCAAGGAAGGATCTTCCTTAGCGAGCTTCATGAGCGACAAGCCCATCCTCTCCTCATCTGCCTTGGTCTTAGGCTCGATGGCGATACTGATAACTGGTGCTGGAGCGTTAATCGTCTCAAGCAGGATTGGGTTCTCAGGGTCACAGAGAGTGTCTCCCGTGATCGTCTCCTTGAGTCCTACCGCCGCGCCGATATCACCAGCGCTCACCTCCTTAACCTCCTCACGCTTGTCGGCGTGCATACGAACTACACGTCCGATACGCTCCTTCTTATCGCGAGTGGTGTTTAGAACTGTTGAACCAGCCGTAACTGTGCCTGAGTAAACGCGGAAGAACGTGAGAACTCCAACGTACGGGTCAGTGATGATCTTGAAAGCAAGCGCCGACATAGGGGCATCCGCGTCAGTTGCTCTCTCTATAATCACTTCTTCCTTCTTATCTGGATCGGTCCCCTTTACAGGTGGGAGGTCGATCGGGCTAGGAAGGTAATCGATAACGGCGTCAAGCATCGGCTGCACACCCTTATTCTTGAACGCGCTACCACAGAGAACTGGGAAGAACTCCATCGCTATCGTTCCCTTTCGGATCGCCGCCTTCATCTCTGGAACAGTGATAGTCTCACCGCCGAGATACTTCTCCATCAACTTCTCGTCTGCCTCTGCGCAGCACTCAAGGATGTACTCACGAGCTTTCTCGGCATCAGCGCGGAGCTCCTCTGGGATATCCGCGACCTCGAACTTAGCGCCCTTAGTCTCATCCTTGTAAAGGATCGCTCGCATCTCTACGAGGTCGATGATACCAAGGAAGTCGCTCTCAGCTCCGATCGGAAGCTGAATCGGCATAGCCTTCGCGCCGAGCTTCTCACGAATAGAGGCAACGCCTCCAGCGAAGTCCGAACCAATTCGGTCCATCTTGTTGATGAAGCAGCAACGAGGAACACTGAACTTATTCGCCTGA
>CAIVDM010000005.1 GCA_903904735.1 uncultured delta proteobacterium
ATGAAAGAATTAAAAGTTGGCGCGAAAGCCCCGAAAATTGAGCTACTCGATAAAGATGGCGAAACGGTAAAGAGCGCATGGTCAAAGAGCGATTTCACCGTGCTTTTTTTCTATCCCAAAGATAGCACGCCGGGTTGCACGATTGAGGCTAATGAATTCTCTGATTCGCTCGAGAGCTTTCAGAAGCGAAATGTGTCCGTGATCGGTATCTCCGGCGGCGATGAGAAGTCGAAGGCGAAGTTCTGCGCTAAGCACTCGCTTGAGGTGTGTTTGGTGTCTGACTCTGATTTTGAAGTAAGTCAGGCATACGGCGCGTACGGTGAGAAGAAATTTATGGGGCGTACCTTTAACGGTATTCACCGAAAGACTTTTATCGTCGATAGTCGCGGAGTCGTGGCGCACGTGTTTTCTAAGGTAAAACCAGAAGGGCATGCCGAGGAGGTCTTGGGTGTTATTGATGAGCTGCGTGGAGGTAAAGCGACGAAGAAGGACGCGCAGCCACCGGAGCGCGGAGCTTCCAGCTCCGCTAGCAAACGCGCGCCTCGTCGCTAATGTAAGATTTAGGCGGAGCTAGAAGCTCGGCGGTCCAGCAGAAGCTCAGACTGGTGAGCAGGGAGCGCTTTATCTTGTCATTCGGAGCGCGGAGCTTCCAGCTCCGCTTACAAGTCGGGATTCGTGGGGAAAAGCGGAGCTAGAGGCTCCGCGGTCCAAAGACGTCTACCCATCCACCTCAGGATCATGAGTCATATCGTGAGCGACGCACGCCGACACCGAGTCGAGCAACTGGATTGAGTACAACATATCGGGGCGTCTATCAGTGAGCCCCACGGTACTGCTTGTCTCAAGGAGATCCGCTCGGGTGGTATACACCTCCGAAGTGCCGTACCAAAGGGTAGTGCCAGAGGCTACCTCTATAACCTTCGTATGGACTCTCCATGTGTCGAGGCGATTAATCTCATCCAGGTAGCCCACCACGATCATGTCGTAGCCGGCGTCACGCGCGAAGGCGAGCGCCCCGAAGTTGCCTGTGAAGAACTCCTCCTTCTTGCGTGGCCAGTCCTCACGGTTAAGCACTTCAATAATAGGGAAGATCCCTGTCTCTAGGAGCTGACGTTGAACCGCCCAAGCCAATTGATTTCCAAGCCCAGGTTGTTGAGCGCTCCGGGCGGAAAGATTTGCCGGCACCACGAAAGGAATTACTCCAGTCCTGACTGGACTCTTTGGTGTAAACCGTTGATCCATATACGACTCGAGGTCGGTTCGCACGTAAGCACGAGTATTGCACCACTCTCCAACGTGGCGACCTAGGTACGAGCAGCTCGACGTAGACAACAGTAGTGTCAATAAGCTGACAGCGTTCGCCACGCGACGCCGGAGAGAGAAACTCCGAAAGATAGCTATCTGCATGAGGTTACTATGGTTACTCCGTTAGGCGCTTTGAGGCGCAAGCTTACAATTACCAATCAGCCCTGCCTATTCCAAAGTGTAGTTCAAGGAATGTGCCACGGTTTATGGGTCGCTGGCCTTGCCCTCATGCTATCGGCGTCGGCTTGTAGCTCTCGCTACGATGATATGCCGGCGTTCTGGCCAATCCCGATGAAGGAATACGATAACTACGGCCCGGGAAGGTTCAAGACAGCGCTCTTGGCGGCGCAGATAGATCGATATTACCGCGGCTCAGCGCCAGGACCGATCGGCGTCACCACGTTCGTGAACATCGACGACCTGTACGCGTCGTCAACCTTTGGACGAATGGTAGGTGAGCAGTTGATGAGTGAGCTCGCGATGAAGGGCTTTGATGTCGTTGAGCTTCGGCAAGCTGACGCGCTCCAATTTCTGAACACCTCGGGAGAGTTCGCGCTCTCTCGTGATGTGCGCGCGGTTCGACCTCACCGGAATCTCGCCGCGGTGGTGGTTGGCACCTATGTGGTGTCGCCTGAGCGGGTGTATGTGAACGCGCGCTTGATTGAGCCCTCTACCTCGCTGATTCTCTCCGCTGGATCGGTTGAGATGTCAAAGACTCGCGAGTTAGCGAAGATGCTGCGTGGTGGTACGATGCCGGGTTCGCTCGAGCGCATTCCTGTCAAAGCCCTTGGTTACGCTGATCAATCGAACCAAATGGAGGTGATGAAGCGCAACTGGATGATGGAGGAGTCTGGCGAGTGGTCTATGCCATCGAGATCCTCCGCGGCGGCGCGCTTGCCCGAAATCGCGGCTCCGCCGGCGGTCAGCCAAGAAAACTCAGCTGGTAGTAAGCCACCCGCTCCAAAAGTGCTCGAGGAGGTGCCGGCGCTACCGCTACCAGATTCGAAGCCGAGAATTGGCCTTGGAAACTAGCGACAGGTTTCTATACTGCTCGTCGCTTAGTCTTCCGAAAGTTGAAACGGTAAGCCCCTTTCCTCAATCCCGGTTTCGCGACTCGTCTTTACTTTAGCTGGCCTGCGTACCTCAAGAATAGGTTCGCATGCTTTCAGGTTGTGATGAGGTTTCTGCTTGCATAGGTCGACTAGACGAGTGCCGGATCCTAGAAACTGAGATGTGAGAGCTTTCTGCGCGAGAAAGCCTAACAAGAGCCCGAATAGGACCGCTCCAGTAACCGTAAAAATATGCGCGGTATTCACGACGCGCTTCGCGGCTTTAGGAGCGTGTTCTATGGCGTCTTTGTTCGCAGCTGAGTTGTTTGTTGATGCGCCCATTTCCAACTATCCCTCTCCTGGGAAAGAGACGGCATGGCCCCATCAAAACTTTAGGATTGGTCTGTGCGGAGCAGGCAAGTAGCTCAAGTATACTGGTGTAAAACAGGGGTTTTTCTGCTACGGTCTGTGCTAGGTGTCCGAGATATTGAGAGATCTCCAGGTGCGCAAGTCAAGATAACGCTGTTTGCCGCGGTGGGTTGTGTGGTCCGCGGTCGGCGTTTGATAATTACCGAGAAGCGCGAACAGCGGAGGCGCTCTCGGCGGAAGTGTTCTTAACGGTAGAGTCATGAGTGGTCACGATGTCACGAGTCATTTCTGGGTAGCAGGACCTCCCTTTTTTTCGTCATCGCTGATTGTCTCGGGTGGCGGGAGAGGTTCGGAAGGAGAGATGATAGTCGCCTCGTGTCGACTGTTTGATGTTGAGGGTGCGCCGGTTAATACATTCCAAGTTGAATTTCCCTCAAGCGAAGCTGGATTGATTGAGCTTGAGCCGTTCATGACCGGTCTGAAGATGCAGGGAGGTATCCCCCAAGGACACCTTGTCGTGACTTCGCCGGCCGGCACCAGACATTTCTGTCGCCAGCAGAGTGGACAGTGTCCACAACTGGTCTCCTCACCGACCTTGATTGGAGGGCGAGAGCATTCCTTTATCCCCATCGTTCTTGGCGCCGCGCGTGAGCACCTGTTGCTTTTTGTGAACGCTTCCACCGATGTGTCGCAAGTTGTTGTGCGACTTTTCTACGGCTCACGGTCTCCTGAGTGGACCGTTTCGATACCTGCCTACGGGTGTAGCGCGGTGTCGTTAGAGGACGAACTCTTGCGGTCATTTAACGACAGCTCCTGGCAAAAGGGCGCGGTGCAGGGGTATGTGCGTTTATCCCCGCGGGTTCAATCGAATCTGGCGTGCCAGATACTAGAACGGATTCCGGGCGAGACGGCCGAGAATGAGCAGTATCGGTGTTTGCAGTCTTGGTGAGGTTATGGAGAGAGCGCAGGTGAATGGTGTCAAAGTAAGCTTGTTCTGTCTGTCCACCCCGACGGTAAAATCTCGCATCCACTTTTTCCCCTCGGCGGGGAATACGGGTGGACACCACCCTGTATTGTGTCAGGTAACGGTCTTTGGCAAAGGGATTGAGCGTAGGTCCGTTCAGTTGGACGGAGGTCGCCTCAATCAGCCCGATGGAATTCGATTGGAGGACGCTTTTCCCGCCCTCAATCTAGAGGCGACCGGTATGTGTGGCGTTGAGATGACCTTGATGTGTCCGCAGAGTCGCGTAAGCTTGCTAAATTCGAGAATCGTCATAGAGATGGTTTCGCCGCAATTCGCGTTGGCCTACAGCGCCGCTCGCTGTAGAGCCATAGACAAACCAGATGAGAATAGTCCTTTGAATGTGGAGCGGAACGACGGCAGCGCTATCGGAATAGGTATCAACGACTCGTCTATGTCATCTTCGTTGGTGGTTGTTAACGCGGGCGAGGAGATATTTCGACCGGATTTTTCTCACGCGACGTCTAGTGGTGACGCCTCGTTTCCAATCGGGACAGTCGGAGCCGGTTCAGTTGTTGAATTTCCCCTCGATGACACGTTGTGCAAAACCGGCTCGCTACGGCAGAGCCTGTGGGGCGACACCCGAGTCGAGAAAGTTTGGAGTGAGGCGCTGCCTGAGCTTGATTCGGTGGCGGGCTACATACTCTATCGTGACCCGGTCACTAGACGACCTCTATCAGTGTGTGCGCTATGAAATTAGCTTTGTTTTCTCCATACGGCCGATTACACAAAGAAGGTGGGTTGCTGTACCTCGTCGCTAATTACTTAGCGCGAAATGGCGCTGATGTCGCCGCGATGCGATGTGACGGAGCAGTGCCGGCGTGTGGTCGGGATAGGAATGGAAGCGCTTTGCGTACCCCGTTTCAATGCGCCCGATGCGGAAATGAGCAGCAAGCGCTCGCCGTGTGGAGTGGAGCTCGTTCGCGAGATGTGTCAGCCGATACTGCCGCGGAAGATATCGTTAAAACGGCGCAATGGTTACGCGCGGTTCCTACTCACGATCTGCCGCGCGTTGAGTTTAGAGCGGTTAACCTGTGGTCGGTCTGTCGTGCGGAGTTCGGTTCACGATGGGAGGATGTCGATGTGACCCGCCTTTCCACCGCGCAGGAAGTGGATTTGAGGGCGTTATTCTCATCGTATGTACGAGTGTGTGTGGCGAGTGAGCGATTTTTCGAGCTGTTTAAACCGACGCTGAGCTTTACCACATCGTCAAACGATCCGCTCACCTGTGGATTCATCGCTCAAGCGAAAGCCTCGGGTGTCAGTACCGTGGTTTTCTCATATGAACCTGACGATGAGGTCGTGGTGGTCTATTCACCTGACGGCCAGCGGCGATACCAGACTTCTCTAATACTTGAGGGAGTCGCCTCAATGCGGCCCGATCCCCGCACATGGGGACCTGAAGTCACCTCCGTGGTGCATGAGGTGCTTACCTTCTTGGGGTATGCCCCCGATCGTGTTCTCTAAGGCTCTTCGTATTTGATTCGAGCCTGTCGAGCTCTTTGATTGCGCGTCTCCTCGAGTAGGGGACAAGGAGATCGCCATTTTTCAAGCAGTTAGCCTCTTCTTCCGAGTCATGCGCCGTGCCTTTGGATCGGATTTTCTTTTAGTCGCGTAGTATACGCCACGATGGCGCTCATCCCTTGACTTTGTATATTCATATATACGAATATCTGAATATCTGCACATATTGGAGCGCAGTGCTTTAAGCTGTGGATGGCGCCGCCGCGCGCTCGCGGCCTCACATGAACGAGGACAGTTATGCCCCAACAAACGATCGTAGCCAGACAGCTCGCGGACATCTTGTCCGTTATCGCGCATCCGCATCGAATAAGGATTATCGAGGAGCTTGGGAGGCATGAATGCGACGTTCATACACTCGCGGAGCTACTTAACCTGCGACAGTCAACGGTCTCTCAACATCTAGCGCAGTTGCGCTCTAAAGGTATCGCGCTCGCCGAGCGTCAGGGGCGTAGCGTTCGCTACTCGTTGAGCCGGGCTTGGCTAGCGGGGTGGTTAGTAGAGGGGTTTCAGCTTTTGGAGTTGCAAGACGCGCAATCAAGCAAGGTGATGAAAGCCGCGAAGGCTGTGCGTCGGATCTGGCGAGTGAGGAAGTAGGCGCGCCGCTAATCGATAAGAGGAATACGAGATGCAAGATGGGATAAGAGCTAAACGAAGTGAACTGCAAGCGGCGATGCGCGTGTTTCGAGTGCTGCACGGAGAGACGCAGGATATCACTGTCATCTTCATTTACGCGCTCGCGGCTGGATTGTGCACCTTGGCGATCCCCGTTGGAGTGCAGGCGGTGGTGAACTCTGTGGCCTTTGGCGTGGTACTGCAACCCTTGGTTGTCATTACAGCCCTGGTTGGCGGAGTGTTGCTATTCTCCGGTATTTTGCGCGTGCTGCAGCTCATGATCGTTGATCTTCTTCAGCGACGCCTTGTTGTTCGACTTTCGCTCTCCTTCGCCGGGAGGATCCCGCATGTGCAGTCCGAGCAGTTTAAGGGGAAATTCGGACCAGAATATGTACTACGCTTTTTAGAGGTCTTCTCAGCTCAGAAGAATATCTCCGCTTTCTTGCTCGATGGGGTGGCACTGTTCTTCCAAGTCGTGGTGGGCCTCGTATTGGTTTCTTTCTATCATCCGTTCTTCCTCGCGTTCGCGATTGTTTTGGCGCTTCTACTTGTGGTCATGGTCTTGACGCTCGGGGTGGGAGCCATCAACACCTCGATACGCACGTCGGACGCGAAGTACGAGGTGGTCACCTGGCTGCAGGACGTGGCGAGAGTTCCAGTCTTGTTTAAGTCCGACCGTGGGGACGCCTTCGCTCTTGAGCGAGCGGACCAGCTGGTCAGTAATTATGTCTCCTGGAGAGCAAAGCATTTTAGAGTGCTGCTTAGACAAGTGATCGGCTCTATGTCGCTGCAGGTAATCGCGAGTACGATGTTGCTCGGGTTGGGCGGATGGCTCGTCATTAAACAGCAGCTAACGCTCGGGCAGTTGGTCGCCGCCGAGCTGGTATTGGGTACGGTCTTAAGCGGAGTCGCGAAGCTTGGCAGTTATCTCGAGAAGTTCTATGAACTTTGCGCGTCCGTGGCGAAGCTAGACGCGCTATTCGACGTGCCGTACGAGAAGTTATCGGGCTCCTTTTTCTCGCCAGGTTCTGAGCCAGCCCGGTTGCAGATTAGCAATCTCACTGTTGGGCGAAGTTTGACGGATACCCCACTTCTTTCCGGGATGTCGCTGACGATAGAACCCGGAGAAAAAGTCGCGATACAAGGACAGAATGGGTCGGGGAAGAGTACGTTGGCGAACGTGATATATCGTCTCGAGAACCCGAAGTCAGGACGAATTGAGATCGATGGGCACGATGTGCGAGAGGTTCATCCGCTTGAACTTCGTAGTGAGATAGCGTTGGTTCGAGACTTGGATTTCTTCCACGGCTCAATCGAGCAGAACATCGCGTTATCTAAGGTTCCGCTGTCAACGGCGCGTGTGCGCGAGGCGCTCCGGATGGCGGGAGTGCTTGAAGATGTCTACGCGCTCCCGAATGGGCTCCAGACAGTTTTGAAAGGGCAGGCTGAGCCTTTATCGCGTGGACAAGCGGTCCGGCTCGTGATCGCGCGCGCGATTTTGATGGAGCCGAGGCTGATTATCATCGATGGGATGCTCGATGGTATTGACGATTCGACTGTTGGGCAACTTTTGTCCGAATTGACCGGACCGAGAGCCCCTTGGTCTCTACTTGTTCTAACTCATGAGAGTCACATTCTGAGGCATTTCGCGACTCAGTATATCCTTGAGGGTGGACGCCTTATTCAAGCGAATAAAACGGAGTACGCGGTATGAGCCACGAGCCGATCATAGACACCTACGTGGTAGGTCATGACGATACTACCTACCAGACGCTCGATGAGGTTATGGCGATCTCCCGGGTCCCACTTGAGGGGCCTCAGCTGGTGCGCTCTCGCGTCGCATTTCGTCGAGGCGCCTTGACGATAGCTACGCTTTTCGTTCTCGCGATCGCCGTGCTGGTGTTTGTGCCATGGATGCAGAATGTGCGCGGAGGCGGTCGAGTTATCGCCTACTCGCCCAACGAGAGACAGCAAACCCTCACGTCGCCGGTTGAAGGGCAGATACGACAGTGGTTCGTTGTTGAGGGTAGCCGTGTTCGCAAGGGTGATAGCGTGGTGGATGTGGCGGATATCGATCCCGATATTCTTTCGCGCCTTGAGCGTGAGCGGGAAGCCGCGCAGCAAAAGCTAGACGCGGCGCAAAACGCGCTCTCCACCTCGCGTAAGAACATGGAGCGTCAAAAAGCCCTTGTGTTGGCGGGGTTGAGCTCACAGCGCTCCGCCGAGCTGGCCGAGCTTGAGTACGCCAAATACCTCTCTGATGTCTCTTCGGCATCAGCCGAGCTGGCGCGTCTAGAGACGCGGATCGCGCGTCAGGCCTCGCAATCGATCACCGCCCCACGTGATGGAATCGTGCAGCGAATTCTCGCTCCACAGGGGGGAGTTATGGTTAAGCAGGGGCAAGAGCTCGCGCTCATAGTCCCGGAGACAGCGAATCGGGCCGTTGAGCTGGTGGTGAGTGGAAACGACGCGCCTCTGCTTTCGGTGGGGCGTCGTGTGAGACTACAGTTCGAGGGATGGCCAGCGGTTCAGTTCGCGGGCTGGCCATCGGTAGCGGTAGGGACATTCGGTGGTACCATTGGAGTGATCGATCCCGGGGCTGACGAGGAAGGTAGGGTGCGTATCATCGTATTCCCAGACGCCGGGGAGGAGTGGCCAGACGCCCGTTATCTGCGCCAAGGAGTGCGGGTCATTGGCTGGATATTACTTGATAACGTTAGGCTCGGTTGGGAGATGTGGCGACAGTTCAACGGCTTCCCAGCTTCGCTTCGAGTTTCCTCGACGTCAAAAGTCAAGGAAGGTCCATCGGGTAGGGGCGGTGACAAATCAAGTGAGAAGCTAGACGAGAAGGGGGCTTCATAATGATCAAGCGTCTTATGATGGTTCTGCTAGTGTCTGGGGTCTGGCCGTGCGGTGCCGTGATGAGTGAAGGCGCGGAGAACGGCAAGGAAGCAGCGCCCTCCGAGAAAATTCTGCGCCTTAATGACATTATCTCCACGACGCTTGAGCATCATCCCGCGTTAAAGGGGGAGCGACAGGAGAGGGCCGCGGCGGACGCTGATCTTTTGTCGGCGCGAGGCGCGTTTGATCCGAGTATCAAGGGAGACGCTCTATCATACGTGACGGGCGGTTATACGGGCAATTACGGATCGGCCTATGTCGAACAGCCCTTAGAGTTCTACGGTAGTAAGGTGGTTGCCGGATACCGCCTTGGCGGTGGAGTGTTCCCCACTTATGACAATTACTATGAGACGAACTCTGGCGGTGAGGTTGGGGCGGGTCTTGAAGTACCGCTGTTACGCGACGGACCGATTGATCGGCGCCGGACGAACATCAGCAAATCCGTGGCTGGGCAGGATCTCGCGGATTCCCAGGTCGAGCAGCGGAAAATTGAACTCACTCGCGCGGCGGCTTTGACATATTGGGACTGGACGGCCGCCAGAAGCAAGGTCCGAGTCTATCGTAAGTTGTTGCAGGTGGCCGATGAGCGCGACCGCCAGATCTCTGAGCGCGTGCGTCGGGGGGACTTGCCCGATTTTGATCGCGTCGATAACCAGAGGGCGGTGTTGCAGCGACGGTCGCAGCTACTCGCCGCGGAGCGCGCGGTTAGCAACGCCGAATACAACCTCTCGCTATTCTATCGCGGTAGTGACGGGCGTCCGCGGTCAGTCGAGAGGTTTCGGGAGTTAGCGCGGATACCTCTGCCATTGCACATGTCTGACCTCTCGGTGGAAGGCGCCATTGAGGAGGCGATGCAGGGTCGACCGGAGTTCAAGAATATAAATGCCCAAACGAAGCAAAATGAGTTGGAGCTTCAGCTGGCGAAAAATCAGATATTGCCTCGCCTCGACGCCAGAGTTTTCTCAGGGAATGATCTCGGATCTGGTGAGAGTCGACGCGAGGAGCCTGAGGTCAAGGGCGGGCTCCGCATAGAGATACCGCTCGCTACTCGAACGCAGCAGGGGAGAATCGATTTTTACGAAGCGAAGCAACGAAAGATTGAGTTCTCGGAGCAGTTTCTTAAAGAACGTATTCGGACTGACATCCAGGACGCCCAGAATGCCCTGGAGATAGCTCGAGGCAGGGTGCAAGTCACTACAAAAGAAGTCTTAGCGGCGAGAGAGCTGGCGAAAGGTGAGTCAAAGCGGTTCGAGCTTGGGGATAGTAACCTTATCTTCGTGAATCTCCGCGAACAAAACGCCGCTGACGCCGAGGTGCGTGAGATAGAGGCTCTTCAGGATTACCAAAAAGCGTTCGTGATGTATGAAGCCACGATGGGTCGTATACACCAGACCCATGGGGCCACTACGCCAGCGCCTTAAGCAGCTCACCGACCTTGGAGAGAAGTTGAATGTTGTCGGAATGACCTGTCATGCACGCCGTGATTCTCCCTCGCAGTGGGCGACCAAGGAGGTAGAGATCTCCGATAGCGTCTAAGATCTTATGGCGGACAGGCTCATTCGAGAAGCGCCAAGAGTCGTTAATCGCGCCCTCAGACCCGATCAGCAGGAAGTTATCAAACCGTCCTCCCAGCGCGAGCCCGGCCTTCTGTAGCTGTCCCACGTCTTTGACGAAACTAAAGGTGCGCGAAGGGGCGATCTCGCGGCGGTAAGATTCAGGGTCGGAAAGGGAAAACGTGAAATGTTGCTCCCCAACTGGCTCGGGGTAACGCAGGGTGTAGTCGATCGTGAGCTCGTCAGCCGGCTCGATCCGAATCCACTCTTTACCATCACCTATCTGTATAGTTTCTGGAACCGCGATTTCGTACCACTCGCCCTCTTGCTCAACGACTCCGACATCATCAAAGAGGCGACAGAACTCCAGCGCGGAGCCATCCATTACGGGCACCTCACCGTTACATTTAATGAGCAGGTTTGAGATACCGTACGCGCACAACGCGGACATTAAGTGTTCAATTGTTCCCGCTTGCGTTCTTCCGAGCCGAACCGTGGTGGCGAAGCCGGTCGATTCAACGAAATCGACGTGAGCTGGGACGATGGTGGACTCCGAGACGCCCGCGAAATGGATTCCCGAGTTGGCGGGGAGTGGTTCTAGAATCAGTCCGCTCTTGCGGCCTGAGTGCAGACCCTGTCCGTAGAGAATAGCTGGGTGCGCAATCGTCTTTTGCTTGAGCGCGCGTCCTTTCAGATGCTGCTGACGAAACACCAGCGGGTTTATCTCTGAGGCTTTGCGGCCAGTGGTCGAGTTCTCCGTGAGCGCTTCCCACTGTGGTGTCGACGAGAGTTTATCGTGAGAGTCCTGTTGGAGAATTGAGTGCACCAACTTGATTGTTGAGGTTAAGTCGAGCGGCTTCTCGAGAAAGTCGAGAGCTCCACGCTTTGTGGCGGCGAGCGCCGTTGAGATGTTCGCGTGACCACTGATCATGACTACAGGGGTATTCGGACTCAAGTCCTTGATCTTCGCCAGGGTCTCGAGACCGTCCATGCCAGGCATCCAAATGTCGAGAAGGACGAGGTGTGGTTGAATTTCTTTTACTTTTAGAAGCGCTGTCTCTCCGTCGGGCGCGGTTACGACCGAGATCCCTTCGTCGGATAGGATTCCCCCTAACGTCTTTCTAATGCTGGCTTCATCGTCGACGATGAGGACAACCTTGTCGGCGAGGTACGATCGGGTGGTTTCACAGTGAGCTACTTTGGTCATACCTGAGAGCCTCTTTTCTAGCGGCGCAATGTCGCCGGTGGGTGGAGATGGTAAACGCCGTCATCTGAGCTAACGCGCGAGTCTGGCGTAACCACTTGAAAAATCACGGTCATTGTACTTTGCCCGCCTCGCTAACGCAAATGTTGGCAACAGGGAGAGCCTGAAGTAGGTCCGGGGACGCCCGGTCGCTTGGATATATAAACGATGTATGAAACCTGATCTCATCTAACCATTTGATACAGTGGTGTTATTGCTTTGAAAAGGATCGGCTGAAAATCGTCCGCAAGGCCTAGAGTTAGACCTGTGAAGTCCCGAACCTGAGGGCGTTTCGGGCTCATCGTAAAGGTTTGAAATGTTTGTAAATGACGCTTCACGGCGCGCCGTGAGAGCGGAATGGGTTGGGTAATCGGTGTGGGTATACTTACGAAACTATTTCAGCGAAGCCCTTCCAAGGAGCCGCAGGAGCAGCCACGAATCCCCGAGGCGCTCCGCCAAAGTATCCTGCAGTCGCTTGGTCTCAAGTCCATACCGATCATGCCGGGCGCCGCTCAGAAGGCGTTCTCACTCTCTACGAATCCCAACGCTGAGGCGCGCGATTATATTGAGGTGCTTGAGGCGGATGAGGGTTTGTCAGCTCGAGTCCTTAAGATCGCCAACTCGGTCTTTTACGATCGAGGTGGGGGGAGTCGAACCATAATCGACGCTGTGAATGTCGTTGGCACCACGGAGCTAAAAAATCTTCTGAACGCGACAGTACTGGCCAGCCTCTTTCCGGTTCGACACTATCTGCGAGCTGAGTTATGGACGCATAATATAGCGGTCGCGCTCACGGCCCGCTTGGTCGCCCAGTCGTTGTATCCCCATCGCGCGGAGCAGGCCTTTCTCGCCGGTCTGATGCACGATGTTGGCAAGCTTCTCATGCTTCAACAACATTTAGAGACATACGAGCGCGTGGTAAAGAAGGGGCTCGCTGAAGGACTCGAATCAGTAGTCGCTGAGGTGCGGACATATCCATTTGATCATACCCATGTCGGGCAGATGATTGGGGAGAAATGGAACTTTTCGGCGGATCTTCATACCGCTATTGGTGATCATCACCTGGCGTGGATCGATTTGGAGAAGGGATCGCTTGCCGCGCTTGTGAAGCTGAGCGACTTAATCGCGCACTCGGGTGGTTTGGGAGCGGGGCGTGATTCCGGCGCGTGGAAAAAGATCTACGCGCCGCTTCTTGAGGATGCCTGGGCATTTCATGATGTCCCCGTACGCGAACAGCGCCGACTCATCGCGGAAGCTAGCCGCGAGTTCGATTCCGAGTTCCAGATGTACGAGTCATGGGGCAAGTCGTGACACTTGTTCTTGTGGTGTTACTCGCGGTGATGATTTATCTCGCTGGGACTATAGCGCTGTCGCTGCGTTACCTCGACAAGACACTTTTTCTCCCGACAATCGATCAGGTCAATAATCCGAAACGACCGTGGTATCTCGTAGCTCTTGTGTGGAGAACCCCACTCTTGAGGTTGCTTGTGGAGACCGAGAGGTTAAAGCAATCCGAATTCGATCATCAAACTCGTTACAAGATACTTACCGATAACGTGGCGGCGGCGGTCATTCTCCACCAACCTGATGGCACAGTGTTGTGGTGCAGTCCGTATACGGAGGTTCTCACTGGTTTTTCTGTGGGGGATATCTATCGCGACAAGGAGATGTTTCTTAAGACGCATGTTCATGAGGAGGATCGAGAGGTTCTCCAGAAAGCGTTGGCAATCGTGGCGACGGGAGAGCCATTCCAATGCCGATATCGCTTCTATCATAAGTCCGGCATATCACTGTGGCTGGAGACTCGCACTGTTCCCATTTATGACCACGTCGCTGACGAGTATGTGGCGCTGTCGATTATACTTGATGTTACCGCTTCAGTGCATAGTCAGTTGAAGGTGGAGGAACGTAATCGTGACTTGAACGAGTTCACCTATATGATCTCGCATGACCTTAAGGCGCCGATAGTTACCCTGCGAGGAATGCTCAGTCTGCTCGAAGAGGAGGCGCGTAGGACCAGTTTTACCGGGGGAATTGAGCCGCTCGATTATATGTCTAAGGCGATTCATCGACTTGAACAGCTTGTCGGAGGGGTGCTTGAGCTCGCGCGCGTCTCAACCACTGAGCGCGCCCTTGAGCCGATACCGCTTTCAGAGGTAGTCGGTGAGGTTATTGATGATCACAAGCTCCAAATCGACCAGTGCGGGGCGAAGATCGTCAGAAGTGAGTCCCTGCCAGTCGCGCTCGGTAATCGAACGCAGCTTTATCAAATCGTGAGTAACTTGGTCTCCAACGCGCTCAAATATCGGCGCCCGGACGTTCCGCCTGAGATAACGATCGGAATGGCGGCGCCGTCTTCCCGAAGACGGGTGGCGATTTTTGTCCGTGACAATGGTCGCGGTATCGCCCCAGAGTATCTTGAACACATATTTCAGCCGTTTAATAGGGCCGGGGAGGGAGTGATAGAAGGATCCGGCGTTGGGCTCGCTTGCGTTAAGCGTTTGGTGGAGAAGCTCTCTGGCACCATCTCTGTGACGAGCGCGCTTACGGAGGGCGCTACCTTTACTATCGAATTGCGAAAAGCTCCCGACTGACTAGGAGCCCTTTTCACCCCGTTCACGTAGGCAGTTGTACAGCGAATCTGGCGACATAAAGCAGAATTCATAGCGAGCCAGTGAAATGATATCTCCATCGACTAGTTCTCGCGGTAAGTCAGATACCGGAATGCCATTCACCTTCGTGCCATTCTGAGATCCAAGATCAGCTACGCTGTAGTGACGACCATTAAAATTGACGCGGGCATGTTGACGAGAGATCGCGAAGTCAACGATTCGAATATCATTGTCAGTCGCGCGACCGATGTTGAAGTGGACGAAGTTGGGACCGGTGTTCAGTGAGCGTTCCTTGCGCAGTACAAAAATAGACTGCGCGAGCGGCATACCGTTCACGAACGACGCTACTTCGGCTGATTTGAATAGAAATGTGGGGGTCGAAAAAGAGTTTCCACCTTGAGGTTTACGAGAGTGAATCTCACCATTTCTAATAGCGGAGCCAACCAGACTTGAGCACGAGACGATATCGACGAACCTCTCACGGTCGCAAGCCGAGGCCAATGTCATGAGCGCCGTGCTACAAGCCTTGCCAGGAGTCTTAAGAATATCCTCAATCGAGCGAATGGTCTCTGCTGCTAGCGCGTTCTTCGTGGAAGAGTCCAGCGAAAATAGTCTCTTTAACCAATTGATCATACGAATCACTAGTCCGGCGGGACGCGCTTGGCCGGTTCGAGTAGTTTCCGCCTCCAGGCATGAGTCTCAGGTAGGGTAGTAGGTATGACGACCACTGGGCAAGTAATAATCGGCTTTCGACACCGCATGAGCTCCATCCGGTACCTTTCGTCACCTTATAGGTCCGCTTGGCGCTCGCGGTGAGCCGATCCGATCCTTTCATCGTGAGACAAAACTTCTTGGTCGAAGGAGAAGTGAGAGGACTCGAGCAAAAGAAAACGCGGAGGTTTGGTGTTCCAACCCTCCGCGTTCTTCCGCTCTCGCGAGTCTTAGCAGAAGTTTTCGGTCTCTTCCTCGACCTGAGATTCCTCTGGAGTCGATACCGCGGTGAGGATCGCCTTGGCGTCGTCGCGAATCATCGCTGATAATCCGTTGATGAGCGTCACGTTTCGATTAACCTCATCCCAATTCTTACGCGAGATCGCTTCGCACAGAGTTACGGCGAGGGACCGTTGTTTAGCCAAAATCGTATCATACGACTCTAGGCGACGAATTACGTTATCAGGAATCGACGCGCGAGTCTTAAAGGTGTCACGAGCCTTGGTAATTGCGCTCTCTAACTCCGTGAATGACGCGAAAAGTCGTTCAATGATGTTCGATTCCATGGTGTGTTTCTCCTCGAATACGCTGAGTCACCGACTCAGGCTCGCTTGATACGTCAACTCGTACTTACCTATGGTTATTACGAATCTTCCGTACCGTGTAGCATCCGTTTTTAGTTGATCGCGCCACCTTGGCAGGATTTTATACGACAGCTATCAGGTTTAACCAGCCGCTATCCTATAGTCCCCCGCTCGGGTCATGGTGCTTCTGCCTTTCGATATCGTAGATATCAATGTTGGCGTAACCACCCGATAACCCGTCCTCATCTTGGACCGACTGGCTTGGAATGAGTAGTGGGTTATTGCGCTTCGCTTCATATGAGGGGGTATTTGCAAGGCCTTTGCCAAGCTGGAACCTATGAATATTTCAGCGTTTTTTCGAAGAAGTGACTGCGCATAGGGCTTTGGCTCACGTATACTAGAGAGGTTACGAGTGAGTAATATTACGACGGGTGTTTAGACATCCGACACGGTATTTATGGACCAAGGACATCAACCAGGGACGGACGTCACGCCACGGCGAAGGGTGTGGGAGCGCGTGACCCTGTTTCACGATGGCGACTCTTTCTTTGACGCGCTCGAGGCCGCGATTAAGTCGGCGCGGCGGAGTGTCCATCTTGAGAGTTACATATTCGCCACGGACCGACTGGGGGAGAGAATCCTCGGTGCGATTGTTGAGGCGGCGAACCGAGGTGTCGATGTCCGCGTAGTTATCGATGGCGTGGGTTCAAGCGCGTGGAGCGCGCAGATCAGGGCGCGCGCCGAGCACGGTCGTTTCCAGTTGAAGGTATTTCATGATCTCCCATGGGCACGTTTTTTAAGATGGCGTAAACGAGCCCCGAAGACTGGTTTCTTCCGCGGCTTGTTTCGCCGCCTCAATAATCGCAATCACCGCAAGGTATGTGTAATTGATGGGATGGAGGCGTTCGTCGGCAGCTTCAATATCATTGAGTATCATTCTAGGCGCTACGTTGGAGACGCCGTATGGCGGGATACGGGCGTGAGCGTCAAGGGCGGTGAAGTGTCAGTGCTGGCCGCGAGCTTCTCCGAGGTTTGGCGCGGGCGAACTCTTCGGGTGCGTTCTCGCGCGAATCGTATTCAGTCGGGAGCGCTAATTCGACTTAACGCTCGACGACAATTGAGAAGCGAAAACTACCTCGATCTTCTCGTGAAAATATTAGGGGCGCGGGGTCGCGTGTGGATTACCAACGCGTACTTTGTCCCGGACGCGTCACTTATTCGTGTGCTCGGGATAGCGGCCGAGGCTGGCGTGGACGTGAGAATTGTCGTGCCCGCTTTTTCTGATGTGGTTTTCATCCCTTGGGTCACATCGGCGTTTCATTTGGGATTATTACGGGCGGGCGTGAGAATCTTCGAGTATACTGGAACTGTACTGCACGCGAAAACCATGCTGATTGACGATTGGGGGCTCGTAGGTTCCAGTAACCTAAATCATCGGAGTCTTTTACATGATCTTGAGGCGGACGTGGTGCTGGGCAGTGAGGACGCGACTGGCGCGCTCGCTGAGCAGTTTATCGCTGATTGCGCGCATTCTCGCGAGGTGACGTTGCGGAATTGGAAGAGTCGTCCGTTGCTCGAGCGAATCGTGGGCCGGATACTGCTTTTGGCACGAAGAGTTTTATAGCGAGCGTATGATATCCCGACAGATACTAAAGGTTCTCTCGTATAATATTCACAAAGGCTTTGGCCTCGGTAACGTGTCGTTCACGTTGCCGGAGATTAAACGCGCGATTTCATCTCTCGATCTTGATATTGTCTTCTTACAAGAGGTTCTTGGCCAACACGACAGGCACGCGTCGAGAGTTGATGGGTGGCCGGATCTTCCGCAGAGTCACTTTCTCGCCGAGGACGTGTGGCCCTATGTGGCGTACGGGCAAACATCGATATTCGACCATGGTCATCAGGGCAACGCGATTTTAAGCAAGTATCCGATCCTCGAGTTCGAGAACCTTGACATCTCGACGAACGCTATCGAGACCAGAAGTTTGCTGCACGCGGTGCTTGATGTGCCAGGCTTGAGCCTCCCGGTTCACTGCGTGTGTGTGCACCTTAATTTGATGCGGCGAGGAAGAGAGGCGCAGCTAAAGCGAATCTGCGATCGAGTGACGGCGAGCGTTGGGGGCGCCGATCCCTTGATCGTCGCGGGTGATTTTAACGATTGGCGAGAGCGCGCATCTGGAGTGCTGGCGCGAGAGCTGCGGATCAAGGAGGTGTTTCTTGACACTCACGGTACTCACGCGGCGACATTCCCGATGAAGTTCCCGCTCTTTAGGCTTGATCGTGTCTATGCCCGCGGTCTCTCGATGGTGGGCGGTCGTGCCCTTAGCGGACAGCCATGGGATGTTTTGTCCGACCATATTCCCCTCTACGCGGAGTTAGAGGAGGAAGAGGGATAGCGGGGAGAACGCGTTGGTTCTTTCAAGCCTTTTTGTCTGCCTTCTCCATCGCCTTTTGAGCTTTGAGGAACATCGCCTCTGAGCCGATCACGTACTCAGTGAAGCCACCCTGTCGTACCTTCATGGATTTGGCGCCTCGCGAGAATTGGTCGGCGAGCTTAAGGGCGTCATCGGTATACAGGCTGACGTTCTTGCCCTGGTACACCATTCTCTTATCATTCAGATAGACGTTAACGACACCTGGTCGCCGTTGCTCGAAGCGAAGTGTCGCGCTGGGGCCATCCCCAACTTTGCGAGTCATGGTAATCGCCAGAGGTCCACTGTGTTTGCTAACACGAAAATTACAGGATCCCTTCCGTGACTCGAGTTGTTCAATTCTCGATTTTAAGTATTCGACTGAGATGACTTTTCCAACTTTCTCTGTCGGAAGTGACGCGAGCTTGAGAATAGTGGGGACGCGACCGCCCACGGGAACTGTGAATGTTTTTCCACTGTATGAAGTCCAGACTTGTCGCAACCACGGTTGCACGTTCTTCTGAAAGTATTCCCGAAGCCCCTCAAGACTGGCGCTCAGCGCCTTTTCTATGTGCTTGCGTTGATTCTTCTCGCTCGAAAATATTCCAAGTAACCCGGAGTGGGCCGTTGTCGTGGTAATACCTTGACGAAGCTCGTAGTGCTCAGCCCGTTTCGACCGATAGTCGGAGACAGCGCCAAACGCTTGTCGGTCGAGGCGCTCAATGGCCTTTAACTCTCTTGGCGTAAGAGCCTCAGCGCGTGGCTTCGCCGCCCGCGAGACGGCATGCTCCGCTGTAGGAGCGTTCTGTGAAACGCCTGGTATCTGCAGGAGTTTATCCCACGCGATCTGAACCAGGATCGAGAGACCAGCCGGTCCGCTGTTAACGCTAGCTACGTGTTGAGAACTCATGTCGTTACACCCCTCACAATATTTGACTAATTGTGCGAGCTCTACGTTATTACTATCAAGAACGGTATTCAAACGTTTCGGTCATATAGCGAGCGCGGCTGGGCGGGCAATTACGACCGGTGTTAAAAGCGTCTTGGGGTCGACTGGGCTCGTTAAAGCCTGTCCCAGTCGCCGATGATAGGCTGTAACTTCTTTAATCTTCATGAGAAATCATCAGTATATCTGAGAGGATACGCCTCAAGTTTCTCACTCGGCCCTGCTCATTTCGCTGACTATATTATTACGGTCGCTGCGAGGCTGCCTTGAGACCACTTGTAGGGCCCGCGATGAGGCTCGAATCATTTTTGAGGATTATTCAGTGATAATAGTCCGTTAAGGGTAATAGATCAGGGCAGGTGCTTGACGTGGCGGGGCGAAGTTTAAGAGGATACAGGCACTTGCGGGGAGATATTCCCCCTAAAATCTAGCTCTGAGGAAAGCAGTAATGTCAGAACCCGTTCGCAACATCCCCTCGGTAGAGGACGCGCCGTGTGATATCCCCAGTTTGATGCAAGAGATCCGAGAGAGGATCAAGGCAGATCTTGAACGGACCCGCGACGAGCGCCAGGCGCTCTCTCCTCTGAGCGCGAAGTTTGTTGATGAGAGGGGGATTAAATTCGGCGATCTGCAACACGCCGAGAACTTACGGTTTCTCAACATCAATTACCCATATGAGACCAAGCTGACTCCCGACGCGGTCGTAACGCACAGAGGGGGGATCCTTGGTAAGGTTGTTGTTAAGTTCAAGCGCAAGTGTATCTCGTTTTTGAGAAATAGCTTGATGAGAGATTATCTGGTCGCCGAGCGTCAGTTCGTGGAGCATCTCGTGCGGCACCTCAATGAGACGGGGCGTTATATCGACGCCAGAGACGAGCGAAACACGAAACAGCTGGAGCAGCTCATCCGTCGTATCGACGACGAAAAGAGTTCGGCTCTCTTCGCCCTGCAGCGACAACTTGGGGAGATGTCGACGGGATTCGAGCAGCGAATCGCCCTGGTTGACGCGATGGTGCGAGGTTTAGAGGGTATTCTTAATAACGCGAAGGCGTATCGAGATCCCGAGCCTCCCGTAGCCAGTGAGTCGCCAGCGGATGAGTCGCGAACGAAGGCTGATATGTCGTACTTGCTCCTTGAGAATCGATACCGAGGAAGCGAACGTGAGATCGCGGATCGTCAAGGGATCTATCCGCAGATATTTAGAGGCACGAAGGGAGCGATTCTTGAGATCGGCTCAGGAAGAGGGGAGCTTCAACGGCTCTTCTCCGCGGCGGGGCTTGAGTCGTACGGCGTTGATCTTGATGTTGTTATGGTAAATGTCGCCAACGCCAACGGTTGCAAGACGATCTACGGTGACGGAATAGCCCATCTTCGCACCTTGCCAGATCGTTCGCTTGGTGGGCTTGTGGCGATTCAAGTCGTGGAGCATCTCACGAGACAGCAGCTTCAGGATTTAATGGAGCTCGCCAAGAGCAAGGTAAAGGTAGGTGGGCGAATCTCCTTTGAGACGATTAATCCGCAATCGGTCTTGGCGCTGTCGTCAAACTACTTCCGTGACCCAACGCACGTATGGCCGATGCATCCCGACACGTTGGGGTATATGGCTACACTCGCGGGGTTGCGAATCATCGAGACAAAGATGCTCTCGCCGGTGTCCCCAACTCATTTGCTCAAAGACATTCCCGTCGACTCCTCGCATATGCCAGCGGTGGCTGACGCCGTCAATCGTATCAATGAGAACTTTCAGCAGCTCAATCGCTTGCTGTACGGCTTCCAGGATTACTGTTTAGTTCTTGAGGCATAGGCGGCCATGGCGAGAATACTTGTTCTTGGCGTGAAGGTTCCTTTTTCACACGGCGGTCAGGATGTGCTGGTCTCCACCTTGGTCAAACAGCTCAAGGAACGTGGTCATGAGGCTGACATCGTTGAGATCCCTTTCAATCCGCTTCCGAAGCAGAATCTCATCACGCAAGCGGCGCTATGGCGGTCGTTCGACTTCGAGAACTTCTGCGGCAGGAAGATTGATCTGGTCATCGCGACGAAGTTTCCGAGTTACTACGCGCGCCATCCTCGCAAGAGCGTTTGGTTGGTGCATCAATTACGCTCAATTTACGATCTGTACGCTGGGCAGTACTCAGATATCGGCGATGACCCGCGCGATGAATCGATGCGACGTATGTTGCACGATGGCGACACGAAGGTTTTGAGGGAGTGCGCGTATCGTTCGGCGATCTCGAACAATGTGGCTGAGCGTCTCAAGGCGTTCAATGACCTCGGCTCGGAAGTCCTTTATCCTCCTTTGCCGCTAGGTACTGGCTATCGGTGCGAGGCGGCGGAGCCATACATTCTCTCGGTGGGTCGTATCTGCCGCATTAAGCGGCTCGATCTCGTCATCAACGCGCTCGCGATGACGCCTGGGCTTCGACTCAAGGTAGTTGGAGTGTCCGATGAGCCAGACGCGATGCAGTTCTTTCAGAATGAAGTTAAGAAGCACGACCTCGGCTCGCGGATCGATTTTTTAGGTCGTGTGAGTAATGAAGATCTCGTGACTCTATACGCCAAATCCCTAGCGGTATTTTATGCGCCGTTTGATGAGGATTACGGTTATGTCACGCTTGAGGCGATGGCGAGCTCAAAGCCGCTCGTAACGGCGACGGATAGTGGTGGGACCTTAGAGTTCGTTCGCCACGATGAGACTGGACTCGTCTTGGAACCCACACCAGCCGCGTTCGCGCAGGCCTTTAATCGTCTCCGTGATGATTCAGCGCTCGCCGAGCGGATCGGCCGAGCGGGAAGGGCTTTCATTGAGTCATCAGGCATGATGACAGCCGGATGGGATCGAGTGATTGATGGATTGCTCTCTCCCTTGCGAGAGCCACTACAGCGATGCGCGGGAGAGGGGTAATGTCGACCAATCGTCTACGTGTCGCGTGGTTCACCGACACAGGAAGCTCTGGGGTTGAGACGGTATCGGCGTACAGCTCTGGGCTCCTACTCCCGGAATTGGCTCGTCACCACGATGTTGAGGTCTTCACCGACACGAGCGCCGCTTCAAACTTTGGTCTGCAATCGAGCCACTATCTGACGGCGCATCGTAAACATCAGCGAACCCCGTTTGACATATTCTTCTATCAGCTCGAGGACTCAAGGGCGTGTCGGTTTGTGCGTGGGCATATCGGGCTCGTTCCAGGTATTACGTGGCTGCACGATCTTTTTTACAATGACTTAGGTCCAGAGGCGTTTCATACGAGCCCGTGGGAAACCTCGATAGCGCAGTATCACGACCCATCCGTGATGTTCTACGATCGCTCAAAGGCTCCGCACCAGTTGTGGCCGCGAGCGTACCGTGAGACATCGCTCTCGCCAGTTGTGCTCTTTAGCTCTCCGTGGGCCAGAAATGAGTATCGGCGCATGGTAAGCGCCCGTTTAGAGGGCTTACGCGGCGAACATCCCGCGGAAGTGCTGCCGGTACCGGTTAGAGTGGATACGGCGGTCGCAGCGCGCACGGGGGATGTTCTTCGTATCGCCTCGGCGTCCGTCACGGGTATCGAGGGGCGAATGCACAAGGTGTTGCCAGGATTGCGAGGGCTCTCATCGCCGTGGGCGCTTACCTGGATGGTAGCGCCTGATGAGGAGCGAGCGGCGCGAGAGTTAGTGGAAGAGTTCGGAGTTTCCTCTTTGGTGACAATAGTTACAGGAAAAACCTCGGAGAATTGGCGGTCGATCCTCTCAGCGAGCGATCTTGCGTTGCATCTCCACGCGAGTGTCTTTGGTCGCTTGGCGCCGTTCGCTCAGATCTCGTTATTGATGGGCGTTCCGACCGTCATGTCCTTCGCCGCCCAAGGCGAGGACTTTCCTGAATCAGCGGTGTTCCATGTAGTTCCAGGCTCTCACGAGGGGCTGCAGGTTAAAGAGATCGCTGAGGTGGTCGTTCGACGTGGTGCCACGGCGTGTGGAGCGAATGGGCGAAGATTCGTCCTTGAGGCGAATGACCCAGTCAAGCTCGCTCACAGGTTAGCGTCCCTTCTGACTGAGTGGGCGCCGCATGTGGCGTATGTGATGGATCGCTGGGAGCGGCTACGTCAGCGCGGACAGCGCGCGCTACTTGATGAGGTGCGCGTGTTAGTCGATAAAGATGACCAGAGTTCCATGAATCCGTTTCGGCGAGTTCTCTCTGAGCCACTTCGTGAGTTGGGGTGGATGAAGTAGGGAAGCAGTGGCGAAAAAGCCGATTCTTCCACCAGATCAAGGTAAACGCGACAAAGCTTGTTAGAGCGTATCATCTTCCACACGTCACGTAACGGTCTGGCAGTTTTCTAAGTTCCGCCTGGAACTTTTTGCGTTCGCGTGGAATTAGCTTGAGTAGGCTTCTCAACTCTCTCGGGAGCTTGGTCTTGAAAATCCTATCAAGCTGCCTCTGAAGCTCCGCTTTTTGAATCTCTACCTGGCGACAAGACTGCGGTGTGGAGCTGGCGCAAACAAGGCTGTCCGCTGGTAGCCGCAAGAGACTGCGAATGGCGCGCAGTGAGTTACCGGCGACAGTATAGTGTGGCGTGCGCACTCTTCCTGTTGGATGCCAAATGCCCTTCTTCTTGAGGCGCATCGCTTCATTGCCTAGGACCGTCACGCTTGAGAACGCCTGCTCGTATACGCGGTTTACCAGAGAACTGCTTAAGGGCGCGCAGTCGCCATATTGTCCCGATTGTTGACATATCGGAATCTCGCCGACTGACTGGCTTACGAAAACTTCTTTGCCGATCAACCTCCAGGTCGCGCTGACTATCTCCTCATTCCGAGTCGGGTCAAACCAGGTGAAATACTCGAGCGGCCAGGTGAAGCCGAGGTGCCCAGCTGGCAGAGCTAGATCGGTTGAGCCAAATGAAGCTGGCGGATAAGGGACGCCAGATGGAGAGGAAATCGAGTTCAGTCCTTCAGACGGCACCGATAAACTTTCACTATATCGGTTTGTGAATGGGAATCTCAGAGCTTCCACTCCCAGACCGCTATCAAAGACTCGACACAGTGGCTCTGGGTTGACACGACGGCTCGCTATGATGTCGATAAACCCACCGCGAAGATTAGCGATATTCTCGACTTCGAGCCCGCTACCCGAAAGAACTTCAGTGGGTGTGTCAGCGATCTTCTCTAACTTGATGGCTTTCAACGCTGAGGAGATGTCCGCCCGACTGTCGCGAGGTATAGAGACCGAAATTGCTCCACTCTCATCTGAGGTCGCGACCACAGCGCCAAACTGTATCGGCGCGTTGGCGAGAGGTGTGTCGTCAATACTTACGAGAGCGTGGAGTACAACCGATGGTCCGGGAGTCGGGGTGGCGGTTGGCGTAGGCGTGGCGGTTGGAGTGGCCGTGAGGGTACCTGTGAGTGTCGGGCTTGGTGTGCTGGAAGGAGTCGGAGATGAGGTGCCAGTTGGGCTGTTAATCGGTGTCAGAGATGGATTGACGGTCGGTATGTTAGTTGGTGAGTGTGTAGCGCTGGCGCTAGGTGTAGCGGTAATCGTACTGGTGTAGGTCGGAGTCGCCGAAGCGCTATTCGTCAATGTGGGTGTGCTGGTCGGGGTAGCGGTGGGGGTACTGCTAGGCGTTTGAGTTGGAGTCGCCGTTACAGTCTGCGCGCTCGTGAAGGTTACGAGAGGTGTCGCTGACGGAGTATTCGTTGGTGTGAAGCTCGGGGTGTCGGAGGGTGTATGACTAGAAGTTGGCGAACTTGTCGGAGTAGCGGTCGGTGAGCTGCTTGGTGACGTAGTTGGTGTTGTTGTCGGCGAGTGTGTCGGTGTGTTGGTCGCGGTATCGATCGGAGTAATCGTAGCGCTTGTGGTTGGCGTATTCGTGGTGGTGCCGGTGACCGTAGCTGTCGCGGTGTTAGTCGCGGTGAAAGTCGGAGTGCTTGAGGGAGTGTCCGTTGGGGTCGCGGAGGCGGTCATTGTAGGTGTGCGAGTCGGTGTTACACTCGCTGTGTTGGTTGGAGTTTGAGTGGGGGTCTCACTTGGTGTGGTAGTTGGTGTCCTACTTGGCGTGTCAGTGGCTGTCATCGACGGTCCTGAGGTAGCTGTCTGACTCGGTGTGGAAGTCGCCGTAGTCGTCGCGGTGCTTGCCGGTGTCTCAGTTGGCGTCGCGGATGGTGTTGATGTAGGCGTCTGGCTCGGCGTGCTGGTTGAGCTGCTTGTCGCCGTACTAGTTGGAGTTGCTGTTGGTGTCTGACTAGCGGTCATAGTCGGCGTTTCTGTCGGGGTAGCGCTTGGTGTACTGCTTGGTGTGCTACTGGGGGAAGCGCTCGGTGTAAGCGATGGTGTTGACGTCGGTGTCTGAGTCGCGGTGTTCGCCGGCGTGTAAGTCGCGGTGCTCGTCGGTGTGGCTGTAGATGTGTGAGTGGACGTCTGAGTTGGAGCGAGTGTCGGCGTATCGCTCGGTGTGCTAGTGGCGGATCTCGTAGCCGTGTGTGTCGGGCTCGCGGTCGCTGTCTGACTCGGTGTGGACGTTGGAGTCACTGTAGGCGTGATAGTGGGAGTTGTCGACGGCGTTGATGTCGGTGATTCCGTAGCGGTGCTAGTCGGCGTGTGAGTGATAGTGTTCGTCGGTGTTGTTGTTCCGGTCTGAGTAGGTGTGAGAGACGGCGTGCTGCTTGGCGTCGTTGTAGAGGTGCTACTTGGCGTCGCGGTTGGCGTGACTGTCGGCGTATTCGTCGCTGTATCGCTCGAGGTGCTCGTTGCCGTAAGTGTCGGTGTGGCTGTCGGTGTCTGACTAGGAGTAGAGGTCGGAGTCAGGGTGGGCGAGTTCGCAGGTGTACTCGACGGCGTTGCTGTTGGGGTGTTAGTCGGCGTGTCCGTCGTGGTGCTTGTCGGCGTAATTGTATGTGTTTGTGTTGGTGTGGTTGTTGGAGTGAGGGTTGGTGTATCGCTTGGAGTCGCTGTTGGCGTGGTGCTCGGTGAGGTGGTTGGTGTCATCGAGGGCGTCGAGGTCGATGTCTGAGTCGGAGTGCTCGTTGGTGTTTCTGTAACGGTGCTTGTCGTCGTCGCTGTGGGAGTAGTTGTTGGTGTGCTGGTTGCTGAGGTTGTTGGGGTGTTTGAAGGACTCGAGCTTGGTGTCTGACTTGGTGTGCTGGTCCCCGTGTTAGTTGCTGTGCTGGTTGGAGTGCCTGTCGCTGTCTGACTTGGTGTCAAAGTGGGAGTGAGTGTGGACGTAGCTGTTGGAGTCGTTGTCGGAGTACTTGTTGGAGTCTCGGTTGTGGTCATCGTGGGGGTGGCCGTCGAGGTCTGAGTTGGGCTACTAGATGGTGTATCTGTCGCCGTAACTGTAGACGTTGTGGTGGGAGTTCGGCTTGGCGTCGTTGTTGGGGTGAGCGTAGGCGTACTACTTGGCGTTGTCGTCGGTGTGGCGCTAGGCGAAGTCGTTGGTGTCACCGATGGTGTCAGAGTTGGAGTCTGGGTCGGAGTGTCAACGGCTGTATTCGTGGGAGTACTTGTTGGGGTACTTGACGGCGTCTGACTTGATGTTGATGTGGGAGTCAGTGTCGAGGTGTTGGTTGGTGTTGTCGTTGGCGTATCTGTGGAGGTGGCAGTCGGTGTGATCGACGGTGTCGCGGTTGGTGTCTCACTCGGACTTCGGGTTGGAGTAGCTGTTGCCGTGGTAGTTGGCGTTGTAGTGGGAGTATGACTTGATGTCAAGGTTGGAGTGAGAGTAGGCGTAGTTGTCGGTGTGATTGTCGGTGTCGAGGTCGGAGTCTGACTTGCGGTGTTAGTGGGCGTCCTGGTCGGGGTAGCTGTTGGTGTCACTGTAGGCGTGTTGTCTGGGGTATGAGTTGAGCTATTTGTTGGGGTCTGAGTTGGCGTTGTCGTCGTGGTCAGAGTTGGCGAGCTGGTTGGCGTAGTCGATGGCGTTAAAGTTGGTGTCTGACTTGGGGTATGGCTTGGCGTGCTCGTTGGCGTGCCGCTTGGTGTAGCGCTCGGCGTTGTTGACGGCGTAGACGTGGGTGTATGAGTGGGAGTGCTGGTGGGCGTATGTGTTGCTGTATTGCTTGGTGTGATAGTTGGCGTACTTGAAGGTGTCGACGTCGGTGTCTGACTAGCGCTCATTGTTGGAGTTAGGGTTGGCGTATTGGTCGATGTAGCAGTTGGAGTGACGCTGGATGTATTTGTTGGAGTTATCGATGGGCTCGCGCTTGGCGTCCGGGTTGGGGTACCGCTTGGTGTAATTGTCGCTGTATTAGTCGACGTCGATGTCGGTGTCAGACTTGGCGTCAACGTTGGTGTTTGGGTTGGAGTCTCGGTGAATGTCGTTGTGGGAGTGTTAGTTGGTGTGGCGGATGGTGTCATTGAAGACGTCGCGCTTGGACTCTGAGTTGGAGTGCTGCTCGGAGTATTCGTCGTCGTGCCTGTTGGTGTGGTTGTCGCCGTCTGACTTGGGGTCGATGATGGTGTAAGGCTTGGCGTGTTCGTAGCTGTGATTGTTGGTGAGTTGCTTGGTGTGGCTGATGGCGTTGTCGATGGTGTCGCCGTAGCTGTCTGAGTTGGAGTTCCGCTTGGTGTATTCGTCGGTGTATCTGTGGGACTATTTGTTGGTGTCTGACTAGGTGTCGAAGTTGGTGTTAGGGTTGGCGTGCTGGTCGGCGTTGTTGTCGCCGTGCTCGTGGCGGTATGCGTAAGTGTTACCGACGGTGTCGCGGTTGGTGTTTGTGTTGGGGTGCTGGTTGGCGTGATGCTGGCGGTGCTTGTCGGGGTTTGAGTTGACGTCGCCGTTGGAGTGATAGTTGGAGTGTCGTTTGGAGTCGCTGTTGGCGTGTTGCTTGGCGAGGCGGTAGGTGTCATCGATGGCGTCGATGTTGATGTCTGACTCGGAGTGCTGGTTGGTGTGTCTGTAGAAGTGCTCGTCGGTGTCGTGGTGGCGGTGTGACTTGGCGTCGCTGTTGGAGTTAGGGTCGGTGTGGCGCTCGGACTTGACGTTGGGCTGCTGCTTGGTGAAGTGGTTGGTGTCACGGACGAAGTTGAGGTCGGTGTCTGAGTGGGTGTTTGCGTTGATGTATGTGAGGCGGTGCTTGTCGCCGTCGTAGTTGACGTCTGACTTGCTGTCGCTGTCGGTGTATCACTCGCTGTATTTGTTGGCGTCTGACTAGGTGTTAGAGTTGGCGTGACTGTCGACGTGTGTGTCGGTGTCGATGTGTACGTGTTCGTTGGCGTAACGGATGGTGTGGTTGACGGAGTCGCGCTTGGAGTCTGACTTGGGGTGCTGCTTGGCGTGCTCGTTGCCGTAAGGGTCGGAGTTATTGACGGTGTCAATGTGGGTGTGTGGCTTGACGTGCCAGTTGGTGTGCTTGTCGGAGTATCCGTTGGCGTACTGCTTGGTGTCGCTGTCGGCGTTACACTAGGCGTGTCGGTTGGTGTGAGTGATGGTGTCGAGCTCGGCGTCTGAGTCGGAGTGCCTGTTGGTGTTGCCGTAAGCGTATTTGTCGGCGTCGTTGTCGCGGTGTCGGTCGGTGTAATTGTGGGAGTCGCCGATGACGTTGCGCTCGGCGTCTGACTCGGAGTGGTCGTTGGCGAATCTGTCGCCGTAGCGGTCGGCGTGACTGTAGGTGTCCGGCTAGGTGTTGAAGTAGGAGTCAGAGTCGGCGTGTCGGTAGGCGTTGTTGTTGGAGTGCCGCTTGGAGTCGCGGTAGCTGTCATCGATGGGGTCGCGGTTGACGTCTGAGACGGCGTGGAGGTGCTTGTCGGCGTCCGAGTTGACGTTGTTGTCGGGGTAATAGTTGCCGTATGAGTTGGCGAGGTTGTTGGGCTACTGCTAGGTGAACGAGTCGGTGTCATTGACGGTGTCGATGATGGAGTCTGACTCGGGGTGCTCGTGGGCGTGTCTGTTGCCGTAGTGGTCGGCGTAGTTGTGGGTGTCTGACTCGGGGTTGCTGTTGGAGTCAGAGTAGGTATGTCGCTTGGTGTTGTAGTCGGCGTGCTAGTTGGCGAGACCGTTGGTGTCGTTGTTGGTGTAGAGGTTGGCGTCTGGCTCGGTGTGTTAGTTGACGTGCTTGTAGCCGTGGCGGTCGGAGTAGTTGTTGGTGTCTGACTCGGGGTTGCTGTTGGAGTCAGAGTAGGTGTGTCGCTAGGTGTTGTAGTCGGCGTGCTAGTTGGCGAGACCGTTGGCGTCGTTGTTGAAGTTGAAGTTGGAGTCTGACTGGGGGTGTTAGTTGACGTGTCTGTCGCCGTGGCGGTCGGCGTAATTGTGGATGTGACACTCGGAGTTGTAGTTGGAGTTAGCGTCGGCGTATTTATGGGCGTTGTAGTGGGTGTATGGGTTGGGGTGTCACTGGGTGACATAGACGGTGTGCTTGTGGATGTTTGAGTTGGAGTTGCAGTAGGAGTATTCGTGACCGTAGATGTTGGCGTCTCAGTCGTAGTTGCGGATGGAGTTGTCGTTGGGGTCAGCGTTGGCGTGCTACTTGGAGTTACTGTCGCCGAGCTTGTTGGGGAATTCGTAGGCGTCATCGACGGTGTCGAGGTAGCTGTATGACTTGGGGTGCTAGTTTGAGTCTCCGTTGCCGTTATTGTCGGTGTCGTTGTTGATGTTTGACTCGGCGTTGCGGAAGGCGTGTTACTAGGTGTCGCAGTCGGTGTGATTGAAGGTGTCGAGCTTGGGGTCTGACTTGGCGTGGTTGTTGGTGTATCTGACGCCGTACTTGTGGCGGTCATTGTCGGTGTCTGACTCGGCGTTGATGATGGGGTCAGAGTTGGTGTTTCACTTGGGGTCGTCGTTGGAGTGTTGCTCGGTGAGGCAGTTGGCGTGATTGAAGGTGTCGACGTGGCAGTCTGACTTGGGGTGTTCGTTGGGCTGTCCGTAGCGGTGCTAGTCGCGGTCGCTGTTGGTGTAAGACTTGGTGTTGATGAAGGAGTCTTAGTTGGCGTCTCGCTTGGTGTCGCTGTGGGCGTGTGAGTGGGCGTAGACGTCGGAGTCGTTGACGGTGTTTGGGTTGGTGACTGACTCGGAGTTTTCGTCGGAGTGCCAGTTGCTGTATTTGTCGGCGTCGTGGTTGGGGTGTCACTTGGTGTTGTAGTTGGAGTTACGGTCGGGGTGTTCGTTGGAGTGGCGGTGGGGCTATTTGTCAGAGTGCTCGTTGGCGTATTTGTTGCGGTGGTCGTGGGCGTTGCTGTAGGAGTTTGACTCGGTGATGATGTTGGCGTCAGCGTCGGTGTGCCGCTTGGCGTGATCGTTGGAGTGCTGGTCGGTGAGGTAGTTGGTGTAATTGATGGCGTCGAGGTTGATGTCTGGCTTGGTGTGCTGGTTGGTGTATTCGTTGCCGTGGTTGTCGGCGTTACTGTTGGAGTCTGACTCGGTGTTGATGTAGGAGTCAGAGTCGGAGTGTCGGTAGGCGTGGTCGTTGGAGTGTTTGTTGATGTGATAGTCGCCGTATTTAGGGGCGTATCTGTTGGTGTCGTTGTTGGAGTACTCGTCGGTGTAATAGATGGAGTTATAGTGGGCGTGTAACTTGGAGAGTTGGTAGGCGTATCCGTTGCTGTAATTGTCGGAGTAGTTGTTGGAGTCTGACTCGGTGTTGATGTCGGCGTAAGAGTAGGCGTGTCGCTTGGAGTTGTCGTTGGGGAGCTACTAGGCGTAGCAGTTGGGGTCGCTGAAGGTGTCTTACTTGGTGTCTGGCTAGGAGTAGTAGTTGGTGTCCCAGACGTCGTACTTGTGGGCGTTGTTGTTGGAGTCTGACTTGGTGTTGATGTAGGCGTCTGAGTAGGCGTGTCGCTAGGAGTCGCTGATGGGGTGCTGCTCGGCGAGATAGTAGGAGTGACTGACGGTGTCGACGTTGGTGTCTGACTCGGGGTGGTCGTTGGGGTATCCGTCGGCGTACTAGTCGCGGTCCTTGTAGGTGTGAGAGTTGGGGTTGCG
>CAIVDM010000006.1 GCA_903904735.1 uncultured delta proteobacterium
GCACAAGAGTCTCTAGCAGTGACAACGACACAGGGGGTCGGGGTTAACGAGAAGAACGAGTGGAACACGCTTTACGACTTCTACAGCGCATCTGGCGGGCGACGTACTGTCTCAACTGATAAATGCACCGATAATAATGCTAGTACAAATCCCGATCACCGCTTCCAGCCCACAGACGCTCCAGACCTGAAGGTCGGATACACCAGCTCGCAGCCGCACGACCCCGAAACGCTCAAGCCGTATAACCCCTCGTTCCCAAACAACGAAGAGCGAAAATACGACACAAGGGGCGAGTACCTTCGAACCACGAACTCTGTTCAACTTCCAGCTCTGTTCGCTACGATCGCGAAACAGATCCTTTTGAGACTCGCTCCATCAACATCGAGCGCCATTCCATAAGGGAACTACTCCCGCACGTAATGGCACGTATAGCCATTAGGATTCATTTGAAGGTAGTGCTGATGATATTCCTCTGCGGGATACCACGTTGATGCCGATATTATCTCAGTGACGACCGGAGCTTTCCACTTTCCCGATGATTCCACCTCATCTTTGACCTGCCGCGCGATCTTCTCTTGATCAGGTGAGGAAAAGAAGATGGCCGATCGGTACTGCGTACCGCGATCATTCCCCTGCCGATTGAGCGTCGTCGGATCGTGGAGCTTAAAGAAATATCGCAGAAGGTCCGCGTACTGGAGCTTGTTCGGATCATAGACGATGCGAACCGCCTCCGCATGCCCAGTCGTCCCCGATGTCATACTAGAGTACGTCGGGTTTGGTACATTACCGCCGGTATATCCTACTTCGGTTGAGACGACACCCGGAAGTTTTCGAATCAACTCCTCCACTCCCCAAAAGCAGCCACCTGAGAGCACCGCGACCTCTTCGCGCGGCGCGACCACAGGGGTTCGCTCCGGCGAACGGCCGTATTTGTCATCAAAGAGCTCGCGATACTCCCCATACCCTTCAGACTCCAACCGCTCTAGCGGAACGAAGCGCAACGATGCTGAATTGATGCAGTATCGAAGTCCATTGGGACCAGGTCCATCAGGAAAGACGTGTCCAAGGTGCGAGTCGGCGACACCGGAGCGAACCTCAACTCGACGCATACCGTGAGTGGTGTCCGATTTCTCAGATACTTTGCCGCCCGTTATAGGCTTCGTAAAGCTCGGCCAGCCAGACCCTGAATCAAACTTATCGAGAGAGCTAAAAAGTGGCTCCCCAGATACGATATCGACATAGATCCCATCTGCGTGATTGTTCCAATACTCGTTCTGGAAAGGCGGTTCCGTGCCACACTGCTGCGTAACATGAAATTGCATTGGATTGAGCTTTTTCTTAAGCTCCTCGCTCGTAGTAACTTTCTCATCAGCCATAACACACCTCACACTTAACGATACAAGGGCAACGATACACAGCAACCTCGCGACCATACTTTTAACCTCTCCAACAATGAGCGTAATTCCCACCGCTCTAGAAAAAGCAGGGCTTACTCTATCTTTGATTTCGGAACGATCAGGAGCGGAACGCTTCCGCTATCGTGGGGATCTGTTCCTTGTGAATGACGCTCAATAAGAGCTGTTAATTCATGGGAGATCTTCTGCGTGATCGCATGCGCAAGCTCCCGGGCGGTCTCCCCCTGCGTATCCGAGGACTTAGCAAGAAGACGGAACACCTCCTGCTCGCAGATAACCCTCACTTTATCCCGAAGATCCACGATCTCAGGTTGGGCAGCACGCTTCAGTCGCCACCGTTCAAACTGCACCAATCCGTATTCGATAATGAGCTCCGCTTCGTGAGCGGCAGCCTCACGAAGCGCTTTATTCTCATCAGCTATATGAGCGAGATCGTCGATGTTATAGAGATAGACGCTATCCATCTCTCCGAGATCCGCGGCGAAATTCCGCGGTAGTCCAAGATCGATCAGAAACACCGGCCGGTTTCCGTCGCGATTTCGGAGTACGGAACGATTGAGAATCGGACGATCAATCGAGATGGAGCCGATAACGATATCAGCCTGGTCCAGCACTCGGTCGACATCGCCTAAAGAGACCGCTGCACCGCCGAAACGCTCCGCCAACTCCGCCGCCCTCTCCACGGTGCGGTTGGCTACGATTATCTTCCGACACCCTTTCGAACAGAGGTGAAGCGCCGCGAGCTCGGCCATCTCACCACTACCGAGAATCAGCACCGTAGTATCGGC
>CAIVDM010000007.1 GCA_903904735.1 uncultured delta proteobacterium
CGCTCGCAGCGGAGCTAGCTACCAATTCGGCATGGTCGACCTTTGATTTCAATCCTGTCGGATTTGATTAGGAGCGTGGTATTTCGGGGGGAGGGCGGGGCTCTGTACCCGCCATGTAGCGGTAACTCGCACCAACGCTGCTGTATCCAAGATCATAGTAAAGCTTTATCCCCAACCTTCCGAATTAGTCCTTACGGGCAGGAAGCCCCACCTCAGTCACCCATCCGTAGGGTGGCGCGGCGCCCCTTCAGTTTAGCGTCGCCTCAGTACTCTTTTTGCCGTACGCCGCTGTTTCACGATTCAACACAAGGCAAGGAAGCCATGAAAACAGTTCTCATCATCGATGATAATAATGACTATCGAGAGACCCTCAGAAGTATTCTTGAGGACCACGGCTTAGAGGTAATTGAGTCCGATTGTCCCGACACAGCCTATCGGCTTCTCAAAAACATGAATCCGCCAGATCTCATCGTGTGCGACCTCTACATGCCCTTCACAACTGGCCCTGAAAGGGATGAGTACAAGACCTCGTGCGAAGTAGGTCTCAAGACCCTGCAGGAACTCTCGTGGGTTTATCCGCAGGTTCCCGTGATAGCGCTGACTGGTCTGGGAGAATCTGACCTTGAGCGCTTGAAGCAATATCTCGCGCCGATTCCCGCCTATCGAAAACCGTTTCGAATACGGGAGGTCGTTCAACTCGTGGATGGATTTCTCGACAGCACGGAGTGGGGAGGAATGCAGTAGCGGACACGCTATAGCGCCTGTTTAAGCATCCTCATGAACTCCTTTCGCTCCACAGGTCGAGCTCCAAAGCTCGCGGAAAAAGGCGTGATCACCTGACAGTCGAGCCATTGGATGCCTTTTGCTCGTAGGTACTCAATCAGCGTGATCATCGCTACCTTGGAGGCGTTGGTCTCACGATAGAAGCTCGACTCCGCCGCGAAGAAGCCTCCGATCTCGACACCGTAGATCCCACCCACGAGTTCACTCTCGTGGTAGCTCTCAAAACTATGGGCGATTCCCATGTCGAACAGGCGCGAATAGGCGTCTATCATCGCCGGCGTAACCCATGTTCCGTCTTGATCCCCTCGATTCTTGACTTCGGCGCACCGAGTGATAACTCCCGCGAAATCTCGGTCGACCGCTGAAGTAAACGGATGTTTTTTTAGCTGCTCTCTGAGACGTCGAGGAATGTGAAACTCATCGAGAAAGAGTACTCCTCGCTGTGGTGGGGCGAACCAGGCGAGTAAACGTCTATTAATGGGCCAGGGGAAGATTCCGCTCTTGTAGGCGAGAACGATTGACTGAGGCGCCAGATCGCCACCGATGGCGACGAGGCCGTCTTCATCGGCGGTCTCTACATCAGGAAATTCCTCAATAGTCATCTAACTAATACGCTGTTTGCTGCCGTGCACGCTGTTGATATGTAGGGCCTGACAGCTATCGTAGTGCTGAGTTAAGACCTCACGACTAATATTTTCATATATCTACCTGTTTAATTCGGGAAATTCTAGGTGAGAATATGATTCAAAGTGTCGATACTAATGAGGGATACTCAAGCGGCGAACGAATTGCCGCCTGATTAACGCATAATGACGAAAGGTAATCGCCAACATCAGTCCGATACCGCCACGCAGGAGAAGGTGCGCGTTAAGCCGCCGAAGATGTACCGCGTGCTTCTGCTTAATGATGATTTCACCACGATGGAGTTCGTCGTCTACATCTTGGAAACTATTTTTCAGAAAACTCCCTCTGAGGCCATGCAGATCATGTTGCAGGTCCATAAATCAGGCAGGGGGGTGGCGGGCATATTCTCCAAACAGATTGCAGAGGCTAAAATTGAGAATGTTCACGCGCAAGCGAAGCGAGAAGGATTTCCACTAAAGTGTGTGATGGAGGAAGAGTGATGTTCAGTACTGAGCTAGGGCTCACATTGGAGGCGGCATTTAGGGAGGCGGCGTCGAGGCGGCACGCGTTTTTCTGCCTAGAGCATCTCCTCTATGCGCTGACATTTGACGAGCGGATAATAGAGATTCTGCAGCGCGTTGGAATCAACCTCCAGACGCTACGTAAGGACCTCGAGCAATTCTTCGATAAGCACGTTGAGGTCGTTCCCTTACGAGGAACCAAGGTTAGTAGCGCTGAGCCAGCGCAAACCCCCGCGGTGCAGAGGGTGCTGCAACAAGCTATCCTTCACACCCGCTCGGCTCACAAAGACGTCATCACACCGACCGAGGTGTTAGTGGCGCTGTTCTCTGAGGAGGATTCGCACGCGGTGTATTTCCTCGCCAAGCAAGGAATAACCCGTCTCGACGTGCTAAACTTCATCGCGCATGGTCTCGCTAAGACCGGTGGAGAGGCGGATGATCTGTCTAGTGACTTTGAGGATGAGAGCGATGAAACGCATGAAGGTAGTCTTCAGGGAGGTTCTGCCCTGGCTACTTTCACTGAGGATCTTACCGCCGCTGCCAAACTAGGAAAGCTCGATCCAGTCGTCGGGCGAGAGGAGGAGCTAGAGCGAACTATCAAAGTTCTGTGCCGCCGACAGAAAAACAATCCATTGTTCCTTGGCGAGCCAGGAGTAGGTAAGACCGCTATGGCGCACGCGATCGCATCCCGCATAGTAGCGAAAGAAGTTCCCGATCAACTGGCGGACGCAGAGATATTTCTTCTCAACATGGGAACTCTCGTCGCGGGGACGAAGTTCCGAGGAGAGTTCGAGGAGAGAATACGAAAACTGTTGGCGGAGGTAGCTCGCCGACCAAAGGCGATTCTGTTTATCGATGAGATTCACACTGTTGTGGGAGCGGGCGCCACAGGTAACGGCTCTCTAGATGCCGCCAATTTGTTAAAACCAGCGCTCGCCTCAGGCAACATTCGTTGCATGGGAAGCACAACGCACGCCGATTATAAAAAGACGATCGAGAAGGACCGCGCGCTTAGTAGAAGGTTCTCAACGATCGATCTCGCTGAACCTACGGTCGAGCAAACCGTGCACATTCTCGAGGGACTTAAGGAGAGGCTCGAGGAGCATCACAAGGTCACGTTCACGCCTAAGGCCCTGAAAGCCGCCGCGGAGCTCTCAGCGAAGCATATTAACGACCGTTTCCTCCCTGATAAGGCGATTGACGTGATCGATGAGGCGGGAGCCGCTAACGTGCTCCTTCCGAAGAACAAACGCCGCAAATCTATCACCGAGGAGCAGATAGAGTCGGTTGTCTCAGCGATAGCGCGAGTGCCGGTGAAGAGCATCAGCGCCTCTGATGAGGAGGTGCTTAAGAATCTTGAGCGAAATCTTCGCCAGAAAGTTTTTGGTCAGGATAAGGCGGTTGAGGCGATCGCTCGAGCGATCAAGAGAAGTCGCGCTAGTTTACAGGCTGAAGCGAAGCCCATCGGAAGCTTCTTGTTCGCAGGGCCAACAGGAGTCGGCAAGACCGAGCTCGCGAGAGCGCTCGCCCAAGAGCTTGGCGTGCACTTTAACCGCTTTGACATGAGTGAGTTTAGCGACAAGCACCTGGTCGCGAGGTTCACGGGAGCGCCTCCAGGCTACGTTGGCTATGAGGAGGGAGGATTGCTCGTCGATCTCGTTCGCAAGAACCCGTACGGCGTGATCCTCTTTGATGAGATCGAGAAAGCGCATCCTGACGTATTCAACATCTTTCTGCAGATCATGGACGACGCCACGATCACCGATTCGCAGGGTAGAAAAGCTGACTTTAGGAACATCATCGTTATCTTCACGACTAACGCGGGTTCCGAGAAAGCCGCCGCCATCGGCTTTGGCGCCGCTCAGGCGAGTGGATTTAGAGACGCGGCGGTGAAGAGCTTGTTCAAGCCGGAGTTTAGGAATCGTCTTGACGACACCATTTACTTTAGTCCGCTACCGCTTCAGATTATTGTGAAGATAGTTGGCAAGTTTGTCCGAGAGCTCGAGTCGCAGCTCGTGGGACGAAACGTCACTTTCGACGTAAGTCAGGCGGCGCAGGAGTGGCTCGCGAATAAGGGATTCGACGCTCAATTTGGCGCTCGTCCGATGGCGAGATTGATCCAACGAGAGCTCAAAGATCCTCTCGCCGATGAAATCCTCTTCGGAAAGCTAAAGCAAGGTGGCAAGGTTCGAGTTGACGTGAGGGATGGCGCGCTGACGCACGAGATAGAGTAGATTCGTCGTTCTGGTAACGGGTTCACTCGATTACTGAACGGAATCGAAATGTGCCCGGCGCGGGCTAAGGCCCTATGTAGGCTATGTGACATTAGCGCTAGGGACGCGCTGAGCGGAGATTTTTTTCTTCGTAGTGGTTAGAAAAGAAACCCGAATGAGGAGCCTCCCCAGGGATCGCAGCTCGCCCTATTCCGGATTCGAACCTACCGAGCATGACTCGATTGAGTGTACAATAACTCTGCTGCCCTCTTTAAGCTCGGTCACTCTTCCTTGAATAAGAACCTTACTTCCAGGCGCGGCCCCTTCAATCGCTCGTCTGCAAGTATTGAGCACGCGAGCTTTCACGGGGGTGTTCGCTAGCTCACGCGGCCGAAGAATCACTGTTGCCTCTCGGGCTGGCGCGGGCATTACAGTGGCGCAAAGCAAATTGGGAGGACAGTTGAAAGCAAGCTGATATAGCCCCTTAATCTCATGCCTTACTCCAGGTAACTTCAGCTCCAGCGAGCTATGTGCGTCCACTCCAATGGACGAGATGTTGCTCAGGAAGAAAGTTCGATTCACTCCCACCGCAGGTTTGGTTGAGCCATCCGTGGGCGGGATGACCTGCGCTGTCGCGTTGCTGGTAATGGTCATAAGGAGCGTGAGTGAGAGAGCAAAAACTTTTATCATGACAACCTCTGGTTAAAACGTACGTGTCTATACAGTAAAATTAAGAGTTATTTAGTGGTAGTCACCGGACCATCCTGAGGATTGAAGCGATAAATAAAGCACGATACCAGCCTCTTTACCCGGAGCTCCGGCCTGGAGTTCACAAGACCTGTGGTTCGGTATTGCCATCTCTCAAAGTCCCCGCGTAACACAAACTTGTCAGATGGCTTCGCTGACTCGATCGCCCTACGACACGTCCCGAAAACAGCCAGAGACGAGCTCTGCGGGACGCTCACGTTTTCATTGACAATCAACGTGGCGGCGCTCGGAGCGGGGAGACCAACACAGCGTGAGCCCGGTATGCCACAGCGAGAATCCGCGTGCGTCGCTTTGCCGACTATGCTGTGCTTGATGTTGTCCGAGGATTGCTCGATCCCGATCGACGAGATGTCGCCTAGGTACAGTTGCGTATCTTGCAGTGTCGTAATTTCAGCTGGAAGCGCGCTACTCTGGGCGTTGGCGGAAGATGCGCAGATTAGCCCGATCGAGAGCGTGAACGCTATTTTCTTAACCATATTTACTATCCCTCACAAAAACCTTGCAAGCGTTATAGGTCGAACGAGAGACGATGTGACATAAGCTGTAACCGCTTGCTTCGCCTGTAGTTTGGGGAATAGCTGAGCGCTTTAACGTGATGAATCGACCTGCGAGGGGTAGTGCGAAGAGGGGTAAGTGTCGCTTCGTAATGGTCGCGAATCAATAACGCCCTGATCGTGGTTCGCTCCGTACCAGGGCGTGAGTCACGTTATTTCGAGCAGCCCTTCGACTCGCGAGCCTAGCGCACGTACTCAAACCTAAACCGCATTCGATTGAGATCGAATCCCTTTAGTGTCACTGCCACGGGAGCGCCCTTCTCTAGAAACTCGCCCTCGGGAACGCCATCAAGCACACCCCACTTAGAGAAACCGTCCACCTCAAGGTATGGCGTTGTTTTCTTGGTTTTCACCACGCTGGCCAAAAAGGTTTTCGAATCCACGTCCGACAGATGCCCATGCAACATCTCGAGGAATCGGAGCTTGTAGTTCAGCTCGTCTCGTCGCCAGCGCTTCTCGTTAAGAACCGCGGCTCGCCGCGACATCTCAAGCGCGGATAGAGGCGCGCGCCCATCGAAAAGGGCACTTAACTGAAATTGGTTGGCCAGCCCCGACGCGTCGCGCGGTTTAATCTCAAGGTATCCATCGAGTCGAAGTCCAAAGTGCCCCTCATTCTTCGTTGAATACATTGATCGTAGAAGGTAGGTATCGATGAGAGTGTTGAGTAGTATCTGCGCGTCGGGAGATTCCACGTTCTCGAGGCTGCGTAAAATTCCGGCGAACTCGGCGGGATTCTCGAAATCAGGCGGTGACGCCGGGATTCCAAGGTCACCAAGGTCTTTGACAAACGAGTTCACCACCTCCGCTGAAGGCTTGTGATGCACGCGGTAGATAGTCGGTACGCCGTGACGATTGCCGAGAAACTGCGCCAAGATACGCTTTGACTCAATCATGGTTTCCGCGACGATTTTGTTCGCCGCCCCCTCTCCCTCAATACGTAGCAGCGATGGGTGAGAGGTGCGACGCTGTTCAAGAATTCTACTCACCTCGGCCAGGGCCGAGAGCGATTTACTGATGGCGTCACCACCCGCGGTCGTGTCAATCGGCCCCGCGGGGTCGATACTTTCTCGATTGATCACAACTCCCGACCTCACCTTGTATTGGAGCGTGTACTCGACTCGGGTTCGACCGGAGCTGGTAGTGACGTGTCGCGGGGTCAGACGCCCCTCAATCACCCATGCTGGTCGCAAAGCTCCGACGCGAAAGGAGAGTAAGTCGTGGGAGAGGTAGTCCCCTAATGTAGGAATGGTCGTTGAGCGCCCATAGATAGTTGACCCCACCCGCAGCGCGTAACGATCAAGTTGGCTCCCTGGCTCCACATACCCAGTGGCGTTGATAAACGCGGCTCGCCAAATAACTTCACCGTTAGGCTTACGCTCAGCGTGAAGCAGGTCCTCGACGTCGCGCGTGCCTGGACGGTCGATCGCCACAAATGGAATCGCTGTGAGATCCTCTCTGCATTGCTGATGCGCGCTGATGATAATTGGTGGGGTCGGGCGCGAACCGCAGATCGAGGAGATCATATCTCGCAGTGTTGGCACCGAGGCGTCCGTGAGTAGCGAGGTTTCGCGAAATCGATTGCGAAGGTGGTTGACCATATTTTGATCGACCGTCACTCTTCTGACGAGAATAGTCACCGAATCGAATCGGTCATCCATGCGAAGGCGCCACTCGGTTAATTTCTGTTCAAGCTCGGGAGGACAGTAGAGCTTGAGCACGACAACATCGAGGCGCGATTTCTTAGAGAACGGAACCTGATAATGATAAGCCCGGTGTAGCTCTAACCCGACGGGGAGCTCGCGGTGTAAGGCCGCGATAACTTGCTGAGGCGTGAGCGCCGTCGTTTTACTCGGTCTCTTGGGCGATAATCTCCCTAACTCTGGGGCTGTGAGAGACTCAAGCGGACTCAGAGGGGCCTTATCCTGTTTGACGTAGGAAACTGGGGAAAGCTGTGGAAGAGGTGGAAGCGAGAGAGGTAGCTCCGAAATCCTGGTCTCAGGAGATATGCCCGCGGCCTGAGACCTGTTGTAGAGATCGGTGAGAGTCGAGACTATCTCCGATATCGGCGAACGCGCCGACACGATCGATAGATTTTCACCTGATGGCGATAGAGTTTCCGTTACATTAAGCGCAAAAGGTGTGGTCGAAGCGGGAAGGGCTCCGTTGGCGGGTGTCGTCTCGTGCTCGACCGACAAGACCTCGTTAGAGGATTCTCTTACAGTCGATTGAGCACTACTACGAGGAGTATCAGCTACACCGGGTGACGGTCTATTCATGCTCTCTTCAATTATTGTACTAGCTCTTGCTCTTGTGTGCACCAAGGATTCTCGTAGCGGCCGGGCCGCGAGGCTAAGCACATGAAATGATAATGGTCGAGTCCTTAAGAAACTGGCGACAAAGAGACTCGAAGCCCAGTTGACGTATGAGGCGCACTAGTGGAAAACGGTGAGACCGTGCGGACAAGTCAAGGAGTTCCCAATGCCAAGAGAGATGTCGAAAACCAATGAATTGCGAGTCGCGTTAGAGACGTTCGCGGCTTCGTCCCGCTACAACGTACTAAAACAGCTACAGATCGGACGACTAATGCCAGAGGAATGCGGCTCTTTTGGAGAGCTCGCTGACATGAGTCTCGAAAAAATAGTCGAGCTCGGTAGCGAACGAATCGCCAAGCTTCCGTACCTCACGCTCATGCAGGAGGGGTCGCTCGTGCAGTTACTACACTCACTGTGCAGTGAGGAGGATATGATAACGGCGCAATCGGATGAGAACGCGTCAAGTGAGTCCGAGCAAGCCGTAAGTAGTGTCCAGATAGAGCTGGCGCTGCGTGAGCGTCTCCGCGCTATATGTACACACGTCGATTACGCTAAGGTCCGAACGCGAACGTTAGGCGAATTTTGGGATAGTCGCTGGACTCCAGCGCCATTTGAAGAGGCGTTGCGGGTAGAGCAACTAGCGGGGATGGATGTCTCTGTTTTATTCAAGAAGCGCTCCGTCAATGATCAACGAATTCAATCAATATGCAAAGCGCTTGATAAGATCCTCGACGCGCTCGCTCCAGTCGCGACTCCCGCCAGTGAGATGGCGAGAATAGCGGCCGCCAGGCAGCCGATCGCCGCGCGCACGACAGTGCCAGTGTTTGAGAACGCGATTGAAAGCTCCACGGCCTGGTTCGCGAGTGACGACGTGCTTCAGCCAACTCATGTGGCGATCGTTGAGGTTTTCTCTCTCGCCTGCGTTGATACGCGTTACCAGGAACTTCGCGCCCTGATTCAAGGCGTTATCAATCGATTTACACCAAGCGAGTTCATCGAAATTACGCTCGCGCGCCCGCTCCAGGAGGACGTGCAGCAACGGCTTGCCGCTTTTGTTCAAGAGACGCTCGGGCAGGAGCGCCGCTCGCTTCTGGTCGCTCTTTTGCAGGGTCCCGGCGTGAGAGTTTCCCATATCAGTCGTTTGCTTGTCGGTGGAGCGGGCGAGTTTGGCGCGGCGCTAGGGCTTCTAGCCGTTCTCGTAGCGCGTGGCCTAGGGGCCCAGCCGGTGACTCTCGGGGCCGCTCGATGTGAGGGATTTTGGACGTTAAATCCACATTTGCTGGTGGAGTTCACCAAACGCCCCTCGAGCCGATCGAAAGGAGCTAGTAAGCAGCCTATCGTATCAATAACACCCACATTGGATCCGATTTTGCAAGAGTGGCTTAACGTCCAGGAAGGACAGGCTAGTATGGGCAAGAAATGCCCCAAGGTATCGGATAAACAGCAGCGGAGACGTCGGTAACGAGGAACTGCTGGGAATTCTTTGCCGTGTAGTACCGGTCGTTAGTTGATCAGGGTAGGTCTCACGACATGAGCCGACTCCACTGATGATCAATACGTCGAAGCGAGTGGAGTAAGGCGTGACTTATTCGTCTTCCGCGCGCGATTTATACTGGGCACATCGATGGCAGCCGTTACGTTCTCCGGATTAGCGTCCGGTCTCGACACACAAGGACTCATCGACGCCTCAACCGAGGCGAGCAGGGCTACGCGAGTAAAGCCCGATCAGAAGCGCGTCACACAACTCGAAGAGACTAACTCCGCGATCGCTGAACTATCAAAAAAGCTCGAAACGTTACGATCTAACCTTCGTAGTTTCACTACACTCTCGGGTGGCGGTGTAAACAAAACTGGAACAAGCAGCAAGGAGTCCGTAGTCTCCGCTAGCGCCACTAGCGCCGCCTCTAACGGAAGCTATTCGATAACAGTAGGCGCCCTCGCTAGTAACCATACATTTAGCTTTGACACTACCTACAGCGGCTCCGACAGCCCCTTGCAAAGTGACCTCACTGGGTCAGAGGCGGCGGGCGACCGTACCGTCACATTCACCGTTGGAACTGGCGCGGAGCAAGAGACAGTGAATGTTGAGGTTGCTGATGGAAGCTACACAATCCAGGACTTCGTCGATAGTTTCAACTCAACAAGCACCAAGGCGCGCGCGTCACTGGTAAATACTGGAACTCCTGGAAGTCCCGCCTATAAAATAGTACTGACATCAGTGTACGAGGGAACTGAAAAGGGGCTGGTAGCGCGCTCGTCACTTGGGGCATCACTTGGCAACCTTAGTGCCTACGACGAGAACGCCGCTACGAACGCGTCGGTGACGGTAACCGGAATCGGAACAATCTCTCGCGCCTCGAATAGCATAGCGGACATTATCCCCGGGGTGACGTTAAGCTTAAATTCGGTGGGTACCTCAACAGTGAAGATCGCCGAGGATATAGCGAGCACCCTCACGAAGGTACAAGAAATCGTCGACAATTTGAATGATATCGTCAAGTTCGTTAATGAGAACAATCAGGTTACTCGAGACGAGAACAGCAAAGAGGTAACCAACACCTTCGCTCCTATGGCGAGCACTCGTATTGACGATGGTGTGCTCCAGAACCTGCGAGACGTGCTCTCGTCGACCAAAGCCAGTGGCGGTTCAGCGGTGATTATCTTCGCGGATCTGGGGATTACCACTGAGCGCGATGGGACCCTGAAATTTGACACGACGAAGTTTCAGGAGTCAGTGTCAGTTGAGGCGGCCAGTGTGGGAGCCATTCTTAACTCCTTCGCTGATTCGGCGGCCCTTACGGGAGGCACGATCGATCAGTATACTCGGTATAACGGATTGCTGGGTGTCACGACTGAAGCGAATAAGACCACAATATCAGACCTAAACCAGCGCATCATCCAGGCGGAAAAGCAGATTCAACTGCAGGCGGACGCGCTCAGGCAGCGCTACTCGCGTCTAGAGTCCCTGATGAGCAAACTTCAGAGCCAGCAGTCATCACTGTCGTCGGCGCTCTCGTCGTTGCGCTAATTCCATCATGACTTACATGGGAAGTATCGCGTGAGCCGATCGAGCCGGTGTCAAACGCTGGACATGCGGGCTTGTCACTAAAGCGTCCTTGGACGCGCGAATTAAACTGTCAGAGCGCAAGGGTTCCACTATTAGTAGAATTAACAAAAAGTCCTTTTCGGGCGCGTTTCTTCGAGCTAACAGCGCTGTATGATAGCCAGCGAAGGGCTTTAAGTCGGTAGGTGGCTGGTTTTAATGAGCGCTCAGAGATCTCGCCTGACGTAGCGGTAAGCATAGTTTCCTCGTCATGATAGTATTACCTTCGCGTCATGGGACTGAGATGGTCTAATGGGCCGCGTAAGAGATGAGCGAAGGGAAGCGTATGAGCGATGAGGAGAATCGCGAGGGAGTCGATCTCTCAGGGAGTAGCGAAGACTTTCAGAAGAGAGAAAAGTCGCTCAGAGAGCTTAATCGACTTAAAGCGGAGATCCGACGTCGGATGCTCACCATTGTTGAGCATCCAGGGATATCCGAAGGATTTAAAACACATCTTACAGTAAGGAAGTGGATATAATGAGCGCCCCTCAGGTAACGACACAGATACGAGCGGTCCCCGGCCTCATTGAGGCGTCTTTGACCGCGTTGCGGAATCCGAACGTAGCGACCCAAGAGACGCACAACGCGGCGGTCGCGAAGCTGGAAAATTATGAGACAGCGCTCGAGATTGCCTCTCGGAGTTCCGCTACATTCACCCAGAGAATAGCGGCTGTTACGTATGCCGCTGAAAAGATAGCCCAAGAGGCATTGCCACCAGCGGGACTATATCAAGAAAATCTTACGGGTAGAGGGCTCGAGGTAGTGATCTCACAACTAACCTCGGTGAACGAAAAGCTCACGCGGCTTTTGAGCATACTGAACGATGAGGCGTTAGCCACGCTGCGTCAAACGATGATGTCTCCGGGAAGCTCAGCCTTAATAGAGAATCATCCTGGTAGCCTCGTGTCTCAGCGGACATATCTATTCTCAGTGGCCCCTTGTGAGGGGACGATTGGAGATGAGCTAACGATCCTGTTGGGTGAGAGAGCCGCCGGCCAACTAGTCGAGACGTGGAGAAATAGAAGTTTATTAGACCTCTCACTCGAAACGGGCGCGGAAATCGCGATGTTTAGTGGCTCAAATAAATTGGCCCGCAATGAGTATTACGATGAGCCAGGAGAGAGAATCACCCAAGAGGAACATTTACAGTCCGCTGGATAGGGGTTCGCGAGTGAAGCGGCGGCGATTCTCCTTTGCGCGCGGCTCGTCGAGAAGTCTCGTAACCTCGGTTTGGACTTAACGGGAGAGCCTGTTGATTGGCTCCATAGCGAGACAGATAAATTAGGTCAGCTCTCAGAGGCGGAGGGAGCTCTGCTAACAAGGTTAAAGCTCGGAGTCGTGCGAACTCGGTCGGGTGCCTTGGGTATTGATGCTTCTGGCCATCTGCGCGCATTTAGCTACTTCCCTGAGGGAACCTCCCCGAACGCGTGGGCCTTGGGAGAGAAGTTGTAGCGAAGATCATTCGAGTGTTTTGGGGACAGGGCTCTTTAGTGAGCTCCTAACGCATCCGAGCGCGAGCGTCAGTATCTGAGTTCGCCCGCACGAGCTCAAGTGGATTGGAGAGCTCGGTCTGTGGGGTAAACGATTCGAGTTCGGTGATCACGCTTCCAATAAATACAGAGCTCACGATCCGCAAGACATCACGGGCCTGATCATCAGAGACGTATATAAACGCCTCGCGAAGTTTCGCTCGCGGTTTTGTGGTTGTGAGGTTGCGGACCTGTGGCGATATCACGATCACAGGCCGTTTCTCGCCCTTGTACTCGATCGTCTCGCGTCTAATCGCGGAGAGCGAGATAAAGTAGCGTGATTTTCCGTTGAAGACATCGAAGTGTTTCGTGTCTCCGATATTCCAGTCGAGACTACGGGCGAGAAACGCCGCGCCGATGGGATCGAGTGTGAGGTTGTTTGGCGAAAACGAAACCGTCTTTTTCTCTGGATCATCAGCGCCCTTGCCGCGAGTCGCCGTGATCTGGCCGTGACCTGGCTGAAAAGACATCTCGATGTTCTTTCGGCGAGAGTTCTCACGGTGGTCAATTGAAAGCGAGATAGAGGAGAAATCCTCAGCTGAGATCGTGCCGATCGCCTCATAGCGGAGCTTGTAGAGCAGATCCACGCCCGTGTAAGTACGAGCGGCGGCGTCAACGATGTACGCCCCAGCTTTTTTGGAGATAGTCACGGCGCACGACGCCGCGTTTATACCCTCCCATCCAACTGAGTACTCGTAGACGCCGAGCTTGGGGTGAAAGAGTTGTTTGTTAGGGCGATAGAGTGGGGTGGTGACCTTGACGAGGTCAGGGGATATGTAATCGTCGGCGTGCACGGTGTAACTACTACTTACGGACGTTAGGAAATTAACTCCAAGAAAGAAGATGATTCGGAGTAATCCTTTTTTCACCGCTCTCATTGATTCTTGGCTCTCGTGTTTCGATACTAACGGTGCCTTCTCGTTAACGCCAGATGGCGACAGCCTCTCGTCACATATCACAAGCAGTGGTAGTTTAGCGGGGAGAGGAATGGAAGGCAAACGCTGTTTATGGATGTGCTAGCTACAAAGTTTCATTCTGAATGTCCGGGTGTTTTCGGGCTCCTAGCGAGGCTGTTCGGGGAGGATGGCGCATTGGCTCTCGCCTTGGACTACGAGCGGGTGAGCCAGCACGACGGCAACTACGAGCCAGCGGTCATTCGAGAAGAGGGTGTGTCACATAATCCGCGCATCGGGCGAGTGCTCTCCATCGTTATTCAAGATGGTGGTGTTCGAGAGCGCGACTCAATTCGGAGCGCCATGTACGCCTGCGCGCCACGAGTGACTCCCCCGGAGGAGTTAGAGCCTTTAGGTAGTGAAGTGAGAAACCTCCTCTCTACGGAATCGGTCGCTAATACGATTCAACTAGCTCTCGAGCTGGATTTTATAAGGCATCTTCATATGACTACCTATTCGACGGAGGACCGCCAAAAGCTCCTCAATGAGCGCGCGCGGTCAACACTCCTTCCACAACTAGGTAAGGGAAGCCCGGCACTCTTCCAGAAAGTCGCTCACGCGATTACGCTGCAACAACGAAGGTTGGAGCTAGACAACATGGTGTCCGAGTAGAAACAGTGATGCCAAGCAATAAGCGACACGACCAAATGCCGCCCAGCAAGAGTTTGGCGCACCCGATACTGAGTTGGCTTTGCACAGTGCCATACACGGTGACATTTATACTTATTCTCGTCGTATGCCATCCCTTCCACTTACTTGCCGCACAGTTCGGGACCAACGCGCACAAATGGGCGCTCGACATCATGAACTGGATGATAGTAACTAATATACGAGTTCTCACCGGCGCCACGTATCGAGTCCGTGGCACTCCATGCCTTCCTTCGGATAGGTCGGCTATACTCGTATCGAATCATCAAAGTATGTACGACATCCCGATGCTCATGTGGGTGTGTCGACGTCGTCATGTTGGCTTTATCGCCAAGCGCGAGTTGGGTCGTTGGATTCCGAGCATCTCACTAGCGTTGCGTAGACTCGGGTCAGTGCTCATCGACCGTGGAGACGCAGTGCAGGCGGTGCGAGACATCGAGGCGTTTGGGCGGACAAAGCACGATTTGAGGCAGGTGGCGGCGATCTTTCCGGAAGGTACCCGGGCGAAGGACGGCACGTTGAAGCGTTTCAAGGCTACGGGCCTGCAGGCGCTCGTTCGCTCGATGCCAGGCGCGATGCTCCAGCCGGTCGCCATTCATGGCAATTGGGAGTTGCTTCGCTACAATTTCTGGCCAGTACCCTTTGGAACGCGCATTGAGCTTGAGTTTCTAGACCCAATCGACCCCTCCACCTACTCAGATCGCGACCTTACGGGGGAGGTTGAGGGGAGAATTCGCGCGGCGCTTGAAAAATAGCCGTTTTCAGCGTAAGAAGGTGGTCCACGTTAGCCGGAGTGGCGGAATGGTAGACGCGGCGGATTCAAAATCCGCTACCTGCGAGGGTGTGGGGGTTCAAGTCCCTTCTTCGGTATTTCCTTTCTCTGTCATCTATCTATATCCAGAGTTATGGCACAGACATCATACTCGCTTGAAAACCTGCCTCACGTAGCGGGCGCGCGGGTCGCGATCGTGATGTCGAAATGGTACGGCGAGTACAACCGCTCGATGGCGGACACTTGTGTGGAGGTACTGCGCGCGGCGGGTTGTGAAAAGCCAGCGATTCATGTGCTTCCTGGGTGTCTTGAGATTCCCCTGGCTATCAGAAGACTTTTAAAGCGCGATCCAGCGTTAGAGGCGGTCATAGCTTTCGGCATCATCCTTAAAGGTGACACCTATCACTTTGACATGGTCAAGGATCTCTCGATGAGTGGTCTTGAGAAAGTCATGTTCGAGTTCGACACCCCGATTATCAACGAGATCCTTCCAGTGACGCGCATCGAAGACGCCGCGTCGCGAGCGGGCAATGACGACAAGAATAAAGGCATTGAAGCAGGCCTCGCCGCGGTTGAGATTATCGACTGGCGACGGCGAAATCCGCTTACGTAGAGCAAGGGCAGGGCGGGGCTCCGCACCCGCCCGTAACGAGGCACGATCGTAATTCGAGTTCACGTTTAGGAGGTCAGGAGTCCCTCCTGCCGCACAGGATGTCGCTAGTCTTGAAACAGATCGCGATGCGTAACGCGGCTTGTCTCTCCCGATCGTGATTCGTGTCATTCAAGGTAAAATCGATATTCCAATTCCGATCCGTGTTTACGTCAGGGGGAGGGCGGGGCTCCGCACCCGCCCGTAATAAGGCACGATCGTAATTCGACTTTACGTTTGGGAGGGCAGGAGTCCCTCCTGCCGCACAGGATGTCGTTAGTCTTGAAACAGATCGCGATGCGTAACGCGGCTTGTCTCTCCCGATCGTGATTCGTGTTATTCGAGGTAAATTCGATATTCCAATTCCGATCCGTGTTTACGTCAGGGGGAGGGCGGGGCTCCGCACCCGCCCGTAACGAGGC
>CAIVDM010000008.1 GCA_903904735.1 uncultured delta proteobacterium
CGCTTTTAGTTTATCTGCACCCCACCCATACTTAATTCTGAGTTCGACAACCCTTGCCTCTATCCGTTCACCGGTTCTATTCGGGCAGGTTTTGGGGCGATGGCTTCTGTCGACGAGGGACTGAATCTTTCCTGTCTCCTGATAGCGCTTTAGCCACAGGTACCCAGTCGGTCGACTCACTCCGTACTCCTGACATAGGCGAGAGATCGACTCCCCTGAGACTATCACACGCCTTACGAACTCAAGCCGAAGCTCCACTGCTCCCCTCACATTCCATGGCACTAGGTACCCCCTCCACTGGGGTCCCTACACCCTACCAAATGTGTAAAGGATCACATGAGACGGTACAGCGGAGACCCGCCCTCCCGATCGTGATTCGCGTTGTTGCATGGGAGGGCGGCGTCCCAGCCGACCGATAGATTCGGAATCAAGGAGCGAAGGAGCCTAAAAACAGCGGCAACCACTCACTAGCTCTTACTCGCGGCACTCGCCTCGACTGCAGGCAACGAAGCCACCGCAGGGTCTTTCTTCTCAACCACTGCCTCGTCCCAGCCGCCGCCGAGCGCCTTAAAGAGAGAAACGAGAGACGTCACGAGCTCAGTCTGGCTCTGCGTTAGTTCGATCTGAGAGTTTAATTGGACGCGTTGCGCGTCGAGCACTGGCAGTAGATCCACCAAACCGTTCTCGTACTGCGTGCGAGAGATCTGAACCGCCCTCGTGCTTTGATCTACGGCGTCAGCCAAGAGATTTCGCCTCTTTCTTGAAGCGTCAAACTGCGCCAAGGCGGACTCAGTATCCTCAAGCGCGACCAAAATCGATTGTTCGTACTGCGCGAGCGCGCCATCTCGTTGGGCCTCAGCGAGATCGATATTCGCGAACACCCTCCCAAGGTTAAACGCCGCCCATGAAATGTTTGGAGCCAAACTGTAGGAGTCGCTATTAGGAGTCGTTAAATCACCGACGTCGCGCGCCTGCAACGACACCGATCCATTAAACGTCACTTTCGGGAAGAGATCGCCCTTCGCCACGCCGATTCCCGCCGTAGCCGCCATGAGCCGCGCTTCGGCCGCCCTGATATCTGGGCGCCGCTGAAGAAGCGCGGCGGGATCTCCGATCGTGACCGGTCCATTGTAATTCGGGAGATTTTTCGTCGTCGCGAGCTCAGGCGACATCTCGCTGGGCTGCTTACCGCACAGAACCGCCAAACGATACAGCGTCGCCTGCGCGCGCGCCTCTAGTGTCGGAATAGCGGCCAGCGTAATCGAGTTTTGAGCCTTAGCTCGTACCACGTCGAACTCTGTTGACTGCCCACCCTTAAAGAGAGCTTCGGCGATCTTCACAACCTGCTCTTGCGTCTTCGCGTTCTCTTTGGCGACCACTATCTGCTGCTGGGTACCGCGAAGGATGAAGTAATTTCTCGCCACTTCACTAACGACGATTCGTATCGCGTCTCTCAACTCAGCGACTGAGGCCGCGCTCTCAGCGTCTCTCGCCTCTATCTGTCGACGCACGCGTCCAAAGAGATCGAGCTCCCAAAAGGCGTCGAAACCAGTGGAGTAATACTCATTCGTAATGTGATTCTTGCCGGTCTTGAACGCCCCACCAGCGAATGTTGAAGTGGGTATGTGGGTACGATTGTAGGTACCGTCCGCCGTTACCGTTGGAAAGAGATCGAGAAATGTCTCTCGGCGAAGGGCTCTCGCCTGATTAACCCTCGCGAGCGCTGACTCAAGGTCATTATTCGCCGCGACCGCTTGCTCGATTAAAGCCGAGAGATTGGGATCATTAAAGTTCTTCCACCACAGCTGCGCTGGATCAACTGGCGTCTGCGCGACTTCTTGCAAACCATCAGCGCCCGAGAACTTCGGCGCCACGTCGATCGCTGGCTTCTCATAATCGGGACCAACGAGCACGCATCCAGAGAACTGCAACGTCAGCGCGGTAACCGCCAGAGACCGAGGTAGGGAAACTCTCATTTTCATTCGATCCAACTTCATTTACAGTGCCTTAGCTCCTCTGCGAGACATGAGCGAGTACAGCACAGGTACCACAAAAAGGGTGAAGACGGTACCAACGACCATACCTGTCACAAGGGTAATGCCGATACTATTACGCGCGCCAGCTCCCGCGCCTTCGGCTATTACAAGCGGAAAGTGCCCAACTACCGTAGCTACAGAGGTCATCAGGATCGGGCGTAATCTCGCGAGAGACGCTCGCCGCACCGCTTGGAGCATCTCTACCCCCTCTTCTTGAAGTTTATTCGCGAACTCCACAATTAAAATACCGTTCTTCGCGACTAGCCCCACAAGGGTCACGAGCCCCACCTGTGAGTAGATGTTCAGCGAGGTAGAACCCAAAAACACGAACAGGAGCGCGCCAGCTAGCGCCAGCGGCACCGAGCCCGCCAAAATAATGAGCGGATCGATGAAGCTCTCAAATTGAGCCGCCAACACTAGGAAGATCACGATCAACGCCAAGAAGAGGGTGCTTGTCATGCTGCTCGTTTCTTTACGCAGCTGACGAGACTCGCCCGCGTAATCAACGATATAATTAGAGGGAAGTATTTCACGCGCCTTCTCCTCCAGCACCTGCAACCCCTCGCTGATAGAGACTCCTGGGACGATCGCTCCCTGAATCTTCGCTGAGTTGAGCTGCTGGAATCGATTGAGTTGTCGTGGCTGCACCGTGTCCGATATCGACGCCACGGTTGAGAGCGGAATCAATTTGTTCTGGGGTCCCCTGACGTGCAACGACAAGAGCTGCTCGGGATTAAGACGATCGCTTCTCTTAACCTGTGGGATAACCTTGTAGCTACGTCCCAAAATCGAGAAGCGATTAACGTAGTTGCCACCCACAAAGGTCGAGAGATCCTCTCCTATGGCGGCGAGCGACATACCCATCGCGTTAGCCTTATCGCGGTCTATAACAACTTCGCTTTGCGGAAGGTCAAACTTCAAGTCAGTGTCAGCGAACATGAACTTGCCGCTCTGAAACGCCGCCGCGACAAGCTGTTGGGCGTACCCCACTACTTCTTTTGGCTCAGCGGTTGAGGAGATAACGAACTCAACCGGAAAGTCACTCCCTCCCGGAAGTGGCGCGGGTGACGTGACGATAACTCGCACACCAGGGATCGAACCGACCTTACCCCATACTTCTGGCTCTATGCGCGAGACGTCTCGTGAACGCTCATCCCACGGCTTGAGCACCACGCCTGAAAATCCAAATCCGGGACTCGTGAGCTGAAACGAGCCTCGGTATTCTGGTAACGAGGCGTAGGCGCTGTGCACCTCAGTTGTGGCAAGCCGCATCTGCTCGATGGTCGCCTCTGGTGGGCCCTGCACGATTCCGAACAACACTCCCTGGTCTTCTCGCGGAGCGAGCTCCTTCATCGAGAACATATAAAACGGCACGATGAGAAATATGGCACAGACCGCGAAAACACAGACCGCCACTCTATAACGTAGCGCCCTGTCAAGAAGACGCGCGTACGCATCACGCAAGACATCGAGCTTTTGCTCTATCTTTTTCTTAAACTCACTTTCCTCCCCGTGCTTACCGACAAGCTTTGAGGACATCATAGGAGAAAGGGTCAGGGCGACGATCCCCGAGATGATAACCGCCCCTGAGAGCGTAAACGCGAACTCCTTAAACAGAGCGCCCGTGAGACCTCCTTGGATTCCGATCGGAGCATATACTGCCGCCAGTGTGATCGTCATTGCTATCGTTGGGCCGA
>CAIVDM010000009.1 GCA_903904735.1 uncultured delta proteobacterium
CCGGCGTTCTCAGCCTTCCGAGAGGGAAATGAGGTTAAGAAGCTCCAAGTCAATCTAGAGAAACCGTCATACAGCACGTTTCCAACGAGGAGGGCTAGAATGCAGAGAGCGCTCATAATAATAAAGCGCGCCAGAAACAAAAATGCGACCTCGCTCCACGCCCTGGCGAGAACTGGTCGTACGGTTCCCGCTTGCTGAATGAACCGCTTTGCGGAGCTCATGCTGCAGTCCTGAACGAGTTGCATCAACGATACATCCTCTGAAAGCGTTCTCTGATCAACAAACTTATGACATTAAGAACCATGGTGAGCAGAAACAACATCATCGCGACCGCGAACAGAGTATGATACTCAAGCGTGCCGTGCGGCGTGTCGCCCATGGAAACTTGTACGATGTAGGCGGTCATAGTCTCAACTGGCCGTAGAGGATCGAAGTGCAACAACGGCTGCTGTCCCGCGGCGATAGCGACGATCATTGTCTCCCCAACAGCCCGCGCAGCTGATAGTATGACGGCGGCTGTGATTCCACCAACCGCTCCTGGAAGCACCGCTCCGAGTATCATCTGCAACTTTGAAGCGCCCAGCGCATAAGCCCCCTCACGCAGGCTCCGAGGAACGGTATAAATTGCGTCTTCGCTAAGAGATGCCATCATTGGCAGAATCATGATACCCATCGCTATGCCGGCGCTGAGGGCATTGAAGGAGCCCATATTGGGAAACACGTGCTGAAGAATCGGAGTAATAACCAGCAACGCGAAGTAGCCGTAAACGATTGTGGGGATCCCCGCCAGGAGTTCCAATAAAGGCTTCAAAATCTTACGCGTCCGCTCCTCCGCGAACTCACTTATGTATATAGCGATGATGAGACCAGCAGGCACAGAGAGCGCCAAGGCGATCGCAGATGTCAGAACAGTGCCCGCTATGAGGGGCCATATGCCGAAGTGCTTTTCAAGGAATAGCGGCGTCCACTGCGAATCAAAGATGAACTGCGAGAGTGAGACCTCTCGGAAAAACAGCACGCTCTCGACGCTCAGCACGGCGATGATCGCGAGGGTCGTTAGGATCGAAAAAGAACTACAGAGGGCCAACGCGCCCTCGACTGTTTTCTCGAATACTTTCGGACTATTAGCTCCGCGCGACATCTCGTATCCCCCGCACAATAGGGTGCAGACTAGCATGCTTCGTGAGAACCGTCGTCACCACTACTATTAGTTTTCTGTGAGGATAGCTCTCGAACGAAGGTTTATGCCTGACTGGTCCCCACCAATCCCTTTTACACTGTCACATCAACAGATGGGTGAAGACGAAGGCCTTACCATACACGCCGAGCGCGTTGATTGGGAGGCGCGCGCCGAATACAAATCGCCGACTCGCACCGCGTTCGCCCGTGTGGACCTATCCTTTTGAGGCGGCGCTCAGCAACTGGTCAAGCGTGACCCCCGTCTTAGCTGATTTACCATCGAACAAAGTGCCCACCACCTTGTTAGTGTACCGCTCACTGACTTGAGCATACGACGCGTCTGGCAGCGCGATGTACCCGACATCTGTCGACAGCGCCTTAGCGTTCTCAAGGTAAAACGACACGAACTTGGAAACATCCGGCTTATCTAACGATGACGCCCGAACGTATATGAAAAGTGGTCTCGCGAGGGGATTATATACTGCCTTGAGCACATTCTCTGACGTCGGCAACTGTGGTCCAACTCCGTTCGTCGGCAGCTCGTCGTCTATCGGAACCACTTTGAGCCTCGACTTATTAGCCTCGTAAAAAGCGACGCCGAAATAGCCCAGGGCCCCCTCGTCTCCCTCTACTCCCTTGACGATTACGTTATCGTCCTCGCTACTCGTGTAATCCCCACGACTGGCGTCTTCCTTTCCACATACAACCTCGGTGAAGTAGTCAAACGTGCCTGAATCTGTCCCAGGTCCAAACAGTAGTAGCGGCTTATCTGGGAATCCGGGGCGTATATCGCTCCACTTCATCACCTTCCCCTGAGACTCTGGACTCCAAATCTTTTTAAGCTCCGCTACCGTGAGGTGATCTACCCAGGTATTCTTTTTATTAACTACCACCGAAAGCGCGTCATACGCGACCGGTAGCTCGACGAAGGCGATGTCACTCATTTGGGCGAACTCGAGCTCACTCGACTTTATTGGCCGAGAGGCATTCACAATATCTACCTCGCCAGCCAAGAACTTCTTGAATCCACCACCCGTGCCACTCACTCCGACAGTAACGCTGGTTGTGGAATTCGCGCGCTGAAACTCCTCAGCTACGGCTTCTGAGATGGGAAATACAGTACTCGATCCATCGATAACAACTCCGTGCGCCGAGGTTGGCGCCGCGAAGCTCTCGGTCGCTATCGCGACCATTGAGGCCGCGCATACAGACGCCAGAACGAGCGATCGCTTTATTGTGATTTTGCTTTTCATTTCCCTGTTCCTCGCAACTTCGACGTCTCGCCTCATGCGCCACGCCCCTCCAGCCAATCGAACTTCTGACAAGCTTCGCCGAAAACCCTATCACAAACTGCCGCGGAAATAAGCTGGTCTTTGCTAGAAATCTATTAGCACTACTCCTAACCATTTTCTCACATTAATTAGCGCTGTCTGTGCTTGAGCTTTCGAATGAACTTCGCCATAAGCTCCGACATGATGTGGACGTCTAAGGGAAAATAAACATGAAAAGAATCGCTTTAAGCACACTGACAGGGTTAGCGCTTCTGTCAGCCGCGACAGGAGCGCGCGCGCAATCACTCGATTTATACGTAGATTCGAAGACAAAGCAGATCTTCGCTGAGCCTGGTCCCGGTCGTGTATCACTGGGCAAGGCGATCATTACGCAGGACATCAACGTCGGCAAACAGGTCAAGCCACGTTCGGTCTCCGTCGCGCCCGCCGCCGCGCCCGTACCCGCTCTCTCGGATATGAAGTGGGCGGACAAGTTCTCAATTCGAGGATACACACAGATGCGCTATACCAGCCTGTGGGATCACTCAGGAGCTGAGTGGTTTCATCCTGCCGACAAGACCGTCGCGCCCGATCAAACATTTTACATCAGACGAGGACGCCTAATCTTGAGCGGCGACGCGAGTGAGCATCTCTTTCTCTATGCCCAAGGAGAGCTGAACGGCAGTCCATCTGACGGTGATTTCTCCACACAACTCCGAGATCTCTACGGCGATATAGCGTTCGATGAGAAGAAGGAGTACAGACTCCGCGTAGGACAATCAAAAGTCCCATTCGGATTTGTTAACCTTCAGTCGAGCCAAAATCGAGGTCCGATGGAGCGACCCGACGCCATCAATAGCGCCGCGGAAAGCGAGCGAGATGTTGGTACCTTCTTCTACTGGGCGCCGAAAGAGATACGCGATAGGTACGCGAATCTCGTTCGCTCTGGTCTAAAGGGGTCGGGAGACTACGGAGTGCTCGGTGTAGGAGCCTACAGTGGTCAAGGGCCCAACCGGTCTGACGCGAATGATTCGGTACATACGGTTATTCGCGCGGCGTATCCGTTTAAGACCGACAGTGGGCAGTTCTACGAGGCTGGTATTCAGGCCTACACAGGCAAGTTTGTTCCGAAGACGAAGGGCTTCATGCTTCCAGACGCGGAGAAGGAAACTACCCCGAAGTTTGACGCGGATGGAGTGACCGATCAACGACTCGGATTCTCCGCGATAATGTACCCACAGCCGATCGGTTTTGAGGCAGAGTGGAACATTGGTCGCTCGCCAACATTAAGCGATGACTACCTCACGATCGACGATGAGTACATGCAGGGAGGCTATATCCAGGCGCTTGCCAAGATAGACTCGGCGAAAGCTGGCAGCTTCTTCCCATTTGTTCGATGGCAGTACTTTGATGGCGCTCGAAAGTTCGGCAGAAACGCCCCTCAAGTGCTAATCGATGAGTGGGATTTCGGTGTTGAGTGGAGCCCGTGGAAGGATGTTGAGTTCACAGCGATGTACACCCATACGATTGACCGGACGAACAGCAACACGTTTCCGTACGACAACCTAACAAGTGGTGATAGATTAGCGATGCAGGTCCAAATCAACTACTAACTCAGAGCAGTCGGTTATCTCAAAAGAGGGGCGCTATCAACGCCCCTCTTTCTTTTTCGATTCATATAGTCGGTGCTTGCCGGAGAACAGTCTACCAATACTTCTCAACATGCAGAGTTCCAGGCGACTTCTTTGAGTGCACCGTGAACCCACGCTCAACGAGGTGTTTCTCCATGTCTTCAGTCATCGCCGGGTTACCACACAGAAATACCGAGTCAGTCGCTGGATTCGGCTCGAGCTCTCCACTTTCAAAAAGCTTCTGGATTCGCCCCTTTCGACCCGTGAAATCATCCCCTGCCCGACTCGCTATCGGAAGATAGTTAAACTTCTTACCAGCGGCCCGGAATAACTCGAGCTCATCCGCGTAGGCGAAATCTGATGGATATCGAACGCCATGAACCACTGTGATCTGGCGATCTGATTCCCACGTCGTCGGGGTTCGAACCATCGACATGAATGGGGCTAGGCCGGTACCAGTGGCGACCAAGACGAGATTGCGCTCAACTGAGACACCATCGAGGGTAAATGTGCCGGTTACCTTGGGCTGAGAAAAGAGTCGATCCCCGGGGTTGAGCGCCGCGAGACGGGGGGTGAGCGACCCATCCGGAACCACAGCGATATAAAACTCCAAAAAGTCCTTCTGCACTGGGGAAGAACCGATCGAATAGGCGCGCTTGATGATCTTCTCGCTCGCAGGAGCCTCTGGCTCATCTTTGGCGCTCTCCACGCGAGGCGCCGAGCCTGGCAATCCCAGCGCAACATATTGACCTGGTAGGAAGTTTGGAACTCCTCCATCAGGCTTAACCTGCAGGATAACGAGATCCGGTGTAATATCGATTCGTCCGACAAGAGTTGAATTTAACATGTCAGGAATATACCTTCCCCCAAGAAAAAGGCAAAATGTCGGCGACGAAATTACTCAGCGGACTGTGCTCTTGGAGGGGAAAGCTTGTGGACATCGTTTTGGTCGAACCTCAGATACCTCAGAACACCGGCTCAATAAGCCGAACGTGCGCCGCCACCGACACCCCTCTTCACCTCGTTGGTCCGCTAGGATTCGACCTATCGGAGAAAGCGGTTCGTAGAGCCGGCCTGGACTACTGGCCATATGTTAAACTCTCCCGTCACGGGACCTGGGAGAACTACATAGAGAGTCAAAAGCCCCGAAAAGTATGGCTCTTTTCCAAATTCGGGGAGCGGCTCTACACCACAGCGGACTTCAACCACGATGACGCACTGGTATTCGGAAGCGAGACGAAGGGACTTGGTCAGGAGTTCCTTAACACCTTCCCGACTGAACAGATCTTAAGAATACCGATCGTTACTGATTATGTCCGCAGCCTCAACCTAAGCAACGCGGTTTCGATCGCTCTCTACGAAGCAAGGCGTCAGCTCCAACTCGATACGTAACCTAAATGCTTGAGTAAGCCGGCAGGCTCTCTAGAATCGTAGGGAGACCATCGACGTCCGAATTACGCCCACAGAGCATCGGATTGATGTTTGTCGAGAGAGCGAGCATGACCAACTCACCGGATATGAACAAAGGACCAAGAGACGATAGTCGGGTGAATCCCGACGCGGTCAATCAAGGTAGTCGCCCATCATCTAAAGCGTTTAGTTCTCTCGCTCAACAGCTGCATACGACTCAGAACCGTGTCGCGTGTGAACAACACGTAAAGACGCTCTTACATGGAATGCCAGGTCTTAGTCAGAGAACCGATCTCGCTTCAACTCCCGTTCTTGAACAAGCCGCGAAGGCGCTCTTTGAGCTACCATCCCTTGATAGCAAAACAAACACTCTTCTGAAGAACTCTCTCCGCGACCTTGCCGACTACCATCTATGTCATAATCAACCTGTCGATACGCTTCGAATGCTCGATATGCTACTTGAGATCGCCAGACGTGGGGACGGCGACCACGGCGGAGAAATCACCACACTCTCCTTTGAGCGAGTTCTCGCGCTGAAAGTGATTCGTGAGAGCCAGGGAGCTGGCAACCAAGATTTGAATGATTCATACCTGCAGGCCATCAAGGACACACGTCGAATAGCGCTTCAAGAGAGTTGCGGGATAACCAACACCGTACGCGGTCACATCCTTGTAACTCTGGGAAAATGTCTCTTTTATGCTAGCGCATGGGGGGAAGCCACGCCCACGCTGCATCGCGGCCTTGAGTTCGTCACGGACGCGGCGACTAAAGCGAGCGCATTTAAGATGCTCGCTCAGATCTGTCATTATCAGGGGGAGCGAGAGGAGGCTCTGTATTATATCGAGCAGCTCGGTCGTATACCGGGCTGGAAAGACCCCGAGCGAGAGACCCTAGCTGAGCAGATTACAAATGGCACCAGAGACTCAAACGCTCCTTCGGGTCCGCCTGCGTTACAATATATCAACGAAACACTAAAGCGAGGCTTTAATCTCCTGCAACAAGCACATCTCGTGGGGGCGCAGAGCGCGCTCGAAGGCGCCCTAGCGATGGTCGAGCATCAATACGGTCGTCAACACTATCTGGCGACAACGGCGTTAATCCTCCTGTGCAAAGCTCTCGCCGATCGCGCGCTTGAGTGCGTCGATAGAGATGAACAACGTACTCTCTATACAGAGGCTCGAAAGCACGCGTTGCGGGGCTTCGACATCCTCAAGACAGAGAGCATAGACCGCGAACGTCAGAAACAACTCTTGGGATTCGCCCGAGACATCTCTGAAGCTCTCGATGATCACCCTGAGGCACACCGCCTTTCCCGCATGCTTGACTCAGACCTCTTCTAAATACGTGATTTAATCGGTGGTTTATCACGCTAATCATCAAGGTACGTATTTTTCCTACAACCAGCTCCCATCTCTACAGGCAACGCTTGAATCGCCCGATATCACATTAAGCGCTGGATAGTTTTTTGGCGCTTGGGAGAGATACTTCGTATGCGGAAACCGCCGCGCGAGAAAGAACGGCTCGCTCGTTTACGGGCACTTAATCTATTAGACCCGGGGCTTGACGCTTCCCTCGGCAGCATCGTCACGTTGGCGGCACAGATCACGGAGTGTCCAGCGGCGTTCATCTCCTTCATCGAGAGCGAACGGCAGATCATACGTTCACGATTAGGACTAGAGCTGGCGATGATCCCGAGGGAACGCTCCATCTGCTCCGACACGATTTTGAGCGATGAGCCCTTACTGCTCGCGAATATCAGGGACGAGCCACGCTACCGATCGTGTGCTCTATGCGAGCCGCCACGTGACTTCTCGTTCTACTCGGGATTTCCCCTGATCACAAAAGATGGATTGATAATTGGCACTCTGGCCACGCTCGATACACAGCCCCATACTTTTACACCCGCGCTGGTAGCGACTCTTCAAAATCTCGCCTCTCACGTCATCTCCCTCTTTGAACTCAACAACAAGCTAGCCGCGGTGCAACGCACGATCTCATCGCTCGAGGATAGTGAGCAACGTTTTCGTCGTATCGCCGACGCCTCTCCCGTCCTGCTGTGGATTTCCGACGACGCCGGCAACCGAACGCTCTCCAACAAGGCGTGGTGTGATTTTACGGGATTATCGCAAGAAGAGAGCCTCGCCGAATGCTGGCGCAGGACAGTGCATCCAGACGATCGAGACGTTTATCAAGCTAAGTGGCGTGAGTGCGCCTCGGCTGGGAACCGATTCCAACATGAGTTTCGTCTCTGTCACATAAGCGGAAACTATCGCTGGGTGATGGAACAGGCCATTCCACTATTTGGCTCAAACGGAAAACCGGAGGCCTATGTCTCATCGTGCGTGGACTTAAGTCTACGGAACTCTGACGAGCTCCAGTACCAGCATAATGAAGCCAGATTTAGGGCCATAAGCGAGGCGGCGCCTCTAGGAATCGTCGTTACCGACTCGAGCGGCAACTGTATTTATTCAAATCACCAATTTCAGAAACTCTCCTCACTCACCACTGACGAGAGCCTTGGTTCTGGATGGCTTCGAACAGTGCATCCCGATGACCGCGAGCAAATTCAATCGGCGTGGTTTGAGGCAACGCAGTCCGCTAAATCATTCGAGCATACCTTCCGCTACCAGCATCCAGATGGTGTGATCACGTGGTGTAACTTGAAAGCCGCCGCTATTAACTCAACCGATACCGTGAGTGGATGGGTGTCAACCCTTGAGGATATCACTGAGAAACGGAAATCAGAAGCTGAGCTACTCGCGGCCAAACAGGCGGCGGAAGCTGCGATGCACGCCAAGAGCCAATTCCTCGCCAACATGAGCCATGAGATTCGAACTCCGCTCACCGCCATCATCGGTTTTACCGAGGCTCTCCGAGACGAATGGGACTACAATCCAACACAGATGCACTGCCTCGATGTCATTCGCAATAATGGCAAGCATCTCCTTGAGATAATTAATCAGATCCTCGACCTCTCGAAGATCGACGCTGGGGCGCTTACAATAGAGACCGCGCCTTGCGACATCGTGGAGCTGATTGAGGAGCTACGCTTCATGTTCGCTCCGACGGTTACCGAGAAATCCCTTACGCTCTCCATTAACTACGCCTGTCCCCTTCCTCGTGTCGTGACCACTGACACTCTGCGACTCAAACAAGTGCTTATAAATCTTCTCGGCAACGCCATAAAATTCACGACGAGCGGCGGAATTGAACTCGCTGTCGCTTGGGAAGAATCCTCCCAGCACCTTCTCTTTAAGGTCACTGATTCGGGGATTGGAATGACATCTGAGCAGGCCACAAGCCTGTTTAAGCCATTTTGCCAGGCTAATGAATCAATTACTCGGCAATTTGGGGGCACAGGTTTGGGCCTAAGTATCTCTGAAAGGCTCGTTCGGGCCTTGGGCGGATCTATCCAAGTGTCTTCAGATCTTGGACAGGGGTCCGTGTTCTCCTTCTCGGTACTCGCTCCAACCCCACGCGACGCGACGATTTCGCGCGCATCCCCGTCAGAGATCACCCCTGAACGACCTCACGAGCAATCCGTCCCGCGGGCCTTCTCCGGAAACGTGCTCTTCGCTGACGACGCGTTAGACAATCGCCGCCTCGTTGAACACTTTCTCAAGAAGGTTGGGTTGAACGTGGTACTCGTCGAGAATGGGCAAGAGGCGCGCGAAGCGGTGAAGTCTCAAACCTTCGACCTCATCTTGATGGATATGCAGATGCCGGTCATGGATGGGCTAACAGCCACTCGCTCAATACGTCAGGATGGCGTGCGGATTCCAATCATCGCGATATCAGCTGGAGCGATGACATCGGATATCGAGAAAGCGATGGACGCTGGCTGCGACACTCACTTAAGTAAGCCTTTTAGTAGAGACTCCCTCTATAAGACCTTAGCGCGTTACCTACAGAACGGACGCTCACGGACCGTTGACTTTCCGTCGAGTCCGCTAGTCAGTTCTCTTGTTGGCGGCGACCCGGATATGGTTTCGCTGCTGGTTGAGTTTATTGATGGGCTACCTCAACGGTTCTTGGATATATCAACGGCATGCGGCGGAAGAGATTCAGCCAAACTGGCGGCGCTCGCCCATAAACTTAAAGGGAGCGCGGGGATGTACGGATTACCGGAACTCGCTTTAGTGGCCGGAGACCTCGAGAAAGTCTCCAAACTCCCAGACTTTACCCAAGCTCAAACGCTTGTTCAGAACATCAACGATCTTCTTCCCCGTATTCAACGCGGTCGACCGACATCCGTGGCCGCCCAACCATCCGGGGTGTAATCCACGAATCCCAGCCACTTCCATCTTATCCGCTTGGCCATCAGGACGCATATCCACACCAGCGCGAACGCCCCTATATCATCAAGCAAATAGTGCCATCCAAGATAAAGCGTGCTGTTTAACGTCAGCGCCACGAAGATCCAGCTCCCCCACGCGAGCCATCGCGACAATCGAGCCAAGTAGATGCTTCCCGCCGTCACTACGGCGATATGAAGACTTGGAAAGCCTGAGATCATAAAAATCGCCTCTCGGTTACGCGGGTCCGCGTCGAGCGTCAATTTCATTTTCCAGAGACTCTGCTGAAGATGCCCGAGCTCGGAGTGTTTCATGAAATCAAACAGAGCAGGCTCAAAATACACAGGACCCCAAGTCGGCCCGAGGTAGATGACAACCGTGCCCACCAAGAACAACGATACGAAGGCGAACAGATACTCTTGCGCCAACTCCCGAGAGGCGGCCACCACAAAGATAAAACCCACCAGCGACATATACGGGTAGTACCAGAAATAGTGCTCACTGACTGTTTCGATAGTGGCTCGCGATGTCCCGAGGACGCCATGCAGAGCTTCGGAACACAACATGCCCCCGCAGATAAAGCGATCCACTGCCGCGAACGCGCCATCATGAACGGTGGCGTTAATGTGCGGTATCAAGTTTTTGAGCATCCCAAACTCCACGAACATCACGACAATCGCCACCGTGAACCGAAAGTCCTGGAGGATTTGCTCGGGGTATAGTCGCGTTGATACGTGCTTCCAAAAACCCGCCCAGGGAGCGTTCTTTATCTGTCTCAAGTGATGTTTAGTGAAAACAAAGACCTGAATAATCAGGAAGACGATCACCACCAGACAATAAAGGTCCAACGCGGTGAGCACCTGCTGCAAGAAGAACGACGCTGGACCGTCCTGCACCCCCGCCCCAGGCTGACCCGGCATCGGCAACCCAAAATGCCAATACAGTCCCGTCACCAAGAGTCCGTAGAGCACCAGCAGCACCTCAATTGGCATGAGGAATCGAAGCAATTTGTTCATCACAGCTAGTATCGGCACTGGCACCTTGAGAGGCACTGATACTTTGCAAAGTAGTCGAAAAGGTCTGTCATTTCTCTCCCTACAACTCCTCTAAGCACCTGAAACGTCGTAGATTGGTTATATGGAATCAGATAAGGACAGGTTATTTTTAGAAAAGCATTTGAGAAAGGGGCAGTAGATCCGGTACTATAGAGGAGTCTGAGAGAGGTTTCTCCGCTTCATAAGCTGTCCGTCGGGCATCTTATGAAGTGAGACGTTCCGCAAAATTAAGGTGCGGAAGGTTTTTTAAGCAAGGTTTGCGCAGTCAATTGACCGCGCGGTTTTGGATGTAAAAAGTGCTCTCCCGAAGGCTTCGGTGGGAGTTATCGAGAGGGCACTTTTTAACCATCTATTGGTTTCGTTTTTCAGCTTTTTTTATTTACGGTTTTTATTCGGAACGTCTTCACTTCATCCTCTTTTTCCGCCCTATTCCCCTGTAGCGGATCTCATGCTCAGCATCACAATCACAAACACAGCGACAGCGAGTCGATAGTACGCAAACGGCTTCAAGCTCCACCTACTCACCAACCCGATAAACCACTTCACGCTCACGAGCGCCGCGAAAAAAGAAACAACGAAACCGATTGCGACGAGCTTTAGATCCTCGTAGGTAAAAACACGAACCGCCTCAACGAGATCATGCAACGCCGCGAGCCCAAGGATCGGAACAGCGACTAAAAACGAGAACTCCGCAGCCGCTTTGCGGGTTAATCCACTGAGCATCCCACCGATAATCGCTGACGCCGATCGCGACATACCTGGCCACAAGGCGAGGCACTGAACACACCCTATGATGAGGCTCTGCTTCCAGGTCAGCGACTCGATCTCGTCTCGCTGTGGCGCGAGCTCCTTGTGCTCCACAAAGAGAATAAGCAGCGCCCCAACCGCGAACGCTATCGCCACCGGAAGAGGAGCGAAGAGATGCGCTTTGATCTCCTTACGAAAGAGAAATCCGAGTAGCACCGCGGGGGCGGTGGTGAGCGCTAGCTTAAAGAGCCCCGCGGAACCAACCAACCCAGGGCGTAGCGCATCGGCCGGCTTTCGAAGATCATTCTTTAATCCTGAAAAGAGCCCCGTGAAACGATCCTTGAAGAGAAACAGCACGCTCAGAATCGCTCCGAGCTGAATGACCACCTCGAAGGTCTTGGCCTTCTCCCCTGTAAACTGGAACGCCTCTCCAAAAAGAATCAAGTGTCCCGTACTTGAGATGGGAAGGTACTCCGTGAATCCCTCAACGAGACCTAAAAGCACTGCGATAACGGCGTCCGACACGTTTCCTCTCTATAAATTACGGTAATCCTGAGCCAGGCTACCCATACCGTGATTGCGGTGCAACCGACGATTATTCCGCTCATACAGCAGGGAATTTTTTCATATGCGCCAGTCGTGATAGCCTGCGCTCATGACTCACCCAGACGTGATTGTTATCGGAGGAGGATTAGCGGGAGCGTCCACCGCTTTCGCTATCGCCCAGCGTGGAGGCAATGTGCTCCTTGTGGAGAGCGCTCCTGGATTGTGCGAGCGCGCCTCGGGTAACCGTTTTGGATTACTGACCCCATACATCGCGACCAGATCCTCTCCTCTTGAGCGGCTATACTCGGCCGGATACTCCTGGACACAGAGTCTTCTTAAGTCTTCTTTCGCCATTAACTCTGGCTTCATCGGCTGTGGCGCCATTCAACTCCCCTCAACCAAACGGTTCGCGACGCTCTTACAAGAAGAGCTTCCTCTTATTGGTGCCTCTGACATCCGACGAGCTTCGGCGAGGGAGTGCTCAGATATATCAGGGATTTCGTGCGGCCAGGGAGGTTTCGTTATTCCTTCAGCGGGCTTCGTAAGCCCGGTGAGCTTTATGAAAAGTCTCCTGCTGAGCGTAGGGGAAAAGGTCTCCGTACGCTGCGCTACGGCCGTCACATCGATAGAGCGCGAGGATTCCCATTGGAGCGTCACGTGCTCGGATAACTCTAAGTTTTACGCGACAAGTGTCGTTGTGTGTGGCGCTTTCGAATCGAACAACCTCGCTCCATGCTCGTGGTTGCCACTTGAACCGATACGGGGGCAAACCGTATGCGCACGCTCGAGCGATTGCTCATCATCTCTGCGTACTGTGCTTTGCTTTGGTGGGTATCTCACGCCGGCGGTCGATGGTGAGCACCTCCTTGGCGCTCACTATCGTCACGATGATGAAAACCAGGAACCGAGTGACGGTGATACGGACGAGATACTGAAAGCAGCCTCACGAGCCTTACCGTCGCTCGCGTTCTCGAGATCTCATGTCGCCTCCGCTCGCGTCTGTTTTCGCACCTCTACCATCGACCGAGTGCCATATATAGGAAGCCTGCCGAACTTCGGGGAGATGAAACGAGAGGCCGAAACGTACCGTTCTGGGACAAACATCCGGGAAAAAGTGAGGTTACGCCAGTATCAAGAACTCTACGTCAACGTCGGCCACGGTAGCCGCGGACTTCTTACGTGCCCACTGGGAGGAGAGATTATTGCGCGTCTCATCCACAACGAACCGCTCGACTCACTTCAAGCGGCGGCAACGCTCTGCGAACCCGCCCGAGTGCCACACCGATTACTCACTACTCATATGTAGCGAGTCGCCCTCATTCGTCCTTACCGAGTTGCACTCGACGAATCGAACCAGCGATAACCAAGTCTCGGCGCGCCTCAGTCAACACGGAGGCCACAGCGGTACCCACGTTTAAACTCTCCATTTGTCCGAGTCGAGGAATGACTACCCGCGTGTCCGCAAGCTCCATTACTTCCGGCGAAAGCCCCTCACCTTCAGCTCCGAAGAGAATGGCTATCTTGTTCGCCCACTTGACGCTGTACACAGAGCGAGCCTCATGCGGCGTCGTCGCCACGACTGAATATCCCCGAGCTTTTAAGACATTAAATAGGTTTCCGTACTCAGGTATGATGGCGATTGGGAGCATCTCAGCGGCCCCCTCCGCCACACGACACGCGGCTCCCGAGAGGCTATTCATCTGTCTCGATCGAATGACGACCGCCGAGACACCAAAAAAGCACGCGGTTCTCAAGATGGCACCAACGTTGTGCGGGTTCTCAACTCCCTCCAAGATCACAAGACATCCGCGTTGAATATCTGTAAGTCGATTCATTATCTGAGCCGGAGTGCTCAGAGTTAGGGGTCTGGCCTCAAAGCAAACCCCTTCGTGGTGGTCAGTTCCAGCGACCGTAGAAAGCTCCTCAAACTCGACTACCTTTAGAGGAACGCCACGACGCTCACACCACCGTCCTACATGACCAAACCGCTCTTCCAACTCTTCAAGGATAAACACCCGTCGGACATCAGTTCGGCGGTGCTCAAATATCGCTAAGCAAGACTGCACCCCATAGAACTTGGTCAGATCCTCGCGGTTGAATTTTGGCGCCCCCCCTCGCCCTTGTGGGCGCTTCGTGGTACTCGAATGAGGTCTACGGCGTGCTGTCATACTTGGTACCCATCCTCGCCTATGCGTTATGAAGGCTCATTACATATCTGCGTCACACGGCGGGAGCAAGAGGAGTTCCTAAAGCAGGAACTCGCTCTACGCCTACCTGGTAGCCAGTGTAACGAGCTGGCTCCTCAGGTGGTAGCCCTTGCGGGCGCATCATTAGAGGATCTGACGAGTTTTCCCCTCTTTTTTTCCTCCCAACTCCTACCAAACGCCCTGTCTATAGAGGCGCAATCGATCTCTGTCTGGACAACCACTATCCTCACTCACCTCCGAGACTCATTCGGCGATTCGGTGACACCGTGGAGTCTACACGTCTTTGAACCTCTTTCCGCCGAAACAGGCGAGATATACGCGCGAGCCGAGCTCATCAAACAGGAACTTCGCCTCCTACTGAAGCAAAAGCGCCGTAGCCTGATCCGCTCCCTTCAAGATACATGCTCTCCAGAGTGCGCCCTAATTCAGGTACTCCTTATCTCCAAGACCTCTGGCTATATAAGCATCTCCACACCTACTGAACGCGCTCTCTGCCGAGCCGCTGTCTCGCGACACGAGGCGGGCTTCTGCCCAATTCCTGAGGACAAATCCCCTCCCTCTCGCGCCTTTAAGAAGCTTCGTGAGGCGATCGAAGTTTTTGGTCTCTCAATCGGTAAGGGTAGTACCGCCGTTGATCTCGGCGCCTCCCCAGGTGGTTGGACTCATGTGCTCGTGGAGCACGGAGCGACGGTAGCAGCGATCGACCGAAGTCCCCTTGAAGGGGCGATAGCCCGCGATTCTCGCGCGACGTTTACCCAGGGCAACGCCTTCACCTGGATTCCCTCTGAAAGCGTGGATTGGCTGGTCTGTGATGTAATTACGACCCCTGATCGAACTTTTGAGATACTACGCAAATGGATCGGCGAGAGGATATGCCGCAATTTCTGCGTTACTATCAAGTTTAAGGGCGACCCAGATGTTCAAGCGCTGCTTCACATTGGGCGATTTCTGTCAGAACACACGACGTGGTGGGATGGGCGACAGCTCTCTCACAACAAGAATGAGGTTACCGTCGTGGGAAAAGTGTGACGAAACCGTTGAAATAGGATTTTCGGCTTCAGCCGTTTCTCCAAGAGGGATCCTAGCGTATACTCGGCGCCATGACGCACACACCGCCCTATCGCGCCCATCCATGGCACGGAGTCCCGATTGGGGACGACGCGCCACACACCGTGACGTGTTACGTGGAGATCGTACCTACCGATACGGTTAAGTTCGAGATCGATAAAGATAGCGGCATCCTAAAAATAGACCGCCCGCAAAAGTATTCGAATCACTGCCCGGCCCTCTACGGTTTCATCCCGCAGACCTACTGCGGTGATGGTGTGGGCAAGCTGTGCGCGAAGGCTTTGAAGCGCGAAAGGATGCGTGGCGACGGCGACCCGATCGATATTTGTATCCTAGCGGACCGTCCCATTCTACACGGCGATATCCTTGTAAGGGCGCGACCTGTAGGCGGCCTCATGCTCGTCGATAAATCCGAGGCAGATGACAAAATTATCGCCGTACTAGAAGGCGACGGTGTCTATGGTGACGTCCAGGACATCTCTGACGTTCCCAAGGCGATTGTCGATCGACTTCGTCACTACTTTCTGACCTATAAGGAGATCCCAGGAACTCGGAAGGATCCACCCGTAGAGGTCGCTAAGGTATACAACCGCGCCACCGCTCATAAGGTCATTCGGCAGAGCATCTCTGACTACGTCGAGTATTGTCGTCGCGAGAGGTAGACTCGCTAAGGACCGTTTCCAGATTACTTGCCCGGGTCGTGGAAGACCTCCACATCAGATGAGGCTGACTCGGTCTCTGTTCGCAGATAAGCCTGATACTGATCCGGGGGAAGAAGCGCTTGAAGCTTCTCACTTCGAAGAGCTCGACGGCGCTTATTCTCGGCTATCATAAGCTTTACTCGTTCCTGCGGCGACGTTTTCGCGCCGTGTTCCGTGCCCTCAAACTCACTCTCCACGGTCCGCTCCACGTCGAGAAAGACGGATCTCACAGACTCTTCCTGCGTGGGAGAGAGACTAAGTTGTCGAGACATCCACAAGACCTCCTTTTCGGTCTCCTCGTTCTGAACTCGCTCAAAAGCGGCCTTAACTTGCTCCCTGTAGTAGCGAGCATTATCGTCTCCTAGAATTTCCTCCAGCTTCTCCGACCGCGGCTCTTCTCCTGACCCCTTCGCCTGAGTCTCCTCCTGAAACTTCGCCATTAAGCGATTCCTCTGGTCTTCGCTCAGCGGGACGAATTTCTCTATCGCTGAGACACGCCATGACAGCGCCTCGCGCCGATTTTCATCTAATGAACCTTCGTTTTGAGAAGCCGTCTCGCTCGGCGCCTGGGATCGAGATGAAGCGCCTGTGGCGACCTCCGCCTTTCGCGATTGAAGCTGACTTTCCAATTCATTTATTCGAGTCTGTTGTTGAGAAAGCTCGCGCTCGCAAAGCAAGCTGGTCGGAGCGGGCGTCAACATAGCCGCCGTCTGCCGCGGAGCTCGCGGCGCGAACCCGGCGACCAGAACCGCCCCTGCGCTCAGACCCGTTAAAAACACTATCAATATGCGCGCCATACTCACCACTCTCGACTTATCAGCGCCACTTTATGTAGTATTCCCCGCAGTCGCAATCGGTACTACGTAGGGGGTCCATGAAACGATACTTTGGAGCGCACGTTTCTTGCGCTGGTGGATTAATTAACGCGGCAAACGCCGCTATTGAACTAGACATAAACACCATCCAGATTCATCCATCTCCGCCTCAGCGGTGGAACACACAACCCTTCGCCGAGGGCATAGAGGACGCATTTAACGCGGCCAGAGAGGGCTCGTGCCTTGAGAAGGTATTCTTCCACGCCATTTATCTTATTAACATGGCGACGCCAGACCCACAAAAGTTTCAACTCGCCAAGACCTCATTACTCAATTATTTAGACCTTAACGCTCGCATTGGCGGCGCCGGAGTCATCTTCCATGTCGGGAGTATGAAGGATCAGCCAGATGAGGCTGAAGGCTACGATCGAGTCGTTTCCGGTCTTAACTGGGTACTTGAGCGGGCGCCCGCGAAGAGTCGCCTCATTATGGAGGTCGCCGCTGGATCTGGCAGCATCATTGGAGATCGCGTAGAGGAGCTGGGGCTCATCTATTCACAGCTAGAGCGAAAGGAGCTTGCGGGCTTCGGGCTCGACACGCAGCATATGTGGGCGAGCGGCTACGATCTCGCCACCGACTTGGAAGGCGTGATCAAAAACGTCGATGAATCACTTGGTCTCGACAAAGTCTGGTCGATACACCTTAACGACTCAAAAACCGAGTTGGCGAGCAAAAAGGACCGGCACGAGAATATCGGCGATGGGCTCATTGGAGAGGCGGCGCTTCGCCGAGTATTCACGCATCCAAAGCTGCAATCGATACCTTTTATTCTTGAGACCCCCGCCCTCGCGACTATCGACGGGGCGAGATCAGAGATCCAGAAGCTAGAGGGGTTTTTGGGGTGAAGAACCCTTAGAATCACAGGAATTTCGAGCGGGAGGGCGGGTCTCCGCACCCGCCGCATCGCGAAATGTCGAGGACCTCAGACTCCCCGGGTAATTATCTACAGGTCGCGGTCGGTGAGGACACCGACCCTCCCGTCGAAAACACGAATTACAACGTGCCTCGTTACAGGCGGGTACAGAGCCCCGCCCTCCCAGCGAACTTTCGGGCCATACGATGAACAGATTCCTCTGTTGTGTATCGCTCTAAATTCACCAATTCAATCCACGCA
>CAIVDM010000010.1 GCA_903904735.1 uncultured delta proteobacterium
CTGTCAAGGGAGGGGCACCAGATGAGAAAAACACAAGCGAGACAAGCTATTGTTGCCCCCCTGTCAAAATCAGACAGAAAAAAAGGGGACGCTACCTTTTTACTAGGGCGCTACGACCCGGGCAGCTCTTGGCATGCTGCTATAATCGCCTGCAGGGATGAATAGTCGCGGGCACGGGAGGAGTGGACAGGACACAAAGGGAGCGTTCCCTTTTCTTCCCTTTTCTTTAAGGGAAGCGTCCCCTTTTCCCCAGGCATGGAGGCATCAATCATAAGAACAACCTAAAAGATCCAAGGCAACCGCGCTCGAGTAATGACCAACGTGTTGGAGCTCTTCCTTCCAGCTTGCGATGCCGCGGCCACCCTTAGTAAAAGTTATCTCGATTCGTGAGCCAAATGCGTCGGATAAAATCATGCGTCGTGCGTTTTTCTGCAGTGATAAGCCGGAGTGATCGGCGAAATGTTGCAACAGCTGGCGAAGGTCCAATGCAGGCCATTTGTTATGTTTTTGCATCAGAGCCAGCTGGTATATCGGTATCCAAAAAGCGCAATTAGGATGGCCAGGATGGGGAGGTTTAACGACTTCGTTACCCAGGGGACCGAGCAGTGCATAGACGGAGAGAGACTCTGAGCTACGCATTTCAACATACGAGGGCGCTCCGGTTAGGACACAAGCTAAAGCCGCGACGTAATCGCCTCGTATGGGTAAAAGTCGTGTTGTCGGATTATCTTCATAAGAGAACCACTCGGAGTAGCCATGTTGGACAGCAAATTCAGCCACCTGATAGGTGGGGTCAAAGATCTCGTCGGAAATCTGATCAGAGATATCGGTGTTATCGATAGTCCACAAGAAATCCTCGTCTTTGTTGTTGTAGCTTCCCAGAATAAAAGCAGAAGTTTGAATTACTCGCTGCGGCGACTGAAACCAACACCGCCCTTTTATATAATCGATGCCCGTATTGACCGCATAATCGGATCCGAGGTGCGACTGCATCAACTCATCAAAACAGACGCTTGAAATCAGGCCCTTGAGGAGGTGAGCATACACAAATTCGGCAAATGTGGGTTTCGCCTCACAAGTGCTCGGTAAAAATGGATCGTGAAGGGTTGGGTACGGAAGGTTTTCACTTTCCTCCGGTGACGAGTTGCTATCTGTTGAGACGATGTCTTCCAACAGTTCCCGACAAGAATCGCACACAACATATGGCTGATCAGCTGCCGCTTGCGTGGTGCTCCCCCAGGTAGGCACATCTGTTTGCGGACGCATACAGCATAAACAAAGAACGTCACTCTTTAAGGACCGTCGCAGGTCCGCAAGAGCCGAAAGTGAAATGTGCTGCGTTTTGAGGGCGCAAATGCAGGTGCTGCAAATCACGTTGCCAGACGGCATAGCGACCATCTTTCGAACGCTATACTGGCCACGGGAACAATGGGAGCAATGTACCTGGTCTTTCATCGATTATCGCCCTAGTTGAACGGCCATAGCTTTCACAACACAGGACTGAAGGATAGTAAGATCAATTCACTTTTTGCAAGTAGAGGAGTCGTAAGCTTCTCGCGCTGTTTCTTGCCGATTTTCCAATAAAGAACAAAGATCAAGACAGAATCAGACCGTGATTCATGATTTTGGTTCTGAACGTTGCCGCCACCGGTACGGGCCGGCAGGCACGGGTCCGATGCGCGGGATGGTTTTCCTCACACTTCAGATTATTGTCTTTTGCTCTTCAGCTTTGCTTCGATTTCTATGATGGCCTTTAGCTTAAAGGATCCGCCTCTTCCGTCAGGATCAGAAGACAGTTTTGCTCCTTCTACACGCTTCGCGTAACTACAGATCTCAAGAAGGCGGCGTTTAGTCTCGTCATCCGGTTCCCCTTCATTCAATATTTCGAGTAACCGAAATGGCCCAAGTTGAGGGCCTTCTCCAGACCCACTAAATACCCAACGCTCAAAAGCCTCTATGTCAATTCTATCACTCATACCGACCCCCTCGCGCTAAGCTTATTGCCACCCAATAGACTGTCCGGATAACGATTCGGTGAAAAGTGTTGCATCGTCAATCATGCCAGTCAAACTAAACAGTTATATGTGCAACATCTTTTCGACCTATGGGTTATGCGAAAAACCCGATTGCCGGAATGTAACTTATAATTTACACTAAGACTGTGAGCATCAAAGAGCGAAAAATTGTCATGTTGCGGCTCGACTCGGGAAAAGTTCCCTTTGAGTCATGGCATGACAAGCTTGCCATAGCATTGCAACGAGCAGTAGATGCCCGTTTGACTCGGCTGGCGGTGGGCAACTTCGGAGATCACAAAGCTCTCGGAGCCGGGGTATATGAGTTGCGTATCATGAAAGGTCCGGGGCTTCGGGTTTACTATGGGCTCAAGGGCGACGAAATCGTTGTTCTCATAGGCGGAGGGGATAAAGCCTCGCAGAAGAGAGACATCGAGAAGGCGAAGGAGTTATGGAGGAAATACTATGAAAACTAAAGACTATAAGGCCTC
>CAIVDM010000011.1 GCA_903904735.1 uncultured delta proteobacterium
CAATCGAGACACCCCTTACTGGTTTCCGCCATCACCTCAGGCGATCCACCCGGGCGTATGATATTCGTGTATCGCTCCTCCGCCGAGAGCGGAGAGACGCCAACAACCTTAAGCGCGATCAATCCTGATACGAGGAGTCTCGTTAGGATTATTGATATACCATGCTGGCCGCTCGCTCTCATTCTCTTCACGCTAATACTGCAAAATTAGATTGGTGAACGCCTCGTAGTTTACCTTATCACCGAAGAGGTTCTTCTGCCCCTGCCCTGGAAGAAGAACCGCCGTACCAGCTCTGACTTGAATGTTATTATTGAGAAACGGTCGGTACAAAAAGCCCGCTGAGAGATCAACGCCGATGTCGCGGTTGACTGAACCATCCTGCCTAAGCGCTTCGATCGTCGCTGTCTGATCAAACTGCAGGAACGAGGCGTTTGTGATAAGCTTCAGCTCCGGTAGCACCTCGACATCCAACCCTAGGTTATAGAGACGGAGTCCAGGATTGACGAAGTTAGACTGCCCCATCTCTTTGCCAGGTCGAAAGTTTGGCAAAAGGCTGTTTCTGCTCACCAGATTCGTTCCGCCACCTCCGACAAAGGGTATCGCCTGCCTCTGCCAGAATGAGAGATCACCACCTGCGAAGTTAGGGTTGTCAAAGATGGCATCGAATCCGGTCGCTCGTCCATCGTAAGGATCTCGATCGCCTGATGCCCACATGAACGAGGTACGCACGCGCACAAAATCGATGTCGTACGACAGCTCTTGGGCGAACATACTGGCGCTAATATCGACCTCGCGGTTCGCTATCGGGCTGTGACTCTCTGAACCAGTGACGTAGTAAAACTGTGTGGTCGTGTTTACCCGACCGAAGTGTCCATCGCCACCCGCGCCGAAATACGTCGTGTAGATGTTGCGAAATCTCTGATCGCCTATCGCCGTCGGTCGCACCAGAAAATCATTGGCGTCGTATTCATATCCATAGTCGCCAGCTCTATCCTCGCGGTGAACGACGCTAAAAAGCGTCGTGTGGCCCAGAGTGAGCATATCTTGCCGATACATATTCGCCACGAACACGTCTTCGTGACGATCATTGAACGTCGTATTGATGCCGGAGTTCACATCCTTATCGAGCCGTGAGAAACCCACCAGGTTAAACTGCGTCTTGTTGTTATCGTAATTTCCGAACAGCCGCGCCCCTGGCTCGCTTGAGTTAAAGAGAAAACCACGAAAGTCAGCGTTGAACTGCTGAATACCGACTCGTGAGGAGACGAAGTCGTAGCGCTCGGAGAGATTCGCGAGGTGTGTGTCGAGGAAGAGCTCTTGAAACCCGATGTAATTGTCGCTGCGTACGTTTCCGTAGGTCGGATCTGCCTTGAGGAGACCGTCCTCGTTCGCCTCAACATGATTAAAGTTAAGAACCGGCGTGACGCGGAACTCAATATCAGGCGGCCTAAAGGCTGTGTTACCTTTAATAAATCCAAACGACGCCACGAGGTTTTGAACGAACGCCCACTGGTCACCATCGCCAAAGACGTTATTACTATTTCCTCGCTTCGTTGAGGCGAAACCTACTGGCACCGGGATACGACGAGCTTCATATAGTGTGTCTGAAATGATCGAAACGTCGGTGAACCAGAGATCCTCCTCCGAACCCGCCACAGGGATATCTCCCTTCATGACGTTTTGGTTATACGGGTCGTACCACTTGCCGGCGTAAAACATCCGCCACCTATCTGGCACCGGGATGAAGTCTGACGCCGAGTTCTCAATCGGCGGGATAGACTCATACACCTGGGCTGGAAAATGTGGGGTGTCTTTATCGGGGAAGTAGCGTTGGTAGGGTTCCTCGGGCAGTGTGTCAATCTGTTGGGTGCTCGCTCCATTCGAGGAAGGAGCCCCATCTGTCAGATCATCAGCCCACGCTATCGAGATGAAGCTTGAACTTACCGCAAGAGCAACCCAAACCACGTTCGCAAAGCCGCACACTAGCCAGCACCTCCTCTCTGCATCGGTGGTAGTGGCGGAGAAGATACGCAACGGAAGTTCCTCATGAAATTAGGCGGCGCTCAGGCAACGGACTTTGGCCCGGCTGAGTGGTCAAAATGCCTGATTTTTTGATTTCTGTCGATTCGGTGTTTATAGGATTACAAGGGCGTTCTATTCGCGTCAAAAACGGCACTCATTGTGAGCGATGAAGGATCAATTCATGCGATTCATATGCCGTCGTCGTACCTGCGGGGCTACACTCTAGCCCAGGCTGAAGTAACCGTGGGTTTCTATGGGTCAGCCGGCGCACCGAATTTGTTCCGAACGCAACTTTACATAGTTCCTACCTGCCTGCCGTAGTATAGTCCGCTCGTACTTCATGTCGGATCATTTTCCTGGAGGAACATGAAAAGAGTCGGGCGCGTGTTAGGATTGTGCTTAGCGAGTGTGTTTACCCTTCATCTCGGACACGCCGAAGTCCTCAGGCCACACGCAGCGAACGAGGTATTACTAGCTTTTAAGAAGGGCTCAGTCGCCGCATCCCAGCAAAACGCGTTGACACGGGTTGGCGGTCGACCGATTGGCAAATCGAACGCCAAAGAAAACGTTGGCGATTCTCCTCAAATCGAACACATATCTGTCACGGTTCCGGTTTCTCAGGCGCTTGAGGCGTTGCAGGATCATCCCGCCATCGCTTTTGTGGAGCCGAACTATCGCCTGTCGCACATGGAGGTAGCGAACGACACCTACTATACCAGCGGAAATCTGTGGGGAATGTACGGAAACGACGCTCCCGTGTGCGGCCCAACGGGAACGACGAACTCCTTTGGATCTGACGCGGAGGAAGCGTGGAGCCTTGGGTTCATCGGTTCAAGCGATGTATACGTTGGAGTTATCGACGAAGGGGTGCAAGTCGGACATCCTGACCTCGCCGACAATATCTGGGCTAACCCATTTGATCCCGCCGATGGCGTTGACAATGACGGCAACGGCTATGTTGATGATGTTAATGGTTGGGACTTTTACAACCGCAACAACTCCGTATTTGACGCCGCTGATGGAGACGCGCACGGCACACACGTTTCGGGAACTATTGGAGGTCGCGGTGGAGATGGCGCCGGAGTGGTCGGTGTCGCGTGGAACGTGAGGATCATCTCCACAAAGTTCCTCGGACCAAATGGAGGGTATACCTCTGACGCCGTGAGCGCGATTAACTACCTCGCTGACTTAAAAGCTCGTCACGGATTAAAGATCGTCGCTTCAAGCAACTCATGGGGCGGCGGTGGGTACAGCTCCGCGCTGCACACAGCGATCCTACGAGCGGCGAAACAGGGGATCCTCTTTGTCGCAGCGGCGGGAAACAACGGCTCAAATAGTGACTCTACAGCCAACTACCCCTCTAATTACACAACCCTACAGGGCACGAGCATTGAAAGCGCGGCCTCGTATGAAGCCGTCATCGCGGTAGCGGCGATCTCGTCGACGGGCGCTCGAGCGTCGTTCTCAAACTACGGAGCGACTACTGTTGATATCGGCGCGCCTGGTGTGTCGATCGTGTCATCCGTGCCAACGAACTCATACGCTTCGTACAGCGGAACTTCTATGGCGACTCCGCATGTATCGGGCGCGGTAGCCTTGTATGCCGCCGCGTTTCCAACAGCGACCGCCGCGCAGATTCGCGCCGCGATTCTCGGAGCAGCGAAGCCAACCTCATCCCTCGCCGGCTTAACGGTCACCGGTGGCCGTTTGAGCCTAGAAGGTTTATTTGGCGCTCCTCCTGGTCCTGTTAATGACGTGGCGGTGACCTCGATATCCGCGCCAACTACGCTAAAGCCCGGCAGAACAACTACTGTATCGATAGTAGTAACGAACGAAGGGAACCAACCCGCGACCTTCACCGTTTCACTTTCGGCGACCGGCGGAACCGTCGGCGCGTCCCGGATTGTGACCCTCGCCGCTGGCGCGACACAAACAATTGGCATCTCATGGAGCGCTCCGAGCACTAGAAGCACATACACGCTGACGGGGAACGCGAGCGTAGTTGCAGGAGAGACTGACACCGCCGATAATGTGCGATCGCGATCAATCACGGTGCGATAGTAAGGGGATTAGGTCGCGAGCCACCCCCAACTTTATACTGGGGGATTGTCTTGGGGAAGGGCGGGGCTCTGTACCCGCCTCGTTACGGGCAGGTGCGGAGCCCCGCCCTCCCCTTTGTTGGCTGTCTACTCGTAACTACTCACACACACCCTGCTCGTTCTGGCCAATGAACGGTCCCTCTGGACAGTTCACATACCGAAGCCGTAGCTGTGGCTGCGGAAGATCTACCTGATCGGAACGTAATTCGACCGGGGCGTTAAATCCTAGCGTCGCGTCTCCCACGCCGCCGTGCCCAGCGAAATCAAGGCCACGACGACTCCCTGAGTAGAACGCCACGAGATCATCTTGGTCGATTCCGTCTCCGCTCACGCCGATAGCGCCCACGAGAACTCCTCCTCGATAGAGCGGCACTCCACCAGCGAAGATCTGCAAGCCGTTTCTCAAGCGAGCGCCGTAGGGTCCGCACGTGGCGGGACGCGAGCCTGGATTCTGAACTGATGAGACGATTCCTGAGAACACAGCGTCGAGGGAAAGTCCTGTGTTAAAAACACTCCATGTGCTTCCCCCGCCGCCTGGATACGGTCGTGAGAATGGGCCGTTTCCAGTTCCGTCGATGCCATCGGGTGTAAACGGTCGGGCGAGATTCCCGATCGCTCGTGATGACATCGCGATGCTTCCGAGCGTTCTCCCCGTGAATCCAGCGAACGCCGACGCGTATCCACCGAGAACACCAGAGGCGTCGGGGGAGCTAAGGAGTGCCGCGCCGCGCGCCTTTTGAAGCGCCACATCGATTCCGAATATTGGGGCGTCTTGCGAACGCACGAAACCAAGCGGCGTGCCGTGGTCGTCGACAATAAACACCGAAACACGCGCTGGGGTGTCTTTCGGATTACGGATCGCGGCGCGTGTGCGATGCGCGGTGAGCGCAGCGGAATCTAGCAATGCCTCGACCTCTCCTGCCTGTAGCTGCGCTCCGCCAGGAAGCGCGCGCCCGCCGCGAGAGCCGAATCTTCCTGCCAAGACCGAAACGGGCACTCCTGCTCGTGTGGTGTTGGCGATGCCTGATTCACCAGTTCCAAAGGTCGCACCGCCACGAACGCCGCCTGAGGTATACCCAGCAAGCGAGCGAAATCCACTCGACTCAATATCCGCGAGCGCGGTCGGCTGCGTTAGGTCCCCGTAGCTGATATCTGAGAAACGAAGTGAGCGTCCAGCGAGCGATATGTTGTCACCAACACGTTCCGCTGGTGCCTCAAAACCAACGCTCGCGGCGAGCGCGACCCGCTCTTCGGGATCGTCATCAGTGTCCCCTACATCACGGTCAAGCGTGTAGAGTCCATCAAACTCAACGCCGATTCCTCCAACGAGGTCACCTTGTTTGTAGAGAGGAAAACCACCCGGATCGGCCGACAAGCCAAGCGGAAGCGGGTGCGGTCCCGCTGAACCGCCTTCAAGCGTTACGTCGCTGCACGCAAGCTGCGAGAACTGCACACCGAAGAGCGGTCCACCAGGCTGGTTGCTCTGACCGGGCAGGTAGTGTTCTTGAATAATCTGCGAAGCGGTGCGAGTGGAGAAGGCGTTACCCTGACTACTTAAATACGCCCCTGTTCCAGCCTTTGAGATCGCGGCGAGCGTCGCCGAAACTGAAACGTTCTCGAGTCCTCCTGACGCGCCGATCTGTCCATTAATAACGGAGGTCGCCGTGGCGCCCGTCATTTGGTAAAGCGCGAGCACATTACCGACTCGGTCCACGACAGCGAACGTCCCCGCCACGCCGAGCTCTTTGGCGGCAGTGATAGCTTGTTGCACGACCGTGGTGACATCTTCTGGCGTGAGGCTCTGATTGGCGCATCCACCGTCACAACCGTAGTTAGCTCCAGAGGCACCACCACTCGACGATCCTCCCGAGCCTCCACCTCCACCACACCCGAGGGCGAGAGACGACAACACCAGCGACGTGAGGATGGGTCTCATTTTTATCTTCATAAGCGGCCCGATAGTATGTGGATAGCGTGATGGCGAGAGGAGACCGAACTTCTAGCGAACTAGCGGGTCAAACCCCTCAGATAACCGTCGATACTCTGCTTCTTTTCAGGGGGAATTCCAAGAGCGTCGTGGTACGAGTGACACTCGGCGCAGCCCGAGCGCACATAGCCTTGAACATCCCCTTGGGCGTGACATTGCAGACAAAGATCCTTTTCAGGAAGTAACAAATCCGCGGTCTTAGTTGATTCGCGTGTTTTTGAGTGGCACGACTCACACGAGAACTCCTCATGCGCGCCGTGGCTAAAACGCGCCCGAGAAAACCACACGTCGGGTATAGCTGGGTCCTTCACCACATAGCGCGAGTTGGTATCTGTCCGCTCTTGATCTGGCTTCTCTGAGAACGAGTGACACAAAAAGCATCCCGTACGGGTAAAGAGCTGCTTCTCAGCTTCCCTGGCGCTACTGACAACGGCTGAGACATCGCCGGCCTTGGGCGTCGTGCTTGGAAGAGCCGATCCTCTCGGCATCATCCGCTGGAGATCCTTGGACGGGTTCGGAAGCGACTCGTCGTCGCCTAGCAACAACATCTTCGTGTACTCGGTGAAGAGCGCCGGATACACCGCCTCGGAATCTCCGTGCGGCACCTCAGCGTATGGAAGTCGCTCATCGAATCCCAGGCTGTGGCAATCACGACAGTGCGAGTCAAACGAGATCGGCTTGAGTGTCTTGAAGTCTTTGTTCACTTGGTGACACGAAGAGCATTCTAAGGTGACTGGCCCGTCTTTGCCTCGCAGACCTGGCCGCAGGTGCACTTTGTGATTGAGCTTTATCTGGCTCTGATCGGTCGCCCGCGCCGTGTCATCAACTGGAACTCGCCTCTCGACGCCGTCCTGGCCTCGTACAGATACATGGAACTGGGGATGTGCCGCGAGTGACGCGACATCAAGAACCGTAGTCTTCGGGTCTCGCTCTTTCATCGAACTATGGCATGAAACGCAGAAATCAGACTCTTTGTTTATCAGTCCCTGGTCACCGTTATGTTCCGCATGACAAGTGGCGCACCGCATCTCGAGACCAGGATGCTTTGACGTGAACTGATCGAACCGTTCGGCGTGTTTTGTGAGTTGATGACACGACAAACACTCGCGATCTTGAACTCTCGCGAACGGCTCGGCGTGACATTTTTGGCAGTCCGCCTCTATCAATTTATGTGAGTTGGATATCGGCCCGCTGTTCCATGAGCGAAAATCTCGAGAAGCGAACGGATAGGCTACAAACACCACGGCGCTGAGAATAATCACACCTAGGCAGATAGTACGCATCGCGGGCAGGTACCCCTCGATCTTGAATCGATCGACTTTCTTCGCGAGCGTCTCGCTCAGTGACCCTTCAGCCGCTGGCGCGCATGTTGAAGTGAGTTGTACCGACTCGCCCTCGTATTCAACTCGGATCTCGACATCCCCGAGCTCTATTACGTCACCACTCGCGAGATTTGCCCGAGCCACCCGCCGACCGTTTACTCGCACCCCGGCGAGCGAGCTCTGATCGGCGATAACGAGGGCTCCCTCAACGAATGAGAGCTTGGCGTGAGTTAGCGAGACTCTCTGACTCGAGAAGATAATCTGCGCGTCTCCGCCGCGACCGATAACTACCTCGGGACTCGTGAACTCAGATACGAGGCTCTCCTTCGCCCCACCCACCCCGATCTTTTGTTGAATATGGCGGATAATCATGGCTTACCAGAGAAAGAATACCGAGAGAATGTGAATCGCGAGCGTCAGGCACAGAGCGACTGAGGCAGGCACATGAAAATACAGCCACACCTTGAGAAGGGCTTTAATCCGGGACTGTTCGATGATTAGACGGACTAAATCCGCGCGCTGATCGAGCATTCCGACCATAGTGATCGCGTCCTCACGCTCCGTCTCTGAGATCGCCCGCAACATCTGGGTCACGACAAGCTGCTCGACGATCGGAATGGAATGAATACGCAACAGCGCGCGAAGTCCCGGGCGAAACGTGAAATCGAAGCGATTGAAGAGCGCCAAAAACTGCTCGCTTTTACCAGCGCATAGCCGCTCGATCCGCTCGGTAAGCGCGTCGATCTGCTCTATAAGCGCTTCATCTTTCGTTCCACCTCGATGTGCTTGAATTTTACCGGAGAGTGTCGAGTAGTTCGCGATCCCCCAAATGCCGGTCACAATCGTGATCGCCATACATACGTACGCCGCGGTGTGAACGTTGAGACCGAAGCTAAACGCCGAGTGGAGCGGAACAAATAACAACAACCCGATTCCGATCCAGACATGCGCCGCTAACCAGCCCTGCACCGTTCCTAGTGATGATCGATAGCTGCGCTTACGAAGCCCGTAAACCATCAGCCAAACGATAGCGATCATGGCGATCACTCCGTAGGTGTACCCGAGCGCGCTTCCGCCACTTCTTCCCGCCGCTGGCTCGTTAATCACATACACTACAAGGCTTAACAGCAGCGTTCCCACAGTGATCCACATCCACCGATAGTTCCTGTAGTTGATGAAGGTCTCGTGGTTCACTGACTAAATCCTCTTTGAGCCCGCTATCTGAATGAGATGGGTCGCGTTTACTCGCATCGCCGCCCCTGTCGGACACGCCCGTACGCACGCCGGTCCACCATCTAAATCCCTGCACATATCGCACTTGGCGGCCTTGGCGGGCCCTTTCTCTTTTTTGGCGCGCCCGAGCAATGACCAGAGCGACCATCCCGTATCCACGGTGTCATACACCATCTTAATAACGCCGTAGGGGCAGTTGCTCACGCAGTTGCCACAACCAATACACGAATCACGGATAATCACCTCGCCACTTGGGGTACGGGTCAACGCGTCTGGAGGACAATCGAGCATACAGAGCGGGTTCTCGCAGTGTCGACACGAGATCGGGATCTGAACGGCGGCGAAGCTCTTTCCCCCCTTTCGGTCGAGTCGGGAGTAACCCCCATGCGTCGCCGCGCACGCGGTCTCACAGTTATCACAACCGACACAGAGATCCGAATCGATCAAGAGCACGTTGTCCGCGTCAGTAAGCCCCTCTCGCATCATGAAATCAAGTAGAGAGCCCGATCGCTCGCTCCAATCCTCAACGACATTCTGGATTCGACGCTCGTCCGCGAGCCGCTCATAGCGAGCCCGCACCTCTGGGTGTCGCTCGAACAATTCCCGCACATCGCTTTTTTCTAAGGCTATCGTGTCACAGGCGACCGCCGCCGTGACCGTGGCGGTTCGCGGGGTTGGCTCCTCTTTGAGAATCGCCATCTCACCGACAACGTGGCCCGCGGCGACATAAGTCTGCGCCACATCGACTCCCTGACGACTTTGCCGCGACACCTTCACGGATCCTTTTCGTATCACATACATCACATCACCAAGCTCGCCCTCCTTAAAGAGGACGTCGCCCTTTTTGAAGTGTCGTAGCGTCGCTCGCTTCGCCATCTCCTCAAGCAACGTCGCTGGCGCCTCTGGAAAGATAGAGGTCTGCATGGCGCGGAGCATGAAGAGTTCATCGAGCGAGCGCCGAACTGAGTTGACCGACGCCATCAGCTTAAGCATTTGCTTGCGTGGGGTTTCCAACAGCAAGGTGTTCGCCCGCGCCGCTCGCACCGTGGCGTTTCTGCGTCGCCCCGAAAGGAGCCCCATCTCGCCAAAAAACTGCCCCTGCCCGAGCCGAACTCGCCTGGTGGCGTCTATCTCGATCTCAACCTCTCCAGAGATGATACTGAAGAACGAGTCGGTGTAGTCATTTCGCGCGAAGACCATCTCTTGCGCGTCAAAGGTTCTCAGCGTTGAGTCTATGACCATCTCTCGAAGCTGTGGAGCGCTTAGATCACGAAAGAGCGGTAGATTGCCGCGAACTTTTGGGAAGTTTTCAGAGAAACCGCCAGTGGCATTAACGAACCGCTCCTCAAGGAGCTCTTGATCCGCTGGCTGAACTGGATTACCCCGCAAGTGCTCGATGACCTCGAATCCTTGATTGATCGCCTGCTTGATCAGGGGATATCCGATTAGGGCGCCAAGGATATAGAGATTTGGCACGTTGGACTCGTAGCGCTCACTAACTACGGGAACCGCCGTCGCCTCTCGGTTAGGAAACTCTATACCGATCGACTCAATGAACTTGCGTGGGGGGATACCACCGAGTCGCGCGATGACATGGTCACACCCGACCGCAACCTCTCCCTCTGGGGTGTTCAAATACATCGTGGTGGGCTCGATGCGCGCGACCGTGGTGTTATAAAAACATCGGATCGCCCCGGAGGATATCGCGTTGAGAATCTGCCTCACATTCGCGTCCTTGGCGCGCGCGAACTCGGCGCCTCGATTCACGAGGTACACCGTATTCTGTTTGCTGAGAGCGATCGCGTTCTCTATCGCAGCGTCTCCCGCACCTATGACCACGACATTTCGAGCTTGAAACGCCGCCGCGTCCATGAGGCTGTAGGCGACGTGCGGTAGCTCCTCCCCTGACACTCCCATCTTGCGCGGCGTGCCTTGGACCCCTACGGCGAGAATCACGCTCGTCGCGGTACACTTCTTTCCTTGGTACTCTATCTCGAAACGATCCTCTACTTTCTTGACAGCGGTAACCTCTGCGCGCACGAGGTTGACCTTATTTCCCGCGACGTCTTCGGCGAACTCCTCTAGTATCTTCTCCCTACTTCCAGCCTCAAACCGGCACTTCGCGCGTAACGGGAGACGCGCTGGTTCGGCCATGACGTGTTTGTGGAGCTGATATTCATAGATGGTGTTGGCGATCTCCGCCTTCTCAAACAGAATGTGAGATAGGTTGTAAGACGCCGCGCTGGTGGCGGCGCCGATCCCCGCTGGGCCGGCTCCAATAATCGCTACTTTAAAATGGTCAGACATCAGGCGTTCGCTCGCTCCCCGAGTCACTTCTATACCGCAATCGACGATCGCTAACGATCTAAAACAGAGTCTTTGAATCGACGCGTCTCGAGGCTACTATCTCCGCTGAAATATAGGTTTCTGATCGGTTTCAGGCAAACTAATTCTCAGCCTACCCGGCCGTCTGGATGACGAGGCGGTTTGTGTTGAAAGAGTCTCCCTGACACGCCATAGTAATCGCCACCACCATGAATACGCGTCTGTACTATCTCATCTCCCTGTTCGCCCTACTGACATGGTTCCCGCACGCCACCCTCGCTCAGTCGAATCACGCCAAATATGTAGGAACGGGCTCCTGTTCCTCTTCGAATTGTCACGGCAGCGTTCACCCCGTGAAGGGATTAAACATCCTCGGAAACGAGTACTACACCTGGAGCAAGCACGATAAGCACTCCCAGGCATATACCAACCTGCAAAAATCAGACGCTAAGAGAATGACGTCGCTAATGGGATTAGGCGAGCCAACGGAGGAACCGCTCTGCCTCAAATGTCACTCGACCTACGTGCCTGACGCCACCATGCGAGGCGAGAAGTTTGACCTCGAAGATGGTGTTTCGTGCGAGTCGTGCCACGGCGCGGCCGAACGGTGGCTCGAATCCCACGCGATCCTCGGCGCTACTCACCAACAAAATCTCGATAAAGGGCTCGCTGATACGGTCTCCCTCTCAAAACGGGCAACCCTCTGTGTCTCGTGTCACTTTGGAGACTCGGATAAAGCAGTCACCCACGATCTCTATGGTGCTGGACACCCTCGCCTGACATTTGAACTGGATACATATGGGGCGCTTCAACCAAAGCACTGGTTAGTTGATCAGGACTACACCTCGCGAAAGGCATCTTATATACCGCTGGCAGCGTGGTTCACTGGTCAAACGCGGCTCGCCGAGGGCGTCCTCGCGCGATTGTCGTCACCTGAGCAAAGCAAGAATGGACTATTCCCTGAACTAAGCCTGTTTGACTGCTATTCGTGTCACCACAATCTGAGCGAGGAGCAGTGGAAACATCGAACCTACAGCGGCTCGCCAGGCCGTCTGCACCTCAACATCGTTCCCCTTCTCATGCTCCAAGCGTCACTCGGTGGTATCAATACTAAGATTAGTGAGGAGATGGCGCCACTCGTCACGACGTTGCATAAGGATTACCAACAAACGGGAACAACTGAGGCGATCGCGCAGCTACGTGCCCTCACCTCCGAGCGGATAAGCCCCCTTTCTTCTGCGCTACAAGTGACTCCCGATCTGTGCCAGTCGGTGTTCAGGTCACTTGCGACCTTCGGGTCCAAAATCGAATCCCCTAAATTTGAGGTCGCTGAGCAGATTGCCATGGGCCTTCAGGCGACACTGGCTTCTTCGCCACAACTCGCCAAGAAGCATGGAGCGGCGATACAAAAGATCTTCGCGACGCTCACGAGCTCAAAAGCATTCGATCCCGCTCGGTTCACAAAGGCGATCGCGGAGCTCGCGAACGCGATTCATTGATCACTTTTTGTCTATCGGGGGTGCCGCAAAATGGAACAGGTAGAGATACTTCTGTTGATCGCGAGCTTAGTCGCAATCCTGTGTCGGCGCATCAAACTGCCATATACGATCGGTCTTGTGCTTGCGGGGCTGGGGCTTTCTCTGGCTGGGATTGAGTTTAGCGTTCACCTCTCAAAGGAACTCATCTTTTCGGTTCTGCTCCCGCCGCTCATCTTCGAGGCGGCGCTTCACCTGCGTTGGCGGGACCTCAAAACTGAGCTGCCCGTGGCACTTACCTTAGCCACCCTCGGTGTGGCGCTCGCGGCGGTGGCGAGCTCGGCCGTGCTCGTGTTCTTGGCGGGACAAACGTGGCAGACCGCCCTCATTATCGGCGTCGTCATGTCAGCGACCGATCCTGTCTCGATTCTCGCGCTTCTTAAGGAATCCAAGCTCCCTCCGCGGATTCACCGACTCATTGAGGCAGAGAGCATTCTTAACGACGGCACGGCGGCGGTGCTCTTCACGCTGGCGCTGTCCATAATAGCGGGAAGCGTGACGGCGGGTCAGTTTATGACGTTATCGCTCACGGCGATCGGATTGGGGCTCTTTATTGGAGCTGCTATCGGCTTTGTAGCGCTTTCCATCGCGGTAAGAACGGAGGATCACCTCGTCGAGCTCGCGGTTACCACAGTCGCCGCGTACTCATCATTTATCATCGCCGAGGATCTGCACGCGTCCGGGGTGCTCGCGACCCTCGTCGCCGGCATGGTGCTCGGGAACCTCGGTGCGCGGGGCGCGATAACGGAGAAGGGACATGAGACGACTGCGGCATTTTGGGAGTTCGCGGGGTTTGTCTCAAACTCGATAATTTTTCTCCTCATTGGCGCCGATTTAACCCTCTGGCGTAGTGGAGTCGCGAACTCACTTGTCCTATGGACGATTATCGCGAGCGTCATAAGCCGCTCGGTGGCGGTATATATCGGCTGCCTTCCTCTCGCCGTGACTCGTCACCGTGTTCCGATGCCGATCCAAAACTTACTTTTTTTCGGCGGCCTGCGTGGGGCGCTCGCATTGGCGCTGGTTCTGGGGCTTCCGGCTGAGCTATCGGGGCGAGACGAGATTATCTCGGCTGTGTTCCTCGCTGTGGCGTTCTCTGTCGTGGTTCAAGGGCTCACCGCCGGTGGCATCATCGCTCGAAGCACCGATAGACTGAAAGGGTACGAGTAGGGTAGCGTTACACCCAACTCATGACATCGCCAGCGCCCTCCACCAAGATCGATTCAACTACCCTCTTGTACTTACGAGAACTTCGAAACACATATCCGACGATAGACGCGGCTCTCGCTCGCATCGCGGTTTTGCGCTCAAGCCTCACCCTCCCTAAGGGCGCCATCCACGTTATTAGCGATGTGCATGGTGAATATAAAAAACTCCGTCACGTCGTGAACAACGCCTCGGGATCGCTACGTCCTCTTGTCTCGAAGCTTTTTCACGACAAGCTCTCGGAACAGGGACAACTCCAGCTCTTAGGATTCATCTACTATCCGCGCGAGTCATTCCTGCACTACTCTAAGACACAGGCCTCTCGAGCGGACACCATCGCCTTAACTCGAACGATCATCGGCATGGAGCTCTCCATCATTCGCGCCCTCTCGCAGAGCTACCCACTGCACGCGATCGCCGCGCTCCTTCCATCTCAGTATCTTCAGGTCTTTCGGGAACTGATCTTAAGCCCTCAGTTCGAGCGCTCTGCGGAGCACTTTGACGCGATCGTCGACTCGTTTATTGACCACGGTCGAGAACTTGATCTGCTCAGGCTGACCGCGAGACTCATCAGAAACCTAGCCATCTCAGAGCTTATCGTCGCTGGCGACCTCGGTGATCGCGGGGAGAGAATTGACAAGGCGATCGATTTTTTAACAAGGCAACCCCACGTCTCAATCACCTGGGGAAATCACGACGTATCGTGGATGGCGGCGTGTCTCGGACACGAGGCGAGCGTGGCGACAGTCATGCGAATGTCTCTTCGCTATGGTCGCCTATCGCAGCTTGAGGAGGGCTATGGAATCCCCCTTGAGCCGGTGGCGAAATTAGTCGCCGCCGACTACTCGCATGATCCTGCCTCACAGTTCGCCTGCAAGGATATCGGGGACCGAGATCCCCTACTCTTGGCGCGCATGCAAAAGGCGATGGCGATGATTCAATTTAAGCTCGATGGTCAGCTCATCGCCCGCAATCCGCACTTTAAGCTCGGGCATCGAGATATCCTCTCGTCAATTTCGCCAGACCGCTCACAGGTGACTATTGACGGGAAACAATACTCCCTCATCGATTCGCACCTTCCTACGGTCGATCCCGCCAATCCCCTCGCACTCACGAAGAACGAGGAGAGCTGCCTACGCTCCCTTGTGAACTCCTTCACGAACAGCGCTACATTGTGGCGCCATATGACATACCTCGCCCGTAAAGGCTCGATGTGGCTGGTACGAGACAACACCCTCATTTTTCACGGCTGCGTACCGAGCGATGCGCTAGGTAATCTTATGCCATTCGAGATTGGCGGCGTGAGCTATACGGGTAGAGCGCTCTACGACGCGATCGAGGTCGCGGTTCAACGCGCGTTTCAATCGCGCAAGTCTTCCGATTTGGACCTGCTTTGGTACCTCTGGTGTGGTCCACTGTCGCCCCTTTTCGGAAAGGACAAAATAGCGACGTTCGAAAGCTATCTCATCGCTGACAAATCTCTCCTTCACGAGCATAAGGATCCTTACTTTACCCTTATCCACGATGTGGCGTTCTGCGAGAAGGTCTTTCGCGAGTTCAACGTCGACCCCGCGCGCGGACTTATCGTGAATGGCCACGTGCCCGTGAAGATTGAGGCTGGAGAGTCGCCCATTAAGCGAAGTGGTCGCGCGGTTACCATCGACGGGGCCTTCTCAGAGGCGTACGGAGATAAAGGCTACACACTCGTTCTTCAGCCAGATCGCTCATATTTGGCGCTTCACCATCATTTTCAGTCGGTGGAAGACACCGTAGAGAATGGCACTGATATGATCCCTGAAACTCTCGAACTTACTCGACATGAGCGAGTTCGTCGCATCGGTGACACCGAGCAGGGCGCTGAAATTCGGCAGCAGATACAGCTTCTCGAGACACTCATTCAGGCGTACGAGGAAAATAAGATCGAGCCACTCAGCGAGGCATGATGGAGGGCGCGGCACGGTGAAGAACTGGTTAGCCTGGACACTTATTCAGGGCTCGAACGCGTGCAATATCCTGGTTGGAATACTGCTCGCGCGTGCCCTCGTCCCAGATGATTTTGGCCGCTTCGCCACTATGACAGCGGCGCTGACTATTTTCACAGCGCTGCTCAATCCACTCATCAATGAGCTCGCGCATGTGGTTTCGAACCCTGCCGGGATCCCTCGTGGCGCCCTAACAAGACGCACTGTATGGGCAAGCCTTGGAGGTATCGCGCTTGCCGTCGCTACATGCGCTTCGATAACAGCCGACTGGCTCGACCGAGTTGCTATTCTTTTCGCCCTTCCGCTCTCCATGGTCGGATGGAGTTGGATGAATGGAATCCTGATCGGCAGAAATGAGATGCTGCTGCTCGGCAGAGCTCAGAGCCTCGGGGCGCTTGTACGAATCTTGATCGTCTGCGCTGTGGTCTCTCTCTCGCCGACTCTTGTCGGTATCGCGGTCGCGTACGTCATGAGTTTTATCGTGATGGCGTTCGTGGTTATACCCTCCGCCCGAGAGATTCGGTGGACGCGTGACGGGACGTGGAACACGAATTGGAGCCTCGTCATCGGCTTCTTCTTACTCGCGGCTCCCTTCTCCCTCGATCAGCCACTCATACAACTTTGGTTTCCAACGATGTCAGGGGACTACGCGGCGGTCATGACGTACGCCAAGAGCATCATGCTCCTGGCGAGCCCAGCGCTCACGATGGCGTACAGCTCGGCTCTTCAGCGCCACGATCCGCGGGGTTCCTTGTCGATGCTCCTTAAGCTTTCCTTATTTGTCGCGGGGGTCGCTGGATTCTTTTGGGTGGGCCGTCCGATCTTTTTCCCGCTCTTACTGGGGCCACAATACGTGGACTTGATACCTTCTATCGGCTACGCCCTCGTAGCGATAAGTTGTCACGTGATCGCTTATGCGGTTGCTCAGGTGAGCCTCGCGCGTAGACCGAGTTTGTTTGCGGGAGTCCTTGTTCTACCACTAGTCACGCTGGCGCTTTCTTTAAGGTCGCTGGCGTCGCCATCGCTTACTGACCTGTTAGGAGTAAGCATAGCGGTCTTCGCGTTACAACTAACGATGTGCCTCGGCTATCAAATGCGCCTCTGTCGAGTCCAAAAAGCATAATGAAAACGCGTGTACTCTATCTTCATCCTCACTTTACGCTGCCAGGAGGCGCTGGACGACATGCTCTTGAGACCGGCAAAGAGCTCGCTCGTCGGGGCTGGGACGTTCATATCGCCTCAATTCGACACTCTGAGGCGCTCATCTCTGGTTATGAGGAGATAACTTTTCATGAGTTGGGTGGGCCGCTCTCAAGCGCCCTCCTGTTTTGGGTTCGACTGCCGCTCGTGCTTCTGCAGACACGACGGTTAGTTGAGACGCTTAAACCCGACATCGTGTTCTCACAGGTATTCCCGGCAAACTGGTGGGGATTTTTCGCCAAGGCGACGCTCGGGGACGCAATCAGCCATGTATGGATGTGCCAGGAGCCTTCAGCTTTTATTCATTCAAAGAGGTGGATTAACGCCCTGCCCTACTCAGCAGCTGGAATAGGCGCTCGAGTTTTGAACCCTATTCTTAAAGTTCTCGACAGAAGGTTCGCGAGACACGTTGATGCCGTGTTCGCGAACTCCAATTTCTCAAAGACGCTCGCGCTTGACGCGTACGAGTACACCGACCCGCAGGTCGGCATATGCTACCCAGGAGTCGACGCCGATCGCTTTTGCCCATCCCCTGCTGTCGCAAAGAAAGAGAAACAGTTCGTGACCTGTGCGCGGCTCACTAAATTTAAAAACGTCGACAAAGTACTCCACGCCTTTACTCGGCTCACCACGAAAGGCGCCACCCTGATTGTCATCGGCGACGGCGAGGAGTATGAGCGACTTGTTGAGCTCTCTCGACAACTATCTCTTGAGGGATCGGTCGTGTTCCGCAAGAGCGTCTCTGACGCCGAGATGGTCAACACCTTGCGAGAGAGTGTAGCTCTCATTCACGCCGCCGAGGAGGAACCGTTTGGTCTCGCTCCTGTCGAGGCGATGGCGTGTGGCACGCCCGTGATCGCGATTAAAGGCGGCGGACCAGCGGAGACGATCGTTCACGGAGAAACCGGATACCTCTGCGACTCAGCATCACCAGAGAACCTTTCTGTCGCGATCGAGTATATGCTCACCCAATCATCCGATATGTCTTTGACACGAGACGCGTGCGTGATGAGAGCGAAGCTTTTTTCGTGGCAATCCGCCACTGATAGCTTGGAAAGAGCGTTCAGCGCGCTCATGGATAGTCGCTAGCGAATCGGCTTATGGCGAATTACCTTATTTCATCTTTTTAAGACGCGCGTACATCTCGGCGCGTGTCTCAGCCGTAACCGGTACTACGGTAGTGGGATTAATTTTGGGCGCTCCGACCTTCATAGCCGGAACCGCAGTCGGCTTCGTGTCAGTGTTACGAGGCGGTTCCACGGGGATCTCTATAGCCTGTTTTGTTGTCTCTTCCTTCGCTTGCTCGGCCGCGTGCCGCGCCTCCATCTCTCCTAATTTCGCGACGAGGTCTCGATAATCCACCTCGGAAATTCCGAGCTCGATCAACAACCGAAGAAGTTTTTCGCGCTTACTCTTCTCAAGGACACCCGCCATCACCTGCTGAATGATGATCTGTCGCTCCTCAGCGGCTCTCGCCAGCTCGCGCGCAGGACGCTTGGACTTCTTGCCACCTCGCGAGCTCTCTTGCTCGTGCGCGTCTACCTCCGAGACTAAAGGCTCTTTGAACACTGGAACATCCATACGGGAGGCGGCGCTCAACTCCGAAACTGTCGCGAGAAGCGCGCCGGTGTCCTGACTGACTCCGCGCTTCTCGGTTAATTCGGGCGGGAGTCGAGTATCTCGCATCACTGGCACATCCATCGGGCGCGACATTTCATTCGAAGCAGATTTCACTCTCCGCTCAGCCTCAGAGGCCCGAAGGGGTTGTGACTGGCTCATGAGGGTCGCGCTTGCGGCGTTCGCGTATCCCGTTGCCTCAACAGGAGCGGCTGTCTGAAGACTAGCGCCCTGCGTTCTCGGGGGAACCGCCGGTGATCCGCCACCTTGACCGCGCCTCGAGCCAGCTCCAAAGTCAGGAGCCGATCCGCCGGAGCCGCCAGAGCCTCTTCCCGCTGAATCCCGCGGTCTTCTATCCACGTCCGAGGGACGCGAAGGAGGCGAGTCGTTTTCCGTTAGCTGCTGCGCGATAGCCTCGGCCGCGCGCTGGATCGTCGCTTGGCTGCCTCGCGCGAATGTCACCAGTTCGGCGATAGCTTGCCTCGAACGCGAGTGCTCCTCGACCTGGCGAGCCTCTTCCCGAGCGATACTTCGTTGTGTTCGCTCACACGCCTGCTCAGAGACAAGGAGACCGCGCTCAAGCACTTCCTTAATCTCAGCTCTCCGAGCGGTTGAGAGTTCAGGGTTACTCTCGCGGGTCTTTGGTTCTCCCTCGTGGCCAGCGACTAAGACAGATTCGCGCAGTGTCGCTAGATTCATCTCGGCTACCTGCCGCGTTCGGTTCCATTCACTCTTTAGTTCAGGGTGAAGCGCCTCGGCCACACGCTCTGGCAGAGCTAGACGCGCGACCTCCTCTTGTAAGCGAACGAGAACTATCTCCGCTCGCTGCTGCAGTGGTCGTCGTTCCTCATCCGGTGGTGATGTGGTTGGTCTCGATGCATCTTCTAGCAGCGCTCGGATCTCACGTTCGACGATGGCGATCTGTTCCCGAACGATTCTTACCGCATCCTGCGCTTGCCGCGCGAGTGCTTCCTGCTCCTCTTTTCTGGCGGTTAACTCCGACACCGCCTCCTTAATCACTTCGTATGCTTGCTGCCCCAATTGCTTACCTTCGATCACCATTCGATCGATTCGCTCACGGAACTCCTCTCTCTGGGCGTTCGCTATCTGTTCTTGCTGTTCTCTCTGAACACGCTGAAACTCATTTACAACCCCTTCTATTTTCTCCCTCGCCTGAATTAAATTCTCGTACAACTTATCTGGCACTTTCTCGAGGCTAGCTCGAATCTCTGGGGGCAGCGTTGCCAGGAGCGCCTCACTCACTGGTTTGGGAGGGGCCTGTCCCTCTCGCGCGGTCATTGTGGCGAGCTCGTGTAAAAACGCGCTAGCCGACTCCCCCGCTTGAGAAAGTCCCGCGCGGATAGCGTCGTATGTATCACGCGCACGCTGCGCGTCTTCCTGTCGCTTGGCGTCAGCCTGTGCTCGCGCCGCCTCGTCCGCCTTCTGGGCCGCGTTCTCAACAAGATTTAAGACAAGCGTCGCGCCCTCTGTCACTTTCTGAGTCGCCGCATCCTTAATATCCTGCACCCTCGTAGTTAGATCCTGCGCTGTCTGCTGAGCCAAGTTCCACGCCTCAGACGCGCGTTGTCGAAGCGCCTCTGCCTGCGCTTCTGCTCGCGCCGCCTCGTCCGCCTTTTGGGCAGCGTTCTCAACGAGATTTAAGACAAGCGTCGCGCCCTCTGTCACTTTTTGAGTCGCCGCATCCTTAATATCCTGCACCTTGGTGGTTAGATCCTGCGCTGTCCGCTGAACGAGATCCCACGCTTGAGACGCGCGCTGTCGGAGCGCCTCTGCCTGCGCTTCCACTCGCGCTCTCGCGTCGGCTTCGGCTTGAGCTTGCGCCGCCGCCTGAGCCGCGGCTTGTGCGGCCTGCTGCCGTGCCTGCGCGTCGGCGACATTTTGAGCCAGGGTGTCTAGCGCCCCATTCAACGCCGCTTGCGCTTGCGTGGCTATATTCCTGAGCCCATCTTGAGCTACCGCGGCGGCCTCCTGCGTCTGATTCCATAATTTCTGCGCCTCCGCCTGCGCGTTTTGAAGAGCTTGCTGCGCTGCCTCTCTTCTAGCCTCAGCATCAGCCCTTGCCTGGGCGAGCTCCTGGGCTTGTTTCTCGGCGCTAGCCAATGAATCCTTCAACCCCTCTAGGTTCTCACGGACCTGCGCTATCTCGTGCTTTATCTCCTCTATCGCGGCGTGAGCTTGTGTTCGAGTCTGCTCAAACTCTAGGGGTAGCTGACTTCCCGTGATGAAGGCCCCCTGCTCCTCCGCCTCGAGTCTTCCCACTACCTCAAGGAGATTTCGTTGCGTCTCCTCGAGTCGCTGGACGCGATCTTCTAACGTTTCTCTCTGATCGCTATAATGCTGCCTCTGTTGCTCGCGCGATACATCTTGCTCGGCTCGTAGCGACGCCAGTAGATTTTCGTGAGTCGCCTGAAGCTCCTTTGCCGCCTCTCGCGTACCTCGCAGCTCCTCAATCGCCCTATTCCTGGTTGAATCAACGCTCTCCTGAGCTTCACGGAGAGACGCCAAGACATAGGTGTTTGGTCCTCCGCTATCAGGGCCCATCGCTGGTCCACCGGAACCAGGCGCGTCACCGGGCTTAGGCTTATCGCCTGCGTTTAACGGCACCTCTATCGCAGGGATGATTGGCGGTGGAGATCCGGGGGGAGGAGTGCCAGAAGATGAGGATGGCTTTCGATCTTTTTTACCGGAGTCTACAAATAGATCATCAAGGAAGGTTGGGCCGACGATTGATGGGGACCAACCACTTGAATTACCACTTGTCGCTGTAGTGTCCTCGGGTGGTCGACTGGGCGCCACCTGTGGTGTGGTCTGAGTGCTATTTGAAGGCTTCCCATCTTCAACCGAAAACCAGCCACCCCAACCACCGCGCCCGGCGATATTCATGACAGTCTTCGCGCCGGCTTCAAAGTTGGGGGCTTGCGAAAGCAATTGACGACCAACGCTCGAAACTTGTGTTGGTGCCGATGTTAGAACACGTCCCCCGGTGCCAAATAAACGTAAAGAATACTGCGTGGCCACAGGTGTGTTGACGACTACTTGCTTACCCGTTTCGGTGGCAGCTTGCTTGCCCGTCTGCTTGATGACCTGCTTGCCTGTTTCTGCGGCTCCTGTCCGTAGAATCCCCTGAGTGGTCCAACTCACCGCCGTTGGCCGGGCAACTATGCCTGTTAGAGACGCGCCGCCCCACGCATTTGAAAAATTGCCTAATGTGCGTCCGCCCGCATTAAGCGCCACATCGCCAGCAGATTGTCCGTTATGAAGTTCGAAGGCCGCCTCCACTAGAACAGCGGGCGTCATGGCAATAGTTACATACAGCCCCGCCATCAGTGGCGTTGCGGTTCCACCGCTCACGATGATAACTGCCCCTCCACCGACTATCGCCAGGCCCGTTTGAACATATCGCACGCCCTGCTCATAACGATTACAACTTTGGACGACCTCTGACAGACTGTTTTGGACGTTCCGCATCTCTGCTTTCCAGCGCCTCATGTCGGGAATGGCTCTGGCACCTGGTCCATTCATGACAACGCTGAACTCGTTGAAATTTCGATCTCCGATTTGTAGCTGCTCCGTCGCTTGTCTGACATTACCTTGCCACAGATGCTCGAGCGCTTGGGTATTAGCCGAGCGCGCATTCGTGGCCGCGGTTGTCGCCTGAGATTTAGCCGTTTGTATGGCGCCAGCCTGTTGAACATACTCGTCGACAAGGGCCCTATCATTTTCCAGGCTCCTATATAAACTGTCGCGTAAACCAGTGAGATGAGAAAACGGGTTCCAATAGTTACTGGCGGAATTGAGTTCATCCAACGTGGTTTGCATGTTACGTCGGACACCGTTCTCGTACACCGCGCGATTTTTTTCGGCTTCGTCAAAGTGTACCGCGACCCCCTCATAGAGAGTGGCCCGCTGTGCAGTCGCGGTCCTAGCTTGCAGATACATCTCCATGAGAGCCGGATCCTTTGGCCCTGATGATAAAAGCTCCAACACACGTACCGCGTGTTTAGCGTCACCGGAAGATCGCATTAAAATGACGTTGGCCAGCTGCGCATTCGGATTGTTAACCGGCACGGGCAAGCTTTTGCCGATCTCAGAATCCCCTATCAGCGTGGCATAATTCTGACGCGCGTAATCCCGCGCTAAGGTGAGCAACTCGGCGCGTCGCGCTAGTGACACTTCACGCAAGAGCTGATTCACATCACGCTCATCCAGATCGCCGCCCTGAAAGCCGAGACCGCGCAGCATCCGCTCATTTTCGACGCGCGTTGAGTCGCCTGATAGGTACGCCAGTGTCAACGGTCGATCGCGTGGGCTTACTCGCGCATGGGATGGTTCACCAACTTGCTCCGCTAAGTAAGTGTTAAGAGTTTTGTCATAGCGTTTCTCAAATGTTTGTAAAATTTGCTGAGCTTCTCGTGGACCGACTGCTCGTAAAAACTTGACGAGTTCCTCTGGGTGAGGAGAGTCCCCGCCGATAAGCGACTGAACGGTAATAGCGCCAACCAGGACGCGATTGCCGTCACGACGGGCGGCGATAAAGTCTCGCAATTCATCACCACCGATCGCGTGCAATCTGGCGCTAAGATTAGGCTGGTTATTTTGAGAGAGGCGCGCATCCAGCTGCTTAAGCTCCTCTCCTGTCGCTGTTCCAAGGAGTAATTTCAAATTATTAGCGGCTTGAGGATTAGCCGTTCCACCGCACGCTTCCACTCGGTTCGCGAGAAACTCGAGGCGGTTCCCATCCATTAATACGAGAAGACCGTCACGGTTTAACTGTGCCGCTCGCTGGGTGTCTGCGCCCATAAGCAAAGCTGCTCGTGAGGGGGTCGCTGAAGGATCCGCTCCCGGCACTCGGTCAAGCAAGAGTTGCCGTAAATTACCATCTTTGCCAGGACTCGCCGCTTGAAACTCAGCGCACAGAATCTCGAATGTTTGTCGATTGGGAATATGATTGGCTAGGGTAAGTAAGACGGCCTCTCCACTAAACTGCGGATTCTCCAACATCTGCGTAACCTGAGGAACCAAAGCCCGAGCCCTCTGCTGATCCTGTGTGTATGAATTAAGCTCAGCGGCTGACATGGGTCCGTTCTTGAGTAATTCCACGCATTTTTGCGTAGTCACAGGATCAGACGAGCGTGACGTTTGCGCCTCGGCAAGAATAGTTTGGCGTTGCTCGGGCGTAATTTCGCTGAGCGCCTGATTGAAACGCGTAATGTCAGGCGCGCCATCAGGAATTCCGAGCGCCATGCGAGCCTTGGCTTCACCCATCGCTGATAGATTACCTCCAATCAAGGCGATAACAAGCGATTGAGCCGCGCGCGCCAAGCGGGGTTTGGCGGGCTCGCCTAGTGTCTCACCGATATACGCGCTGAGCGATTTGCCGTAGGTTTGCTCGTATGCCGCTGCGGCGGCACGTCGCTGCTCTGGATTTAGACTCTCTAACACATCCACTAGAACCCATGGCTGATCCGCCGCGGTCACTACAATGCTATGAACGCGAATGGCGTTGGCGGCGTCAGGCTGATTATCTCCAATGGCTTTAATTAAACGCGCCAGATCTTCCCCACCGACCGCTTTGACCACGGCATCAAAATCACCCCGCGGCTGTTTGCGCGCGCACACTGCCCGCGCCTCATTCAGGTCATCCGGACTGGCGTACGCGAGATACATCCAGGCCGCATGCGAGCTTTCGTCGGTTCGTCGGCTATGAAGCGCCGTGACGCGGTCAACTATGAACTCCCCCCTTTGTCCCGCTACGAGAGGATTGATAGCGGCATGATCCACGGGATCTACACGCGCTTGTATTACTGAACGCAAATCAGCGCCAGGATAAGCCTGCTTGTAGGCCGTCTGGAGCGCGGCGGCTTCCTCAGTGGTAAGTCCGAGACTATGCAAGGCGATGAGGAGTCCTTCCCCCCTCGCGTTAGGGTCGGCCAGTATCTGAGTAACTTCTTCCAGGCGATGCCGCGCTCGAGCGGGAGTTACTGGCTGTTGTAGTAGCGCGTCGTCGACTACATGTCCTTTTGGTGGCTCTGAGCTAACGCGACTTAGAACTTCACGCGCCCCCTCGGTGGCCTTGCGAGGACTTAGCGGCAATTGTCGTCGCAGCTCCTCTTCGACGGTAGCTGTATCAACCCCAAACTTAGCGGCGAGCTGCGAGCCCTCCACCAATTCAGCGATATCTCTCAGGAGTCGCCCGACCGCGGCGGGATCGTTTCGTTCACTAACGAGCTTCTGTGTCTTCGCGACAAACGCTTCCGCTTGCGCAGGGCCAAGCAGTGACGCGAACTTGTTGAAGAAAACTGGATCTCTCGGATCGAACGCCTTATGTTTCTTCTTCTGATCCTCCGCGAGTAACTCAAGCGTTTGTATCAACTCCTGGACACGCTGCCGATCATTTCGAGCGGGGGTGGGAATCACTGTCGTGAGAACATGCAGCACGCCGGACCAGGTCGATGAATACAGCTGCTGCTCCTGACGTTGGTCGAGCGCCCGATTCATCGTGTCGGCTATCACAGAGGTTGGTCTCGTGAGTGAGCCATTTGCGCTCGGCTCGGCGGTGCTTTGGTTTGTACTCTGTTCTTGGCCGTTCGAAGGCTGTTGCCCCTGTTGTGGAGCGGAATTTGGCGCAGTAGTCGCCGATCCGTTGGGCGCTAGTTTGGTGTCCATCTCTTATGCCACCCCGCGACGCACGAAGGTCTCGGCGGGGCGCTCCCTTATTCAGAGGTATGAAGACTTGTCAGCAAAACGAGGCATAGGCGGTCGATCTTTCTGCTCAACGCCCTCGCTGACAGGATCGACACAATCGCTGCAAAGGATTCGGTTTGGTGGCTAGACAGGGTCATAGCCAAGGCAGCCTTCCCTAGTATGCTGAATTCACAGTGCTTTCCATTTCATTCCCCAAACGAGTTCCCTGCGACACGCAATGCGGTGTGTATTTTACCCATTGCAACTTTTCATGCTTTGTTTTACAAAGCACATCAATCACTTACAAAACCTCCCCTGTGTGTTTAATGTCCACCGAGAATCGCTCCG
>CAIVDM010000012.1 GCA_903904735.1 uncultured delta proteobacterium
GGCCATCACGCCTTTTGAGAGTTTCTGCTCCCAGCATGAGTACGGGTAGTCGCGCATGTACTCGAACGCTCCGTCGAGCGCGCCGATTACCGACGACGAGAGCACTACACCGACAGAGCCGACGCCTGGCAAAAGATCCGCTGGAAAGGAAACGGGCTCTGATACCGACTTCGCTTCCGAAGAGCCAAACGTCGCCGCTGTTTGGAGCGCGGCGCCCTGCGTTATCGGCACCGAGGCGACCAGCGAGTCTGATCCAATGGCATCAAAAGCGCGCGTGACAAAACGCGCTGTTCCGGCTCGATCAGCGCGCGCACGGATCTCAACTGAATACCGTTTGAAGGGCTCGGCGCGGATACGCCGAACTCTTGGAGTATTTGAGCCGTCAAGGGATGCGTCTCCTTCGAGTACGCTCTCTACTGAGAGCTCTCGCGTATGCTCACTCCGATTCATCACGGTGAATGTCGCGCTGAACACGTCACCAACTCGGACCTGATTTGGCAGAGCTGAGCGCACCTCGGTGTCTTTCGTTACCACAAGCGAGCCCTCACCGAGGCCCATCTGATCATCCTTGCTGAAACCGATCGCGAACACCTTCCACTTGGTGAGATTGTCAGGAGCGGTGAAGCTGAATTCGGCTTTTCCTTCACCATCCGCCGCGAGAGCCGGGTTCCAGTAACCAACGTACTTTTTGATAGAACGCATATCGAGCTTCGAGCCGCCGTCTCCTCCTGGATTCGCGCCCTTCTTCTCGAACTTCTGTCGACCAACGAGCATCTTGATCAGGTTGAAGTTTCTGATATCGAGACCATCCAACAGATACATACCGCGGTATGGATCGAAGTATGAGCGACCAGGTGACAAGAGATCGAAGACCGACTCATCAAGCACCGTAACAGCAAATTGAGTAGGAATGGGGGTTCCCGCTGACGAGCGACCCGTGAGTCGCACATGCACCGTCTCGCCTGGCTTTACTGTCGCCGGAGCCGCGGTCACGTCCACGCGAAGCTCCTTCGCCTGGTCCCTTACCTCGATCTTGGCGTACCCCATCCGAAAGGCGGGCTTTCCAAGATCGACCTGATTCTCAATCGGCTTCTCAACGCGGGGCGAGACTATCGTTGCTGAGAAATAGACCGCCGGGATGTGGTCTCTTTGGATCGGGAGCTCAACGACCGTCGCTGAATCGGTCAGAACCTGAGTCCAGGATCGCTGCACGCCGTAGCGCTCTACGGTGAAGAGCGCCGTAGAGCCTGGATAGGGGTTGCGAATAAAGAACTTCCCCGTATCTCCGACTTTATAGGTCTCTTTCTCAGGGATGATTGAGAGATCCGTGTTAGCGCCTGATTCCCACACGACACTTCCCGGCCCTGTCGCGTAGCGACTTATCTCACTTCGATACTCTCTGCCCTTGGTGTCGATTGCTTTCGCGACAAAACGATAAAGCCCCGCTTTCGCCGGCGTGAACGCGCAGCTCTGTGCCGCCGCCGCCGAGGTCAGGTCACACGTTTTTACCGCCACCCAATTTTTGTCGTATCGCGCAATATAGGCGTTGCCCGCGCCCTTGATTCTCGCCGCCGTTACCTCTTGATATTCGGCGATGAGAGAGTACGCGGCACCGACGACGAACTTACCATCCTCGCCTACGACTGCGCCGAGAAAACTCGATTCCTTACCGGCAGCAAGAAGCCAGTCGCCCTGATTGACTCCAGCGAACCTATCGCGACCAACGTACGTCGCCTTCGCCTGACTCGCCACGAACTTGCCGCGATCGTCGCGCACCGCGCTCTCAACGACGAAGTTACCATAGGAAATGTTTAGCTGTGGTAGAGCTATTGCGGTGAGGAGGTCGCCTTTGGAATCAAGCCGAAGCTCCTGCTCGTACACCTGTTGCGAGGAGGATGTATCGGAATCGTCGTATACGCCAAATTGAAAACCTTTAAGAGCAGGCTCCGCGCTCTCAAAGACTGCGCTATTCACGGTCGCTACAATTCGGCTCGCGGCGTCTGCGTATGGACCACCCGCGTGAAGGCGAGCCTGCGTTGTGAGCTGCGCGCTCTCTCCAGCGTGAAAACGACTTCCGTTAAGCTCAGCCGAAACTTTAAAGGATGCTGGCGTGAAGTCACTCACCAACACGCGCAATGGCTGCCACGATTGCTTCGAGAAATTAGAACGGAGACTAAAGGTATACCAGCCAACAGCCGCGTCAGTCTTTGTCGCGAACTCACCGCCGTAGGACCCGAACTCCGACAGTTCGAATCGCGGGATCGTGAAAACCACCTTACCCATCGGGTCGAACACCTGTAGCGAGTACTCGCCACGAGGAGCCTGTGTGAGGGTCTCGTTGTTTTGATCCCTCACCCACAGGGCGAACTGTATCCGGTCTCCCGCTTTGTAAAGACCCTGCGCGGTCGTGCCCCACGTGTGTATGTGCCCATAACGCGGCGAGGAGCCCCCGTAGACGGAGTTCGAATAGACCTCAAAATCCCAGCCGATCGGAAGATAGGCGACGTCTCCGTCCTTCTCCACTTTCACCATCATACGGGTTGCGGACGGAGCCCATTGGTTCACGAGATCGAGCTCAGGATCAACGTCGCGTAACCCGGCGAGCATCGCCACGCCGTGATTATCGGTCTTCGCGCTCGCGAGCTCTTTAGGAGACGAAGAGAGATTGTTCATCGTATTGGCGACGAGCGAGACTCGAGCGTCAGTGATCGCTGCTCCCGAGGCGAATGAGCTTACCCACACAAGCGAGTTGAAGTGTCCTAGCTTGACGTGAAGCTCATAAGGCGTCACCTGCGAGAAGAACCACTTGGAGCCCTCTGATGTCGTGGGTGTCGAGCGTAATGTTCCTTGCACGATTCCCGAGCGCCCGCCGAGCATCGCTCGGATATCGATCGGGAAAGGATATGCGATGTCATCAACCTGATACGGCTTCAGATTTAGTGTTTTGTTGGTCTCATTCGAGTTCGCGGTCACGGCTTGGTAGTCAATCTGCAGAGATTGGAGATTATTCACGACCACCGGAAGCTGCGTGTCGGTATCTTTCTCAAGCACTGAGATCTCGTTATCAAGCACCCAGCGCGGAGAGCGATGCGATGTGCGCATCTGGATCGACAGTGGTTCGCGTAACGGTCTTCCGAACTCATCATGAATCGCCGCCGGATCGGCGGTGAAGGTATGTTGCGCGTTCGCCTTGAGCCCAAACGGCAACGAGACAAGATACTTCTGGATCTTTCTGTGTGTGCGATTGAGTCCCGAATATGACGGCACGTCTTCCCATGGATCGAAGTCGGTCCTTCCACCTCGAATATCCGGCTGCGAGACCAGTCCCCCCTTGACGCCGTCTTTGAGAGTCGGCGAATTAAACGAGAGGTAGATCGGCTTCAAAGGATCGCACGCTCGCGAGCCAGTTTGCGTCATGCGTGAGTCGATTGAGATCGCTTTTCCCTTAAGGTCTTGGCACTCAATTCCAAGGAACTGAAACGCGTCGAATGTGTCAAAGGTGCTGACGGCTCGATCTTCTTTGCCTTGCTTCGTCCCGAGCAGGGGCACTAAGCCTGGCGAGACCTTTAATTGCAGCGTTTGACCGAGAGGCAACTCGGTGGTCGGCTCAACAAGCCAGCGCAAGCCTTTCTCCGAGGGTGATGGTGCGCGCGCTTCGCCGGTATACGGGTCTATAGTTGGCTCGGCGAACGTGGCGGCAAAGCGATTTCCTTGCTGGTCGGCGAAGAATATGTGCTCACGAAGCGAAGACTCCGTAACGGGTTGGCTTAGGGACACCAAGATCACCGGCGTCCCTGGCCCCTTCCAGTCACGAAACCATTCGCTGGTGACAGTAGGACTACTTGTCGAGAATGAGAACGTCTGATCGCTCGCGAGGGAATCTTTCACGGTCGTGTCAAAGCGCGCTGAAACCCTCACGTGGTAGTCGGTGGCCGGTAGAGCTTTGACCTTCTCACCCAGCCGACATCCAAGTGATGAGGTGTTTATCCACCGCCATTCGCACTCAAGAGTAGGCGAGAATGTGATCCCTATCTCACTGACGGCTCTCTCCATGCGTCCAAGGGGAACGACCGGTCGACTAAAGTTGAATACGACCTCCGTGGGAGGAGGAACATGCTGACCAGATGGAGTGAGGCCGATGATTTCAACGGCTTGGCGTGGCGCGTCTTGCGCCTCTGCGTGCACAACGGTCTGAAAGCCCAACGCCAAGAAAGCTAGCGCGCCAGCGCCCCCTCTCCATAACCTACCGCCATCTACCATAGAGAGGTCCCCAATCCATTTCAGTCGTGAACTATCAGACGCCTTCAGCGCCGGAATATTCTTATCAAATTAACCCCAAAACGAGTACCGAAAACCTCACGTCGTCTCAGAGAACGCGCGGTGATTATGTGGTTTAGAATCAGAGTGTAGTACGCGTGTCTCGCACTCAGCACATATTGAAACCCTGTCACGAACTCGCATCAGGCCGTCGAAGAACTCACCATCCATGACAACGATAAACCTGCCAGTTCTTTGAGTTATCAGGATCGGCTCGGGATTGCGCGCCAGAAACCGAGCCACGTGTCGAAACGTGCGAATGAACTGGGTCGCGCTCATAATCTGATCGATTCGAAACATTTTAGCCTCACGATTAGTATGCTCTCAACGCATGTAAATCGAGGATTCTCGCGCAAAGTTTCGCTATGCGCCCGAATGCAAGCGTTTGATTACACCGAGACTATTCGACTGCTCAGACAACATATCTCACGGGCCAAGCGACGTATCTGCCGCGCGCGGTCTCTGAGACAATCAGGTCTGACAATCAGGTCTGGATCTTCACAGAAGGAATTAGGAGCTCTTAGCCAACACCTCCCGCACCGATTCGAGGGTCGTTGGCTTTACA
>CAIVDM010000013.1 GCA_903904735.1 uncultured delta proteobacterium
CAGGGCGACTGGCTTCTTGCTGCCGGTAAGGAATCGAGTTTTCTCGGCGCAGTCGTAGGCGAGGATGGTAAGTTCGTCGTCGGTGCCGCGTACTCTCTCATCGCCGAATATCAAGAGGTGACGGCGGCGAGAATCAAGGGCGCCGGAAACGCCTATATTACACGATATGACAAAACTTGGGTCCCGGTAAAAACGTGTGACCTGACCTCGGCGGCGGCGGCACAGAGCTGCGTGTTCACGCCAACGAAAGCGGGACTTTATCGTTTTGTCGCGAAAGTCACAGACACAAAGAGCAGGGAGTACAGAAGCGAGACTAGTCGCTACGCTACTGGAGCGGGGAATATTGTCTGGGAATCAGGCGCTAACACGGACCTCTCAATCATCCCTGAGAAAGAGAGCTATAAAGTCGGAGATACGGCGAAGTTCTTCATTCGCAATCCATATCCAGGCGCCACGGCGCTCTTTACCGTGGAGCGGTATGGCGTACAGCGATCATGGACTCAAGTCCTACCAGACGCAGCCACGGTAGTTGAGCTTCCGGTCGAGAAGGATCACATTCCCGCCGTATATTTCTCAGCTACGATAGTCTCGCCTCGAGTCGAGAAGCCGATTGAGAACCAAGTCGATCTTGGAAAGCCGGCGTTTCGTATGGGATACGCGCAGATTGAGGTGAGGGATCAGGCGAAGGAGCTTAGGGTCGATGTGACTGCCTCGCCGCCTACCGTAAAGCCAGGAGAGACGGTGCATGTGCGACTCACGGCGCGTTCTTCAGCGGGAACCGCGACTCCCACTCAATTCGCCGTTACGGTGCTGGATGAGTCGGTATTCGATCTCTTGGCGCCTGGACGGACATACTTCGATCCATACCGCGGCATGTATCTACTCGATGGTCTCGACATACGAAACTTCAACTTGATCAAGATGCTCGTCGGTCGACAGAAGTTCGAGAAGAAGGGGGCGAATCCAGGTGGAGATGGCGGCTCAAAGCTCGATATGCGGTCTATCAAAAAGTATGTAGGTTACTGGAACCCGGCGCTCGTGGCGGATAGTGGAGGTACGACCACATTCAGTTTTACGGCTCCTGATAACCTCACCAAGTGGAAAGTGTTCGCGATTGGTTTCAGTAAAGATGATCAGATGGGTCTTGGCGAAGGTTCACTCGTCGTGACCAAGGACACCGAGGTGCGCTCAGCGCTGCCGAATCAGGTTCGTGTCGGCGATATCTTCAGCGCGACATTCACGGTGATGAATCGAAGTGAGCAGACGCGTGACCTCTCGGTAGAGACAGTACTCGAAGGCGACGCCTCTCTTGATGGGCCAAGCAAGTCCAGAATACAGCGCATCCATGCCGAGCCTTTCAAACGTTATCCGGTCGAGGTCCGTGTGCGCGGTGATCGAGCGGGCACCGCGCGTTTTGTCACGCGCGCCTTTGATGCTCTCGGTTCAGACATGCTGGTCGCTTCGGTGCCGATAACGCAAGGCGCGGCTCTTCAAACATCGGCGACGTTCGGCTCCTCGGAAGGGAACCCAGTATCAGAGCCAGTCTCGTTTCCGGCGGATCTTTTGCCAGGCGTCGGCTCTGTCGGTGTAGTGCTCTCGTCGTCGGTAATCGGCGCGCTCGACGGAGCGTTCGAGTACATGCGCGACTACCCGTACTCATGCTGGGAGCAGAAACTCTCAAAAGGCGTGATGGCC
>CAIVDM010000014.1 GCA_903904735.1 uncultured delta proteobacterium
CGAAGAAAACATCAAGCTCTGTAGCTGATGTCGCGAAGTCGATGGGACTCCCCACCCCGAAATCATCGGTTCTAAGTCAAACTGGGCAAGATCCAGATCCACTCTTAAAGGGTCTCACCCAGCAGGCGCTCTTGATCCCGCCATCAGAACGACTTATCGCTACAGTAGTGGATCTCGGCGAGTCAACGGTCGCGCTCCAAATCCGCGACTTCAAGGAGCCAACGACACCTGCCTTTGAGGAGGTAAAAGAGAAAGTTCGACAAGCGTGGAAGAAGGATCAGGCGACCAAATTACTCGACGCTAAGGCTCAAGAGCTCATCGCTCAAGCCTCAAAGGATCCTGGATCGTTCGCGACGCTCGCGAAGACAATGAGCGCGACGGTGACAAATCAATTTGAGATCTCACCAGCGGCGCCAACCTCGTCCACCCTCGCTACTATGACACCAGAGATGCGTGAGGCGATCTTCTCGTCACGCGCAGCGCCGCGAGTTCTTGGTAAACCATACCGAGGGGCGAATGGACTTGTCGTTGGAGCTGTCGTAAAGGTCACTGAGCCAGACACGAAGTCCACGGTGGCCAGTGAGGTTCTTGATAAGTACCGACGCGAGGCGGGCGAGCAGAGCACTCAGCAGGCGATCGCCTCAAGCATCACCATCTTGAAAACTCAAGCGAAGCTCGATGTCGCGAGCGATTTGCTCGTTCGATAATACCTTGTGTAGTTCAACTCGTAATTGGAGAGTTTTTAGCGGCGCCCTCGCTTTATTAAGTAGAGGCGGATAACAACGGGAGGGCGTGGCTCCGTACACGCCCTGTTACACAACTCGATCTCTTTCAAGGCAGGCGATATCTCTTGGGGACGGGAAGAGACTCGCGCCCTTTTCCACATTAGTCTTCACGCGCTGCAAGGCTGAATCACGGATTAGAGAACCTAACAGGATCCCATAATTCGGCATCGACGTTGAAATCGGCGATGCCCTCGTATGTGCGCCGACGGCAGATACTCCTGTAGGCGACGAGGTGACCGTGCCAAGCTCACTCCCCTTCCGGCTGAGGAGCTAGAGAGCGATTACAGACGCGAGTTCCGAAAGAGCAACTGGGCCGCGTGTATCCTCCTTCGCACACGGCTTCGGAGGACAAGTAAAGCGAATCCTCTTGCTTGTCCACCGTAGCTTCAGCGAAGGTGGAAGCGTCCCACATGTAAGGCGCAGATGCGTATTATCGCGCTTATTCAGGATGAGCATTCCATAAAAGACATCATGAAGTCTTAAAGGCATCCCGTACTTTTTCATCCGACGGAGCCTTGGCGTAGTCGGGCAGGCTACTCCACCTATTCCTAAGTTCATCGATGCCGTGGAGGCTATCGATGAGCTCCCCTCCTACGACTCCTTTGAGCCGTAGCCTGATGACTTCTAAACCCCGCTTCCTCGGTGACGGAAAAATTAGGAGTGCGTGTCTTACGCCATTTTTGGCGACTTCGCTCGCCCTTCCACGCTCTCTTTGGAGCCTTGAAACCATAGCGTGGAGCTACGGAACAAGTATCGACCCACTACTACAGTTCAGCTAATTACAGAAAAGCGAACGATCGTCCTATCCTTCGGTATCTCATTTGAGGCCTTGGTGGAGACATGGGGAGATGCTCCCGCGTACGGGGAATGATTTCGTACACTTTATTTTCTCTAAAGAAACGATTCGCTCTGGGCATACACCTGAGTAATCGAAGTTGGCGAGCAGAGGTTGTGTAGAAAGGTGGGGTGTACCAGCAATGTGCGGCTTTTGTTCATAGAAGCCGATAATATCGCTAAAGCGGCCCCTAGTAATGAGGCATAGCCTTCAGCTTTTTAGAACAATAAAACTTTTGAAACAAACATTTTGCGCCAAACTGATCATAGACTTCTACGCTCGTCGGCATTAAAGATATACCATTAGTATCGTCGGCAAAGGCATTAACGACACACTCATTTTTCACTCTGGCTAATCAGAAAAGCAAACACGTATCAAGCAAGGACGGCGCAAGTGAGCTACGAACGACTCGTTCAACAACTTCAATTTATAGCTGAGGTAGATAAGCTTAAGCAAGTTCTGCGGCGGACTTCGCCAATTGGTGTTGAACGCCGCGAGAACTCAGCCGAGCATAGCTGGCAAGTTGTACTGTGCGCCTTGCTTCTTCACGAGCATGCAACCGAGTCCGTTGATATTCTTCGAGTCGTCCAGATGCTCACTATCCATGACACTGTGGAGATAGACGTCGGAGACACATTTCACTACGAGAAGCACCAAGACGCCGCCCTTTCAGAACGCGAGCAAGCGGCTGCCGAGCGAATCTTTGCCCTGCTGCCAGACGAACAAGCAGTTTTTTATTTGAGGCTATGGCGCGAATTCGAGGCACGCGTCACGCCCGAGGCTCGATATGCCGCGGCGATTGATCGTGCAATAGCCTTCCTTATGAATTTTAATAATGAAGGCGGCACCTGGCAGTCTCACAATCTTACTGTTGAACAGCTTATCGAGAAAAACAGCCACATTGCTGCTGGCTCCGAAGCGCTCTGGCGGTGGGTAACTGAAACCATAAAGCAAGGACTCGAACGCGGATATATCAATCAGCCGTAGGCTGAGCCAATAAAGCGCGCACGCTAAGCCAATAGGTGCGCCCACTCGACTATGGAGTCACCGTCTGGGATAGGCAGCACTTAGACTTCCGTTTTCAAAACAGTCCCTTGCCACATTTTCCTATTACTTCCCCCATTTCTCTCACCATTCGCTAACCCGTTCGTTAGATTATCGCGCAAACTCCCTCGTCCCAAGAAACACCGCCTGGCCCTACAAGGTCTAAGCGACGACGTATGTCCTCCTCTTTGACAACGTCGTCAAACTTTCACCAGCTCGCTTCCTTTCTGATTTCTAGGCGGTCGTGGCGCGCGGGCAGCAGACTGTCACGAAGAATGCCAACAGATTGAATCCACTACAGCGGCTGGACTTACAGCAGCTCACTGGGATGGAGCGCCTTTTCGTCGGAATTTCAACTACTTCGGGCTTTAGCGTCGTCCAACTTTGAACAGCTCTGCTGCGTAGTAGCGAAATGGTGACAGTCTTTCTCTTTCCTATGCGCAGCGCAGCAGCGTAGCACTATGGGCTGTTGCGCCCCTAGTTGACCGTTGACGCCGCGAGTGCGTCGTGTACCATCCGCTGGTCAAACGTGCTTTGCTTAATTGTGCGGCTCGTTAACTCATGTTCAACCTACAACAAGGCGCGACAGTTACTGAATCTACGCTTACGGAAATTGCGGCTCATCCGCGTTGTCGCATCGGCTCAAACATTACGATTGAGAATGGAGCCAGTATTTATCTCGATCCTCAGTTCAAGTACCTTGAGATCGCCGATGGCGTTGCCATTTCGCGTGGCGCTCATCTCGAAGTAAACCGCGACGGAACGCTTATTATTGGTAAGAACGTCACCATTGGACGGAATAGCACCATAGCGACCATGTGCTCTATTACCATCGGCGACGGCGTGGGCATTGCCAACCATGTTTCTCTTCGAGATCACAATCACCGAGAGAACAGGATAGAACTGGTGCAGGGCAAAGGGAGGACACCCTAGGCGAGCGGCTTCGAAGCTGCGCCAATCGTGATTGAACCCATGGCCATACTCAGCGACGAGGTCCGCGTCTTGCCTGGCGTAAGAGTCGGCCAAAATACGCTCATAGGGGCCGGAGCGCATCTCCGTCAAAGTATTCGCCCGAATTGCAAAGTAGTCGGAGACTCCAAGAGTATTCGGATTTTGAATGAGTTTCGAGGAAAGATGGAATCATTGGACATGAAAGACATAACGTTTTCTTTTTTTGGCGACAGTCTCGTTGATCGGCCGGCGATTGTAGTCGACAACCCTCATTATAATCTTCCACTTCCTGGTCAGTCAGTGCCCGTCCGTGGGCATGAGACCGCCGGATTTTACAAGATGGTCCTTCAAAGACTACAGGTGGCTTTTCCCGAGCGTTCCTTCCAGTTCCTTAACTTTGCGGTGGGTGGGTCAACGATTCGCGATGTGCAGACGCAACTTGCAAACTCTGTGCAGCGACTCCCCTATCCTGACGTTTCGTTCATCTGTGTCGGAATTAATGATGTGATGCGCACCTTTCAAGGGCGCCCCAGTGAGGCGGTTAACTTGGTCGAGTTTTCGGAGCGGTATACTCAGGTTATTGATGAGGCGCAAAAGAGATGTCGCCTTGTTTTCTGTATTGGAGAACCTTTAGTGAATACTGAGCAGGATGCGCCTGCAATCAATGCGGCATTGAAAACTTACAACGAGGCCATCGAATCGGAGGTAACTCGCCGCAAAGGTCGTAACATCTATTTCATTGATCTATTCATTGAATTCGAGCGGGTGCATACGAATCTCTCAGCGCACAGTGGTTATGAATCACTTTGGTCAGATGGAGTGCATCTGTCCGATATCGGAAATGTGCTGGCTGCTGACATTATCATGAGGCATCTGCAGCGTGATGATATCCAGCGAGCACTGTTTCGTTTGCAGAGCTTTGAACAAGACGAGGCCAGAGAGAGATACGTTTTATAGAGCCTGAAATATGGCCGCGCTAGACATGCACTCAGTTAATCACGAAAAACCTCTCACTGGGTCAAGAGAACCCTGGACAGTGAAATCAAAGCCGGAGGACTTCCGAGTTGTTGAGGTCCTATTCCCTTCCAAGCAGTCGTCCTCATCCGGAGAACATACCGCTATACTTGTCACAAAGATTAACCTTACTACTTTCCAAGCGGTTGAGGTTCTTGCTCATCATACCAACACGTCGGTCCAGCAATGGCAGCATGCCGGATTGAAAGACGAAGATGGTGTCACCACACAGACGATCATCTTTAAAGGCACACTCTCATTCGAAGAGGTTGTGGGTATTCAATCACGAATTCAGGCATCACTTAAAAATAGACAATCAATCTGTCTGGAATATGCGGGCCTCTGCGATCAGGGTCTCAGTCCGGGCAGCCTTTTAGGCAATGCGTTTTCAATCATGATCAACGACGTTTCGCATGAAGAGCAATTGTGGATTCGCCGAAACGAAAAGCGTACGATATCATTTATTAATTACTATGACTCGCAGCGCTTCGGATTTCCGGGGCATCCTAAACATAGCCAAAGATAGGCAAATCGATCGCTTTTTTATAAGTAGTTGAACTACGGTGGCGGCCGATGATGTTTGTGGCGCGATTGATCAGAGCAGGGTCGAAATGCGTGGTTAGTGGTCCCACGCTATGTTTTCAAGAGTTGAAGTAG
>CAIVDM010000015.1 GCA_903904735.1 uncultured delta proteobacterium
ATCGTGGGGCAGGAGCTGGGCCGCGAACTCGGTCGTGTCCTCCCGCTCAGCTTTGGTTTCGCCCACCGCGAGACCGCCGAGCACGTATCCGTCAAAGGGTATCTCGGTTATCCGCAGCGCGCTTTCCCTACGCAGATGTGGGTAACAGGCGCCCTGGACGATACCAAAGAGCGCCTGCGGCGATTCTCCTCTGGCCGCGAAGCTTCTGTGCGCCCAGCGGGTCGTTAGTTCAAGCGCCGCGCGAGTCGTGGCTTCATCCGACGTTGAGTTGATGCAGTGATCGAGTACCATCATGATGTCGCTGCCGATGATTCGCTGCATCTCGATGCTGCGCTCTGGCGAGAGCATGATGCGTTTGCCGTCGGTATAGCTTCGGAAAGAGGCGCCCTCTTCGGTCATTCTTATCTGTTTGCTCAGGGAGAAGACCTGGAACCCACCAGAATCAGTTAGAACCGAATGGTGCCACTTCATAAAGCGGTGAATATCGCCGTGACGTTGAAAGACCTCTGGACCTGGACGAATTAAAAGGTGGTAGGTATTGGCGAGGAGTACCTGGTAGTCGAGTCCTTTGGCGTCATCGAGGTCGGTGTATTTCAGCGCCGCCTGAGTCGCCACGGGCATGAATATGGGGGTCTGTACGGTTCCGTGTAGGGTCTTAATCGTGAGGGCGCGGGCGTGGCACCATGGGTCCGTCGCGTCAATAATACAGGGAAGTCGAAGTGTAGTGGTCATGGCGCTGTCACTATAGCTATTCTAGTTTCTGTCCATAAAATCAAAAATGGCAGAAACTATCCGCCGTAGCTCGTCTCATTCATTAGGGACGTGTGTGCCATGGGCGGAGGCGGATTGTAACCTGTCTGTGACAGGACGGGAACTACTCTCTACCTTTGTAGCGTGGGGCGTCCCACTATTATGCTATTCTAGGGGCCGCCAGCGCGGTTTTAGGTGTAAGGGAGCGATATCCGGGCGAGTTATGTCACAGGAACAGAACGTTATTCAGGCATCCGATGATCCTCGTGGGGCGGTAGTCCGCTTCATAGAGTCGCTTCGTTCCAACAAAGGATTCGAGCCGATAAAGGCGCGGATTCGGGTTGTGCCTCGCGGGCTTTTTATCGAGGAGCGAGTGATTGATCAGGTCATCACTGAGTTTCAAACGTGGCTGACAAAGGCTAGCGCCGGAGCTGCTCAAAAAACCTTTGAGAAGACGAAGCAGTGGCTTTTTGAGGATGGGGAGCCTGAACGGTTCTACGTAGTCGAAGGTAAAATCACCCTCACCGGATACATCATCGCCGCGCAGGTGGGGGCGCCTCAGAGGTTTGGGCTTCCGTACTATCTTGGCTCTCTCTTACCAAGCTCAACGTATCTTCATCCATCGGATCCTGAGCTCGCTCGCTGCAAAGGTCTCGAAGTCAGGTCGAGCGGTAGCGGCGTTGAGGCGGTAGTTCAGAAACGCGATAAGCGGCTGATACTATCCGAACAAACTATCAAGAGCTTTGAGGAGCTCGCGAAGGGCTCGCCTTTCCTCCAACGTCGGTATCCTGGAAGCGAGAAAAACCTCTCAGTGTGCGTGCGAGCCCTGGCGGGACTTGTTCGTAGGGCCCGCGCGGTACCGCGAGGATTTCCGATGCTCGTTCCCTTCGACGTGAAGACGATGAAGCATCGAGAGGTCCGTGTCGCGGGCAAGTTTCTTTTCGTTGAGGAGCGAGGGAAAATAACCCGCATCATCGAGGCGCATGGGCGCAATTTAAGCTCTTTCTTGCGGAGCGAGCTCTCGCGTGTGCCTCGGGAGAAACTTGGATCGTTTCGATTGACGCCGAAACACCGCGATTTAGTCGGGTTTTACGAACGCGCGGGTAAACGAACCTCCGTTCACGCGCGCGCTTTCGCGGAGTTTTCGGAATTGATCCGCAGGGCACGTGATCCGAGAGAGAAGTTCACTGGTTGGTTTACGGCCGGTGAGTGCTTCGAGAAATTCTCCTCTTTTTTCCAGCTTTCACAACCGATCGAGCGTCACAAAGTCGCGTCGTCGATCGAGCGGTTCGACCTTCAGGGCGCCGAGTATCGAGCGTATGGTGGTTGGATATTCACGTTGTCTCGCGAGAAAACGATCATGCGAGTGGTCGCCCGTCACGTCCGAATGCCCGGACAGCGAAGGAAAAAGGCGTCATGAGTGACACCAGAGCTATCGTGGTCGAGGCTGAACGAATCTCAAAGTCATTCGCTCAGGGAGAGCAACGAGTGGACGCTGTCCATGAAGTTTCTTTGCTCTTACGTGAGGGCGATTTCATCGCGCTGACCGGTCCCTCAGGGTGCGGAAAAAGCACGCTGCTTAATATACTTGGACTTGTTGAGTCACAATCATCAGGAGTGCTGCGTCTTGATGGGACGATAATCCCGTCGACATCCGGTGGCGTCTTGCGGGAGTTGCGCCGAGAAAAAGTCGGGTATGTTTTTCAGGCGTTTAACCTCCTCTCGACTCTCACTGCCCTTGAGAATGTTATGGTGCCTTTGATGCTTGTCACGGGAGACAGGGCGCGAAGCGAAGCGCGCGCGGGCGAGTTGCTGCGTGACCTTGGAATGGAGCATCGGGCCAATTCACTGCCCGCCACCCTCTCAGGTGGAGAAGCTCAGCGTGTCGCTATAGCTCGAGCGGTCGCGCACCATCCGCGTTATATTCTGGCGGATGAGCCAACGGGAAATCTCGATTCCTTAGCGGGAGAGAGAGTCTTAACGCTTTTACGGGATATCGCGAACTCGGGCACCGCCGTTCTCATGGCGACGCACAGTGAAGGCGCGCTACGGTATTGTTCACGAACGCTTCGAATGCGTGACGGTGGGCTCATTGAATAATGTTGTCTTCTCGGCGCGTCGGAGCGTCATGCCGTTCTGGTTATGGGTTCGTTTTATCGCGCGACGATGGGCGACTAATCCGCTCCGGATTGGTCTGCTCGTGCTCTCGGTGGCGCTCGCCACCACCTTATGGACCGCGGTCACGAGAGTCGCGTTTTCGAGTGTTGAGTCATTCGAGGAGAGTATCGGCCTGAATGACGAGAGGTTCGCTATCCGGGTCTCCTCGCGTGGCGGACGTATGAGCTCTCAGCGTGTCGCGGCGGCGCTTATGACGCTACCGGCGGTATCCGATGTGGTGTTTATAACGAGAGAGTCGGGTCTTATCGCTAGAGTAACAGAAGCAGCCCAGCACGGTGAGTCCTCACCCATTATGGTAGTCGGGCTCGGCGGCATCGGCTCTCGTGTGGTGACACCGATGGCGGAAGACACAGCGGCGATCTCCGGGAATACGATGCGATCGCTGGGGCTCAAGGTAGGCGACGCGGTGGCGCTTCGATGGGGCACCGAACCTAAAGTGTTCAAAGTCGCTCTTCTGCCAAAGGGAGATCAAGCGCTTTTCGCGAGGGCCGCTGTTGTCTCTCTTGAACGCTTCTCGAGCGTAGGGAGCGTGGATGAGGTTTTGATCGCCCCCAGGCGGAATGTCTCTCTGTCGCAGGTGATTCAAGACCTCGAAGTTTGGGTAAGGTCATCTTCTGGCAGTGATCTCATAACGGTTGAGCCAATTACCGCCCCGATCGAGCGGGCGCGGGCGGTAACCGCGGCGTATCGGTTTAACATCTTCATAGTCGCCGCCATGAGTCTGTGTGTCTGCGCTTTATTGGTGTATCAGGCGACGCAGCTGAGTTTGATAGCGCTATCTCGCGAGGTCTCTATCCTTAGCGCGCTTGGTTTGAGCGCCTCCGAGTTGGGATCAGCTCTCGTGCTAGAGGCGGCGATCGCGAGCGCGTGTGGGGCTATACTCGGATTAATCGTTGGGTATCCCGTCACGATCACTATCACGAACTCACTTCTTGCGACGGCTTACGATCTCTATAGCGTCGAGTTCTCGGTTCTTTCCAGAGGTGATTACGCCCTTCGCGCGCTCGCGACGATTCTCACGGTGACCGTTGTTGGAAGCTTGAGCGCCACCGCCGCGGCGATACGAGCCGTATCGGGGAGCGTAAGCCACGGAGCGCGTCGAGAGAGAGTTCATGTGCGACCGATATCACGGGGTCTGGCGCTCACGGCGACGGCAACAACCAGCGCGATCATGGTCGTCTGCCTCGTTTGGCTTAGGCTGAGTCCAACTGTCGTCCTTACCTACCTAGCGGTGGGGTTCTGTCTTATATGGGTGGCTGGGACCGCTTTGGGCGCTTTGGCGGTTGTTCCAGGTTTTCTGATATCGCGGAGCTCGGGACTCTCTCGAATGCTGGCGGGATCGCATCTTCGCCGATCGGGTGGTTCTTACGCGTTCGGCGTAATCGCGTCAGCGGTGGCTATCGCCCTCATGACTTCGTTGGCGTGCATGGTCGGAAGCTTCCGAGGGACCCTTCGAGACTGGAGTCGTATTAGATTACAGGGTGATCTCTTCGTCTCATCGGCGATCTCGGGAGATGGACATGAGTCCCGTATAGGTCAGGGGGTAGTGAACGGCATACGAGAGGATCCCGAAGTGTCACGCGTGGTGGCGTATCGCGAGACGAGAGATTCAGTTAATGGAAGAGATGTCATCGTCGCCGGCACTGATATAAGGGCTCAGTGCGCCCGTGGCGTGTACATTTTCGTGAATGGAAGTTGTGAGGAGGTTCAAAACCACGACGCTCCATTCGTCCTGATCAGCGAGAGCGCCGCGCGTAAGGGCGATCTATCCCGAGGGGATCTAGTGTTGGTGCGACGAAGGCCATTGAGAGTGGCTGGCGTGTTACGGGAATTCGGCACAGAACAACCTCTCTTCGTGACGGATGAATCGCTTTTCAACGATTTGTATGATTCGCCTGACGCGAAAACGCTAACTATTGATCTACGGGACGCGTCTCGGGTCGAGATGGTTCGAGAGTCACTAGAACGACGCTACAAGGAGCCGATCGTCGTTCGCAATCATCGAGAGCTCTTAGGCTTAGTCGAGGATATCTTCAATCGAACATTCACCGTGACTGATAGTGTCCGATGGGTCGTGTTTGTTCTTGCTTTCGCGGGGCTTGTGTCAGGGTATCTGCAACACGCGTGGGAGCGTCGAGTTGACCTCCGCGTGCTCGATGTTCAAGGCGCGAGTCACGGAGAGTGGACGATCATGTTTTGCGTCGAGGCGATCACCATAGTCGCGGTATCGATTGTGGCGGGCGGCGTTGGTGGGGTGATGTTAGGATATATCCTCACTGAGTATCTAAATCCGCTCGTTTTTGGCTGGCGATTGCATTTTGATATTGGCTCGGCGGTGGTGATGGAGCTCGTGGGCTTCATGTTGATATGCGTTGTTTCAATGGTCGCCGGAGCGCTGTTCGTGGTGCGGCGTATTAGGCGAAGTGTGGGACTGAGAGATGAATAATTTACTGAAGCTGTGTATTTCGTTTCTGGCGCTTTTCTCAGTCGCTCATGCCGAGCCCTTCAGGCGAGCGGAGCCGGGGCATGTATGGAGCTTTCCCCGAGATCACGGAAGACACTCTGATTTTCAGACCGAGTGGTGGTATTATACGGGACAGCTCTTTGATTCCGAGCGCGATATCTTTCAGGCCAGGCCACGATACGGGTTTCAATTAACTTTTTTTCGCCGCGCTACATCGGTTGACGGGAAATCCAAGGATCAATTCATGGCGCATGCCGTGGTAACGGACCTCAGAAAGGGAAAGACCCTCTGGAGTTCTCGTCTGGGAGGAGCGGAGCTCGGGCTATCGGGAGCGAGCCAGTCGTTTCTTCGGGTGTGGTCTGGCGATTGGACAATCGACACGATTGGAGCGGACCAGTTCTTGCGCTTTAGCGTGACGGACAAGGACGAGGAGATCTCGGTACGGCTTAATGTTCGCGACATTCAAGCCCCATGGCTGCAAGGACAGAATGGATGGAGCCAGAAAGCGAATTGTTCTGGCTGCGCTTCGCAGTACTACTCTTTGCCTCGTCTGCCGATAGTGGGGGAGGTAATTCGAGGTGAGTCGAGCGAGACGCTCCGTGGTCTTGGATGGATGGACCATGAGTTTATGACTAACTCGCTTGCGGACACTCAGGTCGGCTGGGATTGGATGGGCCTCATGCTCAAAGATGGGCGTAGTTTAATGGTGTACCGTTTACGACGAGAGGATGGTTCTCTTGATTTCGCGGCAGGCGCGATACGCTCAACAGACGGCGAGAAGGTTCTTCGGCAGGGAGATTTCTCGATCACGCCCCTTAAGACATGGAAAAGCTCGACGAGCAAAGCGGAGTATCCGATCGCCTGGAGAGTCGAGGTCCCATCAGAGGGCATTCAGGTCGTTCTTACCGCCCGAGTCGCGGATTGTGAGTTAGGTGAGGCGAATCAGACGCGTTACTGGGAGGGGCCCGTAGCGAGCGAGGGAGAGGATGTTCTCGGGTATCTAGAGATGACAGGTTACAGCGGTCGAGTAAAGTTTTAGAAGTCCGTCATGAGATAGATAGGGTCGTTGTACGAAATGCCGAGTTATTTTTGTTGACTTTACCACCCCGCTTGCCTTACTTTGGAGAAATGTCGAACGTGCTTTCTAGCATCGCAATCTCCTCTCGAGCCTCTTGGTGGGCGTAAGCCCCGACATATACTCTCGCCCCCTAGCGGCGTAATCACCCCTTACCGATAATACTCTTACTCTCGAATGGATTCGTTACGATGAATATCATCAGCCAATGTACAACCATCAATGCCGATCTTACGTCGCCAGCGGCCGTCTTTTTAAGGTTGCGGGATACCCATACAAGGACGTTTCTCTTCGAGAGCTCTGATTATCACGGCGCGGGAGACTGCCGCTCGTTTGTGTGCACCGACCCAATAGCTGATTTTCGAATTGAGGATGGCGTGTGCCACGTGCAATACGGAACGGAAGCTCCCGTGACGACACCCGTTGACGAGGCAAGCGGATTAGCGACGCTGCTCTCGCGATTCATGAGTTCGATAAAGATTGAAAGACGAGGGCCGAGCTTTCCCAAGGGGGTCGAGCCGGGAGTTTTTGGGCATATCAGCTGGGAGGCGATTCCGTATCTTGAACAGATACGCTTTTCCAAACGCGCACCTGAAGGGCAGCGGATACCGGAAGTTCACTTTACGCTCTTTCGGTACGTGATCGCGTTTAATCCACTCCGCAATGAGGCGTATCTACTGCGGAATTACCTCTCGCATGATGATGACGCCTCGTTATCTCTGGAGGATTTTATCGCGCGGGCCTTCACGGGTGATGTGAGGACCTATCCTTTTGCCGCTGAAGCAGACGAGGACTCTGTGCAAACCGACCAGCAGTTCATCGACCTGATAGGGACCTGCAAGAAGCATATCGCGCGAGGCGATGTTTTTCAGATCGTACCGTCGCGACGCTACTCGCGACGGTACAAGGGAGATGACTTTCAGGTCTATCGAGCGCTCCGCTCGATCAATCCATCGCCATATCTCTTTTATTGCGACTATGGGGGCTTCCGTTTGTTTGGTTCTAGCCCTGAGGCGCAGATATCACTCTCAGGAGGAAGGGCGACGATCTTTCCACTGGCTGGCACCTACGCGAGAACAGGTGATGATATCGGTGACCGCGAGAAGGCGGAGCGGCTTTTGGAGGACCCCAAAGAGAACGCCGAGCACTGTATGTTGGTCGATTTGGCTCGCAATGACCTTAGCCGCCACTGCTCAGGGGTTCACGTTGAGCGATTCAGGGAGCCGCAGTATTTTTCGCATCTGATTCATCTTGTATCTAAAGTAACCGGTGAGTTAACGCACGGCACATCGCCAGTGCAGGTAGTCTGTGACACCTTTCCGGCGGGAACGCTCTCAGGAGCGCCGAAACATCGGGCGATGCAGATCCTAGACGAAAATGAACCGCATGGACGGGGACATTATGGCGGATGTGTCGGGTTCTTGGGATTCAACGGGGACGCCATATTGGGAATAATTATTCGCTCGTTTCTCAGCATCAATCAGAGGCTGATCTATCAAGCGGGGATGGGCATAGTGCACGATTCGATTCCGCAGAGTGAGGTCGATGAGGCGCACACCAAACTGCGCGCCCTTCGATTGGCTATACAACGCGCTTCTGAATTGAGGTGATCAATGAAAATTCTTGTTATCGATAACTACGACTCGTTCACCTACAACTTGGTGCATATGCTTCAGACATTTGAGGGTGTCTCTGTTGACGTGAAAAGAAATGATCAGATCCCCGTCTCAGGGGTGGGAGGCTACGAGAAGATAGTTCTCTCTCCGGGACCAGGTATTCCATCCGAGGCGGGATATATGCCGGAGATAGTAAGGGAGTACGCCCCCACAAAGAGCATCCTCGGAGTATGCTTAGGCCATCAATGTATTGGAGAGATTTTTGGAGGCGCCTTACGTAACTTATCGACCCCGATACACGGAAAGGCGACTACGATACAAGTCACCGATCCGAACGAGCGACTATTCAAGGGGTTTTCGAGCACCTTCGATGTCGGACGCTATCACTCGTGGGTCGTTGAGAAGGGCAGTCTGCCAGCGCGCGTGCGAGTGACCGCCGTTGATGAGGCGGGTGAGATCATGGCGCTCAGACACGAAAGCTATGATGTTTGCGGGGTACAATTTCACCCTGAGTCAATTCTGACTCCACGAGGGCACGATATGCTCCGAAACTGGGTCGAAGGATGAAGCGAGATATAGAAGCCATCTGCGATGGAAAGATATTGTCGGTAGAGGAGGCGCGAGACCTTCTGCACCGATTGGTGAGGGAAGATGTCTCAAGCGCGAATATCGCCGCTCTCCTAACCGCGTTGCGGTGCAGAGGACTAACGGTTGAGCTGCTCGAGGGATTCTCGCAGGGCCTCTTAGACCTAGCTGTCCCTGTTGATCTTGGAGGCGCTGACTTTCTGGACCTTTGCGGCACTGGCGGAGATGGAAAGCGGACCTTCAACATATCAACGACGGTGGCGTTTGTAGTCGCCGCGGCGGGTTATAAGGTCGCGAAACATGGCAACAACGCCGTTTCCTCATCATGTGGATCGTCAAATGTCTTGCAAGCGTTAGGAGTTCCCCTGCACGGCGATGTGGATAAACTTCGCCGAGGATTTGAACGGAACGGCATCTGTTTCCTACACGCGCCACTCTTTCATCCCGCCCTTAAACGTGTGGCGCCCGCGCGTCAGGAGTTGGGGTTTAGGACCGTCTTTAACGCGCTCGGTCCCCTGGTTAATCCGGCGCGACCGCGTTTTCAGTTGGCAGGGGTATATAGTTTAGAGCTTCAGCGCCTGTACTCATACCTCCTACAACGTCGAGGTGATCGTTTCGCCGTTGTACACACATTAGATGGTCACGATGAGGTCTCCTTGACCGCGCCAACAAGGGTTCGCTCCTCGCGAGGAGAGATCGATCTAACGCCGGACTCTTTTGGGTTTCGCCATGTGAGCGCCGAAGAGCTTTACGCTCCAGCGGAGATAGCTCGTTGCGCTAAACTCGTGATCGACATTCTTGAGGCAAAAGGAACTCCCGCTCAAGAGGCGGCGGTTGTCGCTAATGCCGCCCTCGTGATGCGATCGTATGACGGGAGTGGAGAATTACCTGAGTACGTAGAGCGAGCGAGGACGGCTATACACAGTGGGGCGGCGCGCGCCGTTCTCACCCGAGTACGCGAAGGAGCATAAGAGTATGACGACTATTTTAGATGAAATTATCGCTAGTAAACACAAGGAAGTGGCGGCTCGAAAAGAGCTTTATCCAGTGAAGCTACTCGAGCAAAATCTATTCTTCTCGGCTCCCACCGTCTCTCTGAGCGAGTATCTCCGTCGCCCAGACAAGGTCGGAATTATCGCTGAGATTAAACGACGCTCGCCATCAAAGGGGATCATAAACCAACACATCTCAGTCGAGGCCCTCTCTGTTGGATATATGCAAGCTGGAGCTTCGGCTCTCTCTGTTTTGACTGACCAGAAGTATTTCGGTGGGAGCTTGGAGGATCTAAAGAAGGCACGCGCGTTTAATTACTGCCCGATTCTGCGGAAAGACTTTATCGTTGATGAATATCAGATAGTCGAGGCGCGGAGCGCCGGCGCCGACGTGATTCTGCTGATAGCCGCGGCGCTCTCATCCAAGCGAGTCGCGGAGCTAGCTGGATTCGCCCACTCATTAGGTCTCGAAACGCTCTTGGAGGTACACTCCGCCGAGGAGCTGAGTTCCCATCTAAGCGATGATGTGGATATCGTGGGGGTAAACAATCGAAACCTGCACACGTTCGAGGTCAGTACGAGTCTAGCCGAGGAGCTCGTGAACGCGATTCCGAAAGGCATATGCGCGGTAGCGGAGAGTGGAATCTCTGACGCGAAAACGCTGCTAAGACTGAAGAAGGCTGGATACCGCGGCTTCTTGATAGGAGAGGCGTTTATGCGACACGGTCGCCCAGATGAGGCGTGCCAGCGGTTTATTCAAGAAGTTGAGAGAAATGGAGCGAGCCGTGACTAAGCTGCGGGTTAAAGTATGCGGGATGCGAGACCCCGCGAATATCGCGCTTATCGCGGAGTGCGCGCCGGACTACATGGGGTTCATCTTCGTGCCGACGTCTCTGCGATTCGTGGCGAACACGCTTCGCCCCGAGGTCACCCGCGCTTTGCCTCCCTCAATCATCTCGGTGGGCGTTTTTCAAAATGAGGAGCTCACCACAGTGACACGACTCTCTAGTCATTATGGCCTTAGGGCGGTTCAGCTTCACGGCGAGGAAGACTCCCGATACGCGCGCGAGTTGAGAGCGGCTTTGCCGGGGATTCAGATACTAAAGGCGGTCTCCGTGAGATCCGCGACGGACGTGACAAATCAAAACGCGATCTCCGATGTGGATGTGATTATCTTTGATAATGGCAAAGGCGGGAGTGGCGAGACCTTTAACTGGGCTTTTCTCTCTGAGTATCAAGGGGCGGCGCCATTTCTAGTTGCTGGCGGAATAGGCACCGATAACATAGTCGCGCTGAGAGACAAGGGTGAGAGTTGGCGTCGTTTCTTGGGAGTGGATGTGAACTCTAAGGTGGAGGAATCCCCTGGTGTTAAGAGCGTAATAAAAGTAAGAGCGTTAATAGCGAAGGCGGCGGGATATGACAGTTGAAGTTACTGAGAGAGGGTTTTTCGGGGATTTCGGGGGAGCGTACGTGCCAGAGATGCTCTATCCTAACGTGCGCGAGTTGCAGCTCTGTTACCGCGACGTCATCGAGACTCCCGATTTTAAACGTGAGTTCGATTCCCTGCTTCAAGACTTCGCGGGCAGGCCTACGCCGACTTTCCTCGCCTCAAAACTCTCACAGCGGTTTGGATGCGAGATCCTTCTCAAGCGTGAGGATCTCCTTCATACGGGCGCGCATAAGATCAACAACACCATCGGGCAAATTTTGCTCGCTAAGCGACTTGGCCGCTCACGAATCATCGCTGAGACTGGGGCTGGGCAGCATGGGGTGGCGACCGCGACAGTCTGCGCGTTGATGGGAATACCGTGCGTTGTCTACATGGGCGAGACCGACATGAAGCGTCAAGCTCTCAACGTCGCGCGGATGAGGTTGCTAGGAGCGGAGGTTCGCGGGGTCTCAAGTGGAAGTAAAACCTTAAAGGACGCGACGAACGAGGCGATGCGTGATTGGATCGCGAATCCAAAGGACACTCACTATATCATCGGTTCCGTCGTGGGACCGCATCCATTTCCCGACATGGTGGCGAGATTCCAGTCCGTCATCAGCGCCGAATTAAAGGAGCAATGCCGTGCGCGTGGAGGCAAGAGCCCGTCGCGCGTGATCGCCTGTGTCGGTGGTGGAAGCAACGCTATGGGGGCTTTTTATCACTTCGTGAATGACGCGGAGGTGAGGCTCGTGGGAGTTGAGGCCGCGGGATGTGGGTTAACGTCTGGCAGATCCGCGGCGACAACGGCGCTCGGTCGAAGTGGTATCCTTCATGGTAGCCGCACGCTCTTCATGCAAACGGAAGATGGTCAAGTCGAGGAGGCGCATTCCATTTCAGCGGGGCTTGATTATCCTGGTATTGGACCCCAGCACGCGCACTTTCACGTGAGTGGACGGGTCTCGTATGTAAGCGTGACTGATGAAGAGGCGCTACGAGGCGCTAAGCTTCTCGCGCGAGAGGAGGGAATCATCCCAGCGCTTGAGAGCGCCCACGCGGTGGCATACCTCGAGAAGGAGACGTTTAAGCCCGATGAGCGAGTGGTGGTGATCGTTTCGGGGCGTGGAGATAAGGATATGGCGACGTATATAGAGGCCTACGGGGAGGCGATAGCGGATGAAATCTAAGCGTTTGCTCAGCCTGCCTGAGCGCTCAATCTTCTCGGTATTCTGCACGGCGGGTTTTCCCCGTTTGCGGGACACCAAAGAGGTCCTGACTCGCCTCGCCGCGGCTGGGGTCGATATGATCGAGCTTGGTTTTCCATTCTCCGATCCGGTCGCTGATGGGCCAACGATTCAAGAGAGTAATCTACGGGCTTTAAGAAATGGCATGACAATCAGTGTCCTGTTTGATCAGCTCACGGAGCTTCGGCGCTCGGTCGATGTTCCCGTTCTTCTGATGGGATATTTAAACCCAGCTGAGCAATTTGGCTTCGAGAGGTTTATTAGTGAGGCGGCGCGGTGTGGCGTTGACGGACTTATCATCCCTGATATGCCATTCGAGGAATACCAAGACAGGTACAAGCCGCTCTATCGAGAATACGGAATCTCACCGGTGTTTCTCGTTACATCACGAACCGATGAAGATCGAATTCGCTCTTTTGACGCTGAAGATCCCGCGTTTCTGTACATTCTCTCCTCTGACGCGGTGACGGGAGGCGCCTTGAAGGATTCTCGGGAAAGGGACGCCTTTTTTGAGCGTCTCGCGGGAATGGGACTCAAGAGCAAACTGATAGTGGGGTTTGGAGTAGGCGACGCGCCGACGTTTAAAACTGTCACGAGGCGCACCCATGGCGCGATAGTCGGCTCTGCCTTTATTAAAGCGATCGCCACGGTTGAGGCGCGGGGTGAGGACGCGGAACGCAGCGATTTCGCGCGCTCGTCGGTTATCGAGAGCTTTGTTCAATCATTTCAGGAGACACGATGATTATAACGTTACAAGCAGACGTCACAGACGGCCAGGTCGGGGAAATAAGAGCCCTTTTACGAGATGGTGGCTGGGGCGCCGCTGAGGTCAGGACGCAGAGCGGAAAGTATCTTGTGGGCATTAGTGGAAAAGAGATCGACATTCGTCATGTGGGACGTATGCCGGGCGTGCGAGATGTGCATCGAGTGAGTGACGTATACAAGCTGGTGTCTAGACAGTGGAAGGTGAAACCAACCGTCATTGATCTTGGCGATGGCGTGAAAATCGGCGATGGAAACCACACGCTGATGGCGGGACCGTGTTCGATCGAGGATGAACAGCAGGTTCGCTCGACCGTGGAGTTTTTGAGTCGTCTTGGCATCAGAGTCATGCGAGGCGGGGTGTTTAAGCCACGCAGCTCTCCGTACTCATTCCGTGGACTCGGGCTCGAAGGGCTTAAGATGTTCTCAGCTATCGCCAGAGAGAGGGAAATTAAAGTTATTACGGAGGTGCTTGACGCCAGTCAAATCGAATCAATGTACGACTATGTTGATATGTATCAGGTAGGGGCGCGTAATTCGCAAAATTTCACCTTACTAGACCAGCTGGGCAAAGTGGATAAGCCTGTGCTCTTAAAGCGTGGAATCTCAGGGACGCTTGAGGAGCTATTGCAGTCCGCTGAATATATCTTCTCGAATGGCAATGAACGGATACTGCTTTGTGAGCGTGGTATTCGAAGCTTCGAGAAGTCTTATCGGAATGTGCTGGATCTCAACGCTGTACCGTATCTAAAAGAGAAGTCGCATCTCCCCGTGATAGTCGATCCCTCACACGGTATCGGCGTTCGGCGTTTTGTGTCAGCGATGACACTCGCCGGGATCGGCGCGGGAGCCGATGGCTCTCTCATCGAGATTCATGAGCGACCGGAGGAGGCGAAGTCCGACGCGGCGCAGACGCTTAGTTATGATGAGGCGGAGGAGCTTACTCGAAGCATCGAGCGTTTAGAGTCGGCATTGAGGTAATATGAGTATCGATGCGATTATCTTTGACTTAGACGGCACGCTCCTCGATTCGATTGGGGATATAGCGGCGTGTGGAAACGAAGCCCTCGCTTCGCTGGGGTATCCGTCGCTGACTGTTGATGAGTTCCGGATTCATGTTGGGGACGGCATGGTCGGTCTGGCTCGTAAGGTCCTTCCGAATGGGAATCGAGACGAAGCGACGGTGGCGAAGTTCCTAGAGATATATCGAGCTCTATACAGTCGGAAGTGGAACCAGACTACAGCACCGTATGATGGGATACAGGATCTGCTAGAGAAGCTCCGAGCTCGAGGAATCCGACTCGCGGTGCTCTCAAATAAGCGCGATGAATTCACCAAGGTTTGTGTCGATACGTTGCTACCCGCGGGCATTTTTCAGGAGGTCCGTGGAGAGTCCAAAATAACGCCACAAAAACCCGATCCTCAGGGAGCGCTACGGGTAGCTGAGAGTCTTGGAGTAGAGCCTCAGAGGTGCCTCTTTGTAGGTGATTCTGAGATCGACGCTGAGACAGCTAGGCGGGCAGGTATGGAATTTGTCGCGGTTGAGTGGGGCTATCGCTCTCGAACGGAGCTGGAGAAAGCGGGCGCGAAAAAGCTCGTGAGCGCTCCGAATCAACTTCTTGAGTATGTGTGAGCCAGACGTCGCGAAGTATCGACTGGTGACGAGTCTATCGCCGAGGTACGCTAAGGCGCTATGAGCATTGATGCCTACCTCAACAAAACGAGAAAAGAATACCAACAAGGCGAGTTAGATGAGCGGTCGGTGCTGGCTTGTCCATTCTCCCAATTTCGAGCCTGGTTCGACGAAGCCATGACCCATGCTGATGGCGAGCCGAACGCTTGCGCGCTCGCGACCGTTGGCGCCGACTTACGACCCACCGTGAGAATGCTGCTTCTGAAAGCCTTCGATGAGCGAGGCTTCGTGTTCTTCACTAACTACTCTAGCAGGAAGGCGGAGCAGCTAGCGCAAAATCCACATGGCGCGCTGCTGTTTTATTGGAACGCCTTAGAGCGCCAAGTGAGGCTTGAAGGGAGTGTTGAGCCGGTAACGATAGAGGAATCTGAGGCGTATTTTGAGAGTCGCCCACTCGCGGCCAGAATAGCGGCTTCGGTCTCGCGTCAGAGCGAGCCAGCTCCCTCTCGAGCCGTTATGGAGGAGGCGTTTGCGACCTGTAGCGCGATGAGTCAGGGCATGCCCGTGAAGCGACCAGCTCATTGGGGTGGATACCGCTTAGTTCCGGCGCGATTTGAGTTTTGGCAAGGAAGAGAGAATCGTTTGCACGATCGAATTATATACAAACAAGAAAATGGTCTGTGGAGCATTGAACGACTATGGCCGTAGAGGATTCGGTTTCAATCATTCTTCTTGGGGGCGGATATACTCTACAGAGAGTAGGCGAGCGGCTCCCTTCCGATAGTTTTGTCATCACCTCACGTCGCGAGGAGCAGTGTGAGGTATGGCGCAAGCATGGGTGGAAAGCGGAGGTGGCGAGCGTCGAATCAGTGGATTCGCTTAAAACCCTTTTTTCTCGTTATCCCAAGGCTCGAGTCCTCGTTGATAGTGTTCCACCCTTGAGGGTCGGCAATGCTTCACGAGGCGTGGAGAATGTAGTGGAAGCTCTTCGCGGTACACAGATAGAGCGAGTTGTTTATCTTAGCACAACGGGTGTGTTCGGTGGTCGTGATGGTCAGGTAGTGGATGAAGGTACACCACCCGCCCCATGGAATGAGCAGGGGCAGGCGAGGCTAGACTGCGAAAAGGTGTATCGCTCGGCGACAGAGCATGGAGCTCGATTCGCCTCCACGTCTCTAAGGTTGCCCGCGATTTACGGTGAGGATAGGGGACTTTTGAGCGCGCTTAAAAGCGGCCACTATCGAATGGTGGACGAAGGCACACTGTGGACGAATCGGATTCATGTGGAAGACCTCGCGCAGGTGCTTGTGAGATCGATACAGGCTACGTCGCTTCCTGACGTGTTATGTGTAAGCGATGATGAGCCAACGCTCGCCAAGGACGTAGTGTCCTTCCTTTGTCATGCGCATGGACTGCCGCGACCAGGCTCGATCTCCTCACAGGAGTGTGTCGCCCGCGGCGCGTACACGATGGTTTCCAATCAACGGGTGATCAATAAGCGCATGAAGGAGCTTTTGGGAGTCGTTCTTACATATCCATCGTACCGAGAGGGTATGGGCTCAAAGAGGTAGTGAGTATGTCTCAACCCGCTTTTGTGTATAAGACCTTCGCGAGACGAGAGACGCATCCAGCGAGAATGGGCGCCTTGGCGCGTTTGCATGGGTTAGCGGCTCCATCGCCCGAGGGCTGCTCTATGCTTGAGATTGGGTGTGGCGATGGGGGGAATCTTATCCCGCTGGCGGAAGCGTATCCACGGAGCAGTTTTGTTGGGATAGATATCTCAGAGGATGCGGTACACAAGGGTCGCGCTGAGATCGAGCAGCTTGGGCTGCATAATCTTACACTTGTATGCGCGGATCTTTCGAATGCCTCAGTAGACGAGGGCGCATATGACTTTGTCGTATGTCACGGAGTTTATTCGTGGGTAGCTCCGGAGATTCAAAGAGCTATTCTCACGATGGGACGACTGGCCTTAAAGCCACATGGGGTGTTCTTAGTCACGTACAACACTCTGCCAGGATGGCGTCAAAGAGGAGTCATTCGGGATATCCTCGGGGTGGGTGCCGGTAGTCGAGCCGATCATCCCCTCGAGCGATGCGCCCTCGGGCTCGATTTCTTAAAGTTAGTGTCCAAGGAAAAGAGCGCGATAACGACTTCTTTCGGCAGATACATCACCGAGGCCCTCGAGAGGTTTGATAGCTCCGATCCATCGTACATTCATGAGGAGTTCTTAGGACGTCATAATGAGCCGCTGTTGTTCACTGATTTTGTCTCACGGGCGAAGCAAGGTGGCTTGCAGTTTCTAACTGAGGCGAGAGTGGTGATGACGTCATCAGACGATCTGAGTCCCGCTGTTCAGGAATACCTGGAGACCTTAGGCGCCGACTATGTGGCGCGAGAACAGGTGTTAGACATTTTTAGGAACCGCACCTTTCGTGAGACGTTGCTGTGCCGAGGCGAAACAAGGGTCGATCGTGGTCTGAGTGTTGATGTATTTAAATCACTACAGCTTAGCTCTCTTTACACAGCGATTGACTCGCGCGATTTAGCGCGCGGATTTCGCGAGCGAACATCGGGGCGCGAGGTCGTCACTCCACCCGGTGACTGCACGAATCTTCTGGCGGTCATTGACTCCTGCGGTGCACAAGGGGCCTGTTTCGCGGACATATTCGATCGTTCGCGAATCTCGATGGAACTCGCGGAGCGGGACCTGCTGATAGCCGCGGTGACGTTGTGGCGGTCAGGATTTATCGAGGTAACGACCGCTCCCTTGTCGAGCCTTGAGAGAGATTTTGATACCGTTACCACCACACGATACGCGCGACTTCAAGCCCGATCCCATCCAAAAGTCACCAGCAGAACGCACGACTCGCATCCACTCTCTGAAATTGAGAGGAAGGCACTCCTCATGGTTGAAGGGGCGATGAGTAAGCGCTCCTTAGTCACGCTTTTGCTAAGCGATATGGATCAACAGAGCGCCGAGATAATGGTTAATTCTCTCGCTGAGAGAGGCTTTTTGTAACGCGCTTTTGATAACGACGCCTCTTCGGCGTGGAATTTATTCGTGTCAGTGGCCGCGGGAGTCTCGCTTCATTTGCGCGATAAGGCCGATCCCAAGGGTGAGAAGCGCCATAAACGCCCACTCGTAGACGTATCCGAGATGGATATCTGGTGGTGGCGTCGTGTCAAAAAGAGGAATGGGATATTGACCCTCAGGCGATTGCATATCGAAATTCTCGACCTGTTTTTGTCCAGTTAACGCGAGTACATCGTTCCTTCCGGCCGAACCTTCTTTTACGATCCGCGAAGCCAAAAGGGGATCGTCCGGATTATCCATGTACTCGAGGTATACGGGTAAGACTGGATAGGGAAGTTGCTGCCGCATCTTTTGAATGTCTACCCTAATCCAGAGGTCATTCCACGGTTTGTCAGAGCCGACAGGCGGGTCTTGAGGTTCCAAGAACTTTAGAGCAGCCGGCAACTTTGGCCCCATCGTTGATTTGACTAATCCAAACGCGGTGCCACGAAGTTGGTTCTGATAGCGCTTTCGAGAATCACGAGTTTCACGACCGAGGGGCAGAAAGCCCCGATCAACGAGCACATATCGCTCTGAGCCATCGACCTTGAGCGGCGTTATCACATGAACTCCCGCGCGGTCCCGCGCGCCTCGATTTCGACGGACGATTACCTCATGCTCGAAATCGTATGTTCCTGAGAATGACACTCGACGCCATTGGAGAGAGGGCCCCAGAAGGGGATTTTCAAGTAGAGTCAGAAGTGGCGCTGGCTCGAGTTTAAGCGTTTCATTAAGCTTGGAAATCAACGCTTGTTTCTCAAGGTGTCTTTCCCATTGCCAGAGTGAAGCCCTGACCATGCCGAGCGCCAGCAGTCCGCAGATAAGTGTTGTTCCGAGAGAGAATCTGAACCGTCTAGCCATCGGTACTTAGTTTACGAGGTTAATCGGCGTGAGGGAATGAGGCGGTATAATGAAAACCGCTGGCCGGGACCGCTAACTGCCTGAAAGCGCTTGCGGAAGTTGGTTTTACTGTAACCGGCAAGAAATGATATGGTCTTGGCGCTGTACGGACTGAGTGGTCTCGACCATTTCCGTCGTGTTATCCCCTTTGAGTAATGTCGTCGACCGACGAACAGGAGCTTAAAGGTATACACCTAACTCGTCGCATGTAGTGGAAACGCATTAATGTATCTTCTAGGGGCTGGTTCCGCCTTTCCATCAATCAAGTGTTCCGATGCCTCCCTGGCGGCAGCCGGGGCGAGCTTTAGTGAGGTCGAACGGAGGCTGCTAGACCGTGTCGGGGTCTCGTCGCGATCCATCTCAATACCGCTAGAGTTCGTTCGAGTATCGAAGGACGTAGATATTCTTGAAACTAGAAAGGCGTCTTCCGTATCACCTACGGTATTGGGCGCTGATGCAGCGAAACTCGCGCTGTCTCGAGCCGGGATTTCGATCGAGCAAGTTGGCCTTATCGTCGCGGATTGCGCCACCCCATATCAGACTTGCCCCTCAGAGGCACAGCGTATCGCGGGCTCCTTCGGCGTCAAAGTTCCGGCCTACGATCTGACGGGAGGAGCTTCGGCGGTGCCTATGTTTTTCAATGCGCTGAGCTCTTGGCGTGAGGATCGTACGCCTGAGTACGTGTTGTGTGTTTCAACCAACATCCCATCACCACATATTCGGTATGGATCAGATCACCTCGCGGCGAGTGTATTTGGGGACGCCGCGTGCGCCTTTGTCGTTTCGCGAAAACACGAGGGACCGTGGCGAGTTGAGTCCACCCACGCGCGAGCTGAGTCTGTCAGAAGGAACTCGGTTTTTGTGGAGAGGCATATATCGCTCGATCAGCGAATGCTTCCCTCGCCAGAAGTTTTCGCGAGCGCTATAAACGATCTTGTTGGTGAGGAGAGTGTCAGCGAGAACACGTACTTTATCGGAACAGGATTGCTAGCTCGCGAGTTTAGCGATCTCATGCGCGCGAGGGGAGTCGCTGATAATCGTATTGTCTCTGTCACCGCGGATCGTGGATATTCAATTGGTAGCGCGAGTGGAGCGGCGCTCGTCGATGTGTGGGATAGAGCCATCGCTGGAGAGAGCGTGGTGCTGCTTCACTGCGGAGATGGCTTATCCGCCAAAGTCGTGTTGATGAGGACCTGAGGAAAGCATGCTGCGCATATTGGGCATGGGAACATGCCATCCAAACAATTATATCGATAACCAGTTCCTTGAGGCCCTCGATGTTGGAACCAACGCTCAGTGGATTGAGGAGAAGATAGGAATCCTGACTCGCGTCACGACCCTTCCGGCCGAGTACATTCGTGAAACGCGAAACCAGGATCCACGTATGGCGCCTGAGGTCGCGTCCATGAACGCCACGGACCTTGGCGCGCGAGCGGCGGAGGACGCACTTAAGAAAAGTGGTATTAGCGCCTCACAAGTTGGATTGTTGATCGTCAATTGCTGCTCTCCTCGTCAGACCTCGCCGTCCGAGGCGATACGAATCGCGGAGCGTCTGGGAATCCAGGCGCCAGCCTACGATGTGTACACAGCTTGTCCAGCGTTCGCGCTGCACATCGACTATCTCCGTAATTTTGACGAAGCCGCGCTTCCTGAGTTCGTCTTATGTGTTTCGACCGCGGTGATGACGCAGCACGTTGATTACAACGATCGCTCAGACGGCGCGATCTGGGGAGATGGCGCGGCGGCTTGGGTGGTTTCATCAAAGCATCAGGGGCGCCTTGAGATCCTCGATTCAGCGTTTACCGCCGACCCAACGCGCTGTGAGGCGGTGGTCGTCGAGAGTCAGGGTTTTTTTCATCAAGACGGTAGAGCGGTAAGAGACTTCTCGGTTCGACAGACCGTTCGCTTGATTAAAGCCATCGAGGAGAAGTACTCAATCGATTGGAGCCGCGATATCTTCATCGGACATCAGGCCAATCGAACGATGCTCGAGCAGATTACCAACAATCGAGAAATTCCCGCGAGTAACCACTGGCACAATGTCACCTATCTGGGTAATCAAGCGGGCGCGGGGGCTCCGGCGTCTCTATGTATGCATTGGGATAAGATGATCACTGGCCAACATATCGTAGTGGCGGTTGTCGGCGCGGGGTTGAGTTGGGGCTCGATTGTAATGCGAGTGGCCCAATAGTTCGCTAGCGCTTGCTCTCAACGGCCAGTGGGTTTTGGGACTGTTCGGTGGCGCCGATCTTCAGCGCCAACCCTATCGCGATCCAGATGAGTAGCGTGATTTCGCTGTCTCCAAAATTATACTCCACAAGACCAGCCACCTGCCACGACAGCACAGCGCAGCCAAAAGCTACGAGGATTGGGGATGCTTTCTGCCGCAGACAGAATCGACATGTGGAGAAAATAAACCAGAGGAAAATCACTCCAGCAAGCCAGCCACTCTCAGCGGTTATGTTGAGTATGTTGTTATGGAAGTGCTTAAGCTCGGGCGGAATTTCCGGCGCGAATTGTCGCAGGATGCCGCTGTTGTGATATCCGATGCCGAGCGGATATTCAGAGGCCAGCTCGACACCTATTCGCCATATCGTGCTCCGTCCGCCTGAGATCGTGAAGTGGTCGTATGAATGGGAGATTCGGTCACGAATTGGCGTGATGAATACCGCCGCCGTCACTGCCGCCACTACCACGACGGCGATAAGTCGTCTGGCGAAAAATGAGCAAAAAACGAGCGACGCGACAACTACTCCTATCCAGGGACCCCGTTTGAGGTTAACCAGGAGAGCGTTCAGTAAGAGTGGCGCGCACACCACTCCCAGAGTCAGGAGTAGCTTGGCGTTTGATGTTCGGTATCGAGAGAAGAGGGCGCTCCCGCCTACCATTAAGAGTATGCTGGTCACGAGAGACAAAACTACCCACAGCGGCAGCTCAAGCGCGTCTCGAAACGATAGACCAATGAGCGACACGAGCGACACGACTCCACCGACGAAGACGATTGTCGTGAGACGCGTTGACTCCCTCGGCGACGCGAGATTCTCCGCGACCCATTCTCTTGAGATCGCGAGCATGGTGCCGGCTAGAATTGGAACGGTGACTGCGAGCTGTCCGGACTCGGTGACTTTTCCCACAAAGAGATGAGGTATACTCCCTGGAAACATTGCTTCTAGGGTGGAGTGAAGGGCGGATATCGTTTGTCCCGTTATAATCGCGAGGACGACTGAGCGAGGGGATGCGTAGCGGAAGAACACGGGAAGAGTGAGGGCGAAGAAGATGAGCGAAAGGAGCGACGCGATACTGCGCGCCGGCGCGACACCCGTTAGGGCGGATATGGAGATACATAAGAGAAAGAACAGCAGCGGCGCGATGACTTTGGCCGTGCGCGGAGGGAAAAAGCCCGCGATTCGTTCTCGACGAAATGTGAAAACCGCGGCGCAGATAAGAGGTATCAGCGCGATGTATGTTAGGGAGAGTTTGATCGGCACAAGTAGTGCCGCTATCCAGCATCCCTTCTCAAGAAGTTCGCGCGAGCGAGAGGACGCCACCAGAGGCGCCGATTCGTCAGCCGATTGGAGAAGATGTAACGGCGCGTTTTTGTCCATGGTGATGCGTCGCTGCCCTGAGGATCCCAGTGAGAATTCAAAAGCACGGTCTACCATCCGACTCCCTAGCCCGCGTGATGGCTAGAATGCCGTGGTCACGCAAGAGAGAGGCTTAGATAAAGCGAGGAACTACGGCTCTACTGAACCCCCAGTTTGGTTGTCCTGCTCGCTAAACTCCTCTTGGATCTTGCGAGCGAAGTCGACCGCTTTGGGATTCCGATTGCTAGCGATAACTCTATCCGTTAAATCCTTAATGCCGTCCTCGAAGTTCACATGATCGATGGCATCCTTGAGCAGGTTCTCATCCGAGCTCGGATTGGAGGAGTTCTCAAGTTGGTCGAAAAGTATCGTGAGCCCTGGTAGTCCAGCGTTAATCAGGGATTTCGCCCATGCTGGCGAGTATTCATCTCTCTTTTGAACCAACTCTTGTACGAGCGGGAGAGCGTCTTCGCTTGGGATGAGCTCAGCCGGTCCGATACCGATTGAATAGTATGAATCAGGATCTCCTCGCTCTAGAACGTGTTTGTTCAAGAGTTCCACCGCTAGTCGTGTTCCTTGGTTCGTGATCGCCGCGACCGAGGCTTCACGTAGTGTGTCGTTGGTCGCGGACAACTGATCTCCTAAGTAGCGAGTAACGTCGTCTTTTCCTAACGAGAGCTCAAGCGCCTCGGCGTAGATGTCAGCTTCTGTCGACGAGCGAGCGTTCTTGACTGACTCGGCTAGTGTTTGAACATTTTCCACGCGACCGCTAATCGCGAGAATCTCAGCTAAATAGCTCTTTTGGTCCTGAGGTGTGTTTGGATTCGTCACTAGCTCGCGGACGGAGGTGTAGAATGGAGAACACCACGAGCAGTCGCTCCCTGGCTCCGTAAACTGCTCGAGAATTGAGTCATCAAAGTCCTTCGCTCCTTTCATCACCGCGGCGAGGGCTTCATCAGCCGATTGATAGGCGTCCGCGGCTGGTTTAACCTGATCCGCGAGCTCGGACGTCTCCTCGCCTTGGCCGCTTTCGTCCCGTGGCGCTAGGCCAGAGCGCTGAGCGGTTGGATTCACAATCGTCGAGCTTGAGGACGACTCGCCGCTCACCGCGTCAGAGGAGTCCGTTGCGGATGGCGTCGACGGCGCGGAGGACTCCTGCGTAGTCTTAGGGGTCCCTTGCAAGAACCACCATCCACCAAGGAGTGCCGCGATAACGATAACTGGTAGTACTTTCTTCATTGTAAGAACCCTTAGTGACGCTTCGTCACAACTCGATAACCGCATCACGCGCGACGCGATTACCTTTTGACGAACGTTTCGCAAAGATTATTTAGTAAAGGATCTTTAGATTGATCCTCAATAGCTCCCGAAACTTGGTGAATGTCGAGAGATAATCACCCAACTCTTCGTAAAGTTTCCAGGTAGTTATAATGTATTATGAAACCGAGGGAAAGCGTTTAGTTAGCCTTAGAAGTGCTTTCCAAATCCCCTCAATCCCGGTTTGCCGCGATAGAATAGGGCGCATTGTCCTCTTGGGACTAGTCTTATTCAAATTCGTGAGGCCCAGGCATGACGACGCTTTTGACACCGCCGCTAGGTGTTAAGTGAAAATGGGGTGAAGTCCGTGTTTGTGTCGAAGTAATCCTCGTTCTCCGCTTTCTTGAGGAAAAAGACTACCTTGTAGGTGATAGGGGTGCACATGACCTCCCAAAGCACTTTAAGCAGATAGTTATGCACCATTATCGTCACGATCGTGGTTGGCTCCCACACTCCATAAAACGCGAGCGGATAGAATATGCAGGAGTCAACCAGCTCTCCCACTATCGTTGAACCGACGACACGACCCCAAAGAGCCTTTCCTTTGGTTAGTACCTTCATTTTCGCCAGGGTATAGGAATTGCAGAACTCACCGCAGCAGAAGGCGAAGAGTGACGCGAGCGCGATGCGTGGGGTGCTACCAAAGATAGTTTCGACCGCGGCTTGATTTCGGAACCCCGCGGCGGGTGGAAGGTTAACGATCACCCACGCCATCAATGAGGCGAACACCAACGCGGAGAATCCTGCCCACACCACCTTACGGGCGCGCGCGTATCCATAGACCTCAGTGAGAATGTCGCCGAATATGTAACTGATAGGAAAAAATAGAATCCCCGCGCCGAATTGAAATCCCCACAGCTGAGCTACTTTTTGACTGCCTATGACGTTGGAGCACAGCAGCACTGCGACAAACGCCGCCATGATGAGATCGTAGTATTTGTAGGAGCGATGCGTCACGATGACCTTGGTACCTATAGTGGTCTAAAGTCGGTTTTTGTCGTTATAGAAGTCACAAACTGCGCCAATATCTTAATAGCGGCCTCGAGGTCCTTGTAGCTACATACCTCGACTTGTGTGTGCATATATCGATTGGGAATGCCGATAGCAGCCGCGGCGACTCCACCCCGAGCTATTTGGATTGAGTTCGCGTCGTTACCCAATGGACGGGTGGAAGGCGCCGGTTGAAAAGGACTTCGAGTCTTTTTCGCGGCGTCTTTTAGCATTTTTTCAACCACGGGATTCGTGTTCGGTCCACTCGTGATGGTGGGGCCGCCACCAAGTACGCACGGAGTGGCTTTCGCGTTCTCGTTTCCTGGGTTGTCGGTGGCGTGAGTGACATCGATGGCGATACCTACCTCAGGATTTATTGAGTACGCTGACGTGGTCGCGCCACGCAAGCCAACCTCTTCCTGTACCGTGCTCACGGCATAGAGACCGACATTCAATTTTTTAGAGGCGCACACGCGAAGTGTTTCCATCGCGACGAACAGCCCGACCTTGTCATCGAGACCGGGGCAGCAAATAAGATTATTGCCGAGCTCGAGCACAGTTAGCTGAAACGTCACCGTATCGCCTATCGTCACGAGTTTTTCAGCTTCTTTCTTGTTCTTGGCGCCGATGTCGATCCATATCTTATCGATATCGTTTTTCGTCTTATCTCGCTCATCGGCGGACTGGGCGTGAATCGGCTTTCGACCCACGATACCGGGGATCGTCTTGGTGCCGTGAACCATTACCTGGGCTCCGTGAAGCACGCCGATATCAACGCCGCCAAGGGCGGAGACATACAGAAACCCATCATTTGAGATGTGTCGTACCATGAGCGCGATCTGATCGCAGTGGCCGGCCAACATGACCTTGCGCTCCGCCTTCGGGTTGAGCGCCACGATCACGTTGCCATGGAGATCGGTCTCTATCGAGTGAGCGTATTTTTTCATGCGGTCCCTAACGACACGCTGGACTTGTTGCTCCGCTCCAGTGGGTGAGGGGGTAGTGAGAAGCTTGTGGAGAAAATCCTTTGATTCCATGTGGTGCTCTTAGAAGTCGGTTGTGATGTGCCTGAGAGGCGCCGCGCGATCCGGGTGGGCCTCGAGTGCCTTAATACTACGAGAAAACGCTCTGAGAGAGCCAGATACGATATTGTCGAGTTCGTTCGAATTTCGTTGTATTGACCCGATGAGACAACTCAGCACAAGCTCCTCTCAAAGGGCAGCGTAGGGTCGGAAAGGGGAAGAGGAAGTAACTACTCATCCAGAGCGGGCGCTCCCCTATGAGGCGATGATAGGAAACGTCGTCCAGAAAAAGGCGAGCTTGCTGTCGGACTCTGCGGCTAATAAACGGGAGTGGTTACGGCCAGTGAGCTGCTCTACCCCATGACTTTTAGACAGACTAAGGGATGGATATGAGTCGTCGACGAAAGGAAATCACTTTCATGCGGAAACTCGAAGAGCGAGATATGGCGCTGCGCGAGATTTTAGCGCGCGGGCAGCCCCGACTTCGTAAATCCGCCTTTCGCAACGCCGATCTAGCTCGTTGGTATGCGGCGGCGGGGCATGACGTGAGTGGCTTTAACCGTCTTGAGGATAGACTCAACCGAAAAGGGCTCTTCGATATTCGCTTCGAACGACATCGCTGGAGAGACGCGGATGGATCGACCTATGCGCACGTCTTGGCGCGCGCCGCGGTAACCGACATGTGGCCAATGGGAACGAGTTATTGGTTGCGTGACAACGCCATCATCGGAGCTCGATTCCTGCGCTCGCAAGATAAGACACGGCAGCGACTAGGTTTGAAGCTTTTGTTGTCAGGTTTGACGTTCATGTCATCGGTTGCGCAGCGTGATCGCTTTACGTCGATGATTCGGTCTAAAGAGCCGCGTTACATTGATGATCCGCGACACTGGCCCCATATATTCGCGGACATTAAAAGCAACCTATCGTGCAAGGACGTGGAAGGTTGGGCACACAAGCAGGACGCATGGCAGATTCTAGCGTTTCATCTCTTGGACGCTATTGAGACAAAGCGTCTTTCTTTGCGAGAGCTAAGTCCCGCGCATCGTGAATTTCTCGCGCTCATAATTCCGTTTCTGGCGAAAGTCGAGTGTTGGAAATGCGAGAATAGTGGCTCTTGGGAGGAAATTCCCGCAGTGCGCGCCTCGGTGCGAGTGTGGGAGCATCGGCTCATAGTGAGGCTTGGAGAACTCGCGGAGCGAGTCGAATATAAATTTCTAAACAAAATTTACAATCAGATCAGGCGGCACCTGTCTCCGACGTTTCGAGGGCGCTCGCTTCGAGAGACCGTGACGATCTTGGATCGAAAGCTGTGCTCCGCCATGCTTCGAGATTTACCCTTTGAGTCTCCTCACTATTCGAAACGTGATCCACGGTTTCGTGAGTCCGACGCGGCGCTGTTTTACCTCCTAGAACTCGACTACCCCTCGTTCTTGGCGGCCCGAACGGGCAAGAAAGGCGGATGGGCGAAACGTCTGGAGTCCGTGTTGTTGTCTCGGATTTTATCCCTTCAAGACGAGGTAAGCGGTGGAATATATCGCTACGCGAACGACACATACCAACGTGAAGGTTACTTCCGTAACGTGACGGTGGCGAAATTAAATGAGATGTACGGAGGACCCTCGGCGGACGCGAGCAACAACTTCTCGGGTCGAGAAGTGATACTTCCTCGGGGAAGAAAAGCGGCCTGGACGCACTTCGTATGGCAGGTCTGTTGGTGGGGCGCTCAGCGCTACCTCGAGACTCGAGCCTCAAGCTACCTAGAATTACATGAGCGTCTGTTTAACGTAGGGCTTGGTTTGGTGACCGGGTCAAAAGAGCGCTCACTCGATGTCGGATCCAACGGTGTAAGCCGCGTGGTTCGTGTGCCCGCCTGGCGTATGCCGGAGTGTTATATCGCTGAGCGTTCACTGAGTGGGAGAGAGCTCGTGATTCCATCGCCACACACACCTCTTAACTGGGCAACCGCCGAAATGGTTTGCGCCTTTGAGCTCCGCCGACAACTACTGTCTGAGACATAGCTGTTCAGTTTAAATACGTGGCGACGTGTTTATTAATCCACGTCACCTCAGGTCACTTTCGTTTAGAAAGAAACTTTTTGTTTGTGTTACATCTTGGGTGGGACCGCAATGTGGTTCCTAAGCACATCCGACGTCAACTTCTGTCAGTACCTCCCGATTTCTGACCCGTCGAACTGATCGTGACGCTACCACGACTCCTGCCTTCGGCCGAACTCGCCACACCACGGGCGACTTTAAGGAGAGAATTGAAAATCAGCTTCACTTCGCTTGTTATTCACCAGCATCCATCAAACGCAGTGCCTTGCGCGATCACCCCCCCATTGCGGTTGTGAGTCTCGCTTAGAACTCTCTCTCTCTCCAGCCGATCCCGATCAGTCAAAGAGGAAAGATCTCGCTAAGCCTGGTCATACCGCTGTCTCCCACGCGAGCTATGGTTAAGATGTTCTGATTTGCGCAGCGCACAGTCGATTCACAGCTTCATGGTGACGTGCTCAGCGATGCCCCACTAGTACCGTCGGTAGCCGCCTCGGAGATGAGTCACCAATGAGCAACGAACCAAATATCCGAGAGCATCACGGCGAGACGCAACGCTATATCTCAACTGGCATTCATGGATTAGACACGATCCTTAAGGGAGGTTTCCTTAAGGGAGGTTTCTATCTCCTCCAGGGAGGTCCCGGCTCGGGGAAAACTACTGTTGGTCTTCAGTACCTCTTTAAGCGAGTTCAAGAGGGCGACCAAGTCCTCTATATCGCACTGACTGAATCTCGTCGTGACATGGAGATGATATGCAATTCACATGGGTGGTCACTCGAAAAGATAGAACTCAGCGATCTGGTGCGAGCCTCTTCAAGTCCAGTTGAGCAGACCAGGCATTCCATCTTCGATCCCAGCGAGACTGAACTTGGGGACTTAGTCAAAACTATCATGGCTGAGATTGAGCGAGTGAGGCCATCTCACCTTGTGTTTGACGGGCTCTCAGAGCTACGAATGTTAGCCGGTTCTCCTCTCCAGTATCGTCGGCAGCTCCTCTCTCTTAAGAAATTTTCCGAGCAGCGAGGGCTCACAATCCTACTACTCGACGATATGAGCGCAGAAAAGGAGGGGCACGCTCCTCAGTCAATCGTAGGCGCGAACATAGTGCTGGAGACAAGACTTCCTCTGTACGGTCGGGCATGTCGTCGCCTGTATGTCGGGAAGGTGCGATCCGCGGACTTTCAGGAAGGCTTTCACGACTATGAGATACGCACTGGTGGATTGCATGTTTACCCCCGACTCGTTTCACCAGAGCATCTTTTAGTCTTGGAGCGGGGGGTGCGCTCAAGTGGAATCCCGAATCTCGACCGGATGCTGAAGGGGGGGCTCCTCTCTGGCACATCGTCGGTATTCATCGGCCCCTCAGGAATCGGGAAGTCCAGCGTGGCGATGCAATATGTCGCCCAGGCTCTCAAGCAGGGTGACAAAGCGGCGGTGTATACCTTCGATGAGGTACTATCGACCTTCCTTGGGCGTTCGGAAAGGCTTAGTTTCGGGGGCCAAAGTGGGGCACTACGACCCTTTCTTGAAGATGGTCGCTTAATTGCTCGGCAGGTTGATCCCGCTGAGCTCACGCCAGGGGCGTTCGCTCAAGAGGTGCGCGATGCGGTAGATGTGGGCGCCTCGATCGTAGTCATTGACAGCCTGAACGGCTATATCAACGCCATGCCGGAGGAGCGGTTTCTCTCCACTCATTTGCATGAACTCGTCTCGTATCTCGATCAAAGAAATGTCGTCACCATCATGGTAGTAGCCGAGCATGGAATACTACGTGGCGAGGTCGCGGACTTTAACATTAGCTATCTCGCCGACGCCGTACTCTCATTCGAGTATTTTCAGCCGAATGGAGAATTGCTCCGAGGAATCCGAGTTTTCAAGAACCGAACGGGGGGCCATGAACACACAATGAGGCAGCTTTCTATTGCCGATACAGGAATCGTCATCGGCGAGCCAATGAGCTACAAAAAGTCAACGGTGGGACTCCTCTACGGAGATACAACCGTGGCCGAATCTTCCCTCTATGAGGATAAGGTCCCGGACGCGGGAGGGAATTAGCAAGGATGTCTAGACCTAGCTTAGAGGAGCGAGTCCTCATCTGCGTGGAGTCGCCCCAAGACGCCGAGCGAATTGTGAATCTCTTAGCTAGCCTCGGAATAGAGGGGACTCCCTGCGCGGATTACTCAGAGTTATGCGACCAGATTGAACGAGGCGCAGCGGCTATTATTTTGTCAGAAGCCCCTTACATCTGGGATACCGATTCAAGATTACTCTCGATTCTACACTCCCAACCCAGATGGTCGGCCATACCAACTATTATTATATCCACTGAATCAACTAACGTGGAGGAGATCTCTGAAGCGCTCCCCTTAGGCTCAACTCTCTTAGAGAGACCGATTCGAATTAAAACCCTCGCAAGCATCACTCGAATCGCCCTGCAGGCGCGCCGCAATCAATATATGGTTCGAGACCTCCTCCATGAACGAGAGACCCTGGTCGATTTATTGAGCCACGAAGCGCAGCTGAAAAATGAATTTTTGGCGACACTCGCGCACGAACTACGAAACCCACTCGCCCCGATTCGCACAGGTCTGCAGATTCTGCGCCTAACACCCACGACTAAGCCGACCGTATCGACCTTGGATATGATGGATCGCCAGGTATGTCACTTGGTCCGTCTGATAGATGATCTCCTGGATATCTCCCGTATTACTCGTGGAAAGCTTGAGCTTCGAAAGCGGAAGATACCTCTTACGCTATTACTATCGAACGCCGTCGAGTCGAGCAAACCCTTAATTGAGAGTGGAAAACATACGCTCATACAATCGGCACCTGATGAACTTATAACGCTTGATGTGGATCCCGTTCGGCTCGCGCAGGTGATAAGCAACCTCCTCAATAATGCCGCTAAATATACACCTAATGGCGGAACCATCACGCTAACAGCTCGCCACATAAACGACACCGTCCAGATCGAGGTAAAGGACACCGGTATAGGGCTTTCTTCACAGATGCTCAGTAAGGTTTTTGATATGTTCTCTCAGGTCGATCCTTCGTTGGCTGGATCGCACGGAGGGCTGGGCATCGGATTGACCTTGGCGCGGCGATTAACAGAGATGCACAATGGTACCGTCGAGGCAGCAAGCCCCGGTCCCGGCAAGGGAAGCACCTTCACCGTAAACCTCCCATACAACGAGAAAGCGCGCACGGATTCAGGGGAGGTCACCCTTCAACGCGAGGTCGACCATACTTTCCATGGCAAATCGCATCGGGTGCTGGTAGTTGATGACCAGGTTGATATCGCGCAGAGCTTAAAAGATCTACTCTCTTTACTTGGTCAGGACGCGCTCACCGCCTATAGCGGTCCTGAAGCGTTAGAGGTCGCGAAAGATTTCAAACCAGAGATCATATTTCTTGATATTGGACTGCCAGGGATGACTGGATACGAAGTAGCTCGGAACTTGCGGGCGCGTGACGAGCCCCTAAAACCTAGACTCATCGCGGTCACTGGATGGGGAGATGAGCAAAATATCTCGTTAGCTCGTGAAGCGGGCTTCGATCGACACCTTACGAAACCCGTCGATCCACTTGAAATTGAACGGATCCTTAAGGCTCTCTAAAAGCGCGAAGATGGAGTTCAGCCTATCATCCCTCGGCGCGAATCATTTTTCACCGGCGCTAGGGCGCCAGTGGGGCAACGCGATCGGAAACGCGATTATGGTCTTCATCGAAGGTGTTGAAGGCCTCATCCGCCAGTAACTAGGCTTACTTGAGGCTAGCGAGCGAGGCTACCTCGTGAGTAATGTGTGAGCTGAGACAGACCGGGAATTTTCGCCTACCGTCGTAGATATTCTTGGAGCCTCTTTGTTGGCTTACTCATGCGTGGTCTATGAGTATACAAACAGATAATTCGTCAAAAGGTCTGAAAGGCACGAAGTATAAGTGGTCGCTATGATGTCGCGCCACGCTTATGGGGTGGGTGGCGCTTTGGCCTTGGTGCCCAAGCCACGACGTGTCCGCGAGCCGCGTGATTCAGTTGCGTAACAGCGTTAACTCGCGTAAAGCCAAAGGAAGCGCGCGTTCGCTCCCCGGTTCTGACTGCTTTGAGCACGAAGAGAGCTTTCTGTCGGAGAGACATTCGGTATACAGTCACGGTGTGCTTCTTAAGCGCGTGTGAGGCGCGACTCGTTCTCCAAGACAATGAAAGATCTGCCAGCGATTCTATATTTTGTGGTTCGTGAGACGGGCCGTTACAGTGTCGCGAGCGCATGGGCGGAGTTCGATACGCTCCGACTGCGGGCGATAGATGATCTGTTTTGGGTAGGTGAGGCGACTCATCGCCGCATTTACGCGTGGACCTCAGAGCCAAAGATTCCTGAGGGAATACAAGTCGTCGCGATACCCACTCAGGTGGCGTTAGAGCGTATCTACTTTCATATCTCTGAGCCGCATGCGCTGGTGCTTGATGCCACCTCGGTAGGCGCCGATTGTTCGCGCCCCCAGCGAGATATCGCCGTCGATGTACCTCATAAGGGAGAAGAGCCTCGAGTTATAACCAGGCCTGAATTGCCTGAGCTCATTGGTATCATGGCCAGTGAGCCGAAGGCATTGAGGAGCCCGCTTGTTTACGCGGAAAAGGCGCTAAGAAAAGGCGCCCTCTTCGAGAGTTTCGCGCTTGGAAGACAGGCTCGTGTGTCATCCGAGGGAGCGGCGGAGCGAGCTTGGTTTTTTGAGCTCTTCTCACGCAGCTTCTTCGGCATGCCCGAGGAGGCTCTTGCCGCCTATGATGAGTATCCCGCGCGAGGAAGCTCGGAGCCTCGGGCGCAGATCCTCGCCGCTCGTTACAGAGTGCTGTTGCGCCAATTCAATGAGGCTCGCACTATCCTGCACACGCTCTCATTTGATCCTGAATTGGGAGCGATCGCTCTTTGCGAGATGGCGCGCTCGTATCTGATAGAGAAAGACTTCGCGAGAGCTATCGATATCGCGTCAAGCGCTATTCAGAGGGATCCGAATTATATCGAGAGTTATTTAGTGCGAGGCATCGCGCACCGCGGTGTTTCCTATGAGGCTGGCGACACGCAGGGGTTGCAAGATGCCCATAATGATTTCGAACGCGTGGCTAGGCAGGGTAATTACGCTATCGCTGAGGCCCTGTATCATGTAGGCACAGTGTGCGCGAGACTTGGCGCGTTGGCGCAGGCTGAGATGGCGTTCCGACAATCGCTTTTTCAACGCGATAGGATATCGGCCAGGGACGCGCTTATCAGGCTTCTGTGCGCGCAAGAGAAGCGCGGCGTGGCTCAAGAGGAGTTGGAGCGACTTGAGCAGATAGATCCAGGGTACGCGAGTAGGATTCGCGAGCAATTGGGAGAGGCGCTTGGCGGAGCAACGGCCGCTCGTGACACCCAAGCCGAGCGCGTTGAGTTGCGATCCCAAGATGTCTCGCACGCCTTCCAAGCCGCGCGAGACGCGTTCGCGGCTTGGAACATACCACTGCGGGGCGAGTTATCTGACTGCGCGTGGCTTGACGAGATGATTAATCGATTCGCCCCTGATGGGGACTTTCCGTCATCAGGAGAGTTCTCCTGTCTCTCAGGGGTGGACCATCGAGAGATAGCCAGAGCCTTCGCTCTTCATATAGGCGATATACTGGTCAAGCGAGGCGCGGCGACGTGGTCCTCAGGGAACGAAGACACCCTAGTGCTTCTATCCACGAGACAAAACACCCCGATACCGATCGAACGTTTCGTGTCTGAGCGGATTCTCCTGGGGGCCAGTGGCGATAATTTTTCCTCCCTGGAGTCATTAATTGTCGAGTTGAATGTCGTGCCGCCCGCTGTCGAGGAATCATTGACCACTGAGTGGTGGGTCGCGGCGCCGTCATCCTTGATCGCGAAGTATAAGGAAGAGGCGTCATGGGCAAAGCAGCGTTGGCAGGAATTAGGCGCCACTCTCACGGGAGAGCTGTCCGATCTCGATGAGATTGATCGGGTGATTGACGAGGTGTTCGCGCCCGGAGGGGTCCTTCAGGAGAATATCACTATCTCGTTCGCGCGAGAGATGGATCGATTCGTGCGAGGTACGGGGCTTCTCATTGGTGGAATTATCGCTGATTGCGTGATGGCCACATGGTCTGACCATGGGCGTGCCGAGGGTATATCGCTCTATAATCGCGAGTTAGGTCGGATTTTCCCCGTGGCTAAGGTTCAGCGACGCATATATCTCGCGTCCGCGGCTGACTTCGCGTCGAAGTTGTCGGGCCTAGCGTGGGCCACGGCTGTCGCGTCGGTGACTGAAGGGATTCGGTCAGGCACCTATCGAGACGCCGAACGTGTCCGGGCGGCGTTAATGAGTTCCCTGCCTTCAATACGGCAATTTCCTGAGCGCGAGCTATCGGGGGTAGTGGAGTCACTGTTAATCGGGGCGACCCTAAAGTAAGCGACCCAGCGCGCGATGAGCCGTAAGATGATATAGCCCCTTGAAAGATGAGTCTGAAATGCACATATTGAGCGGGGTCTTTCCGTTCCACGCCTGACTCACTGCCCGTAAGACATGTGAGTGAATAGAAAGGCGTGAGAGACCGTCTACGCTGGGTCTTTTCACGAGCATGTACGCGAGAATCTGTGGGGAGTCCCGGCTAGGTATCGGAGGTATAATATGATTGAAGTCCATAATCTCAGTAAGTCATACGGCGATTTTATCGCGGTCTCTGATGTTAGCTTTAGCGCGAGTAAGGGGCAGATCGTCGGATTCCTAGGGCCAAACGGCGCGGGAAAAACGTCGACTATTCGAATGCTTTCAACCTATCTGCCGCCGACATCCGGAACGGCGAAGGTGGCGGGCTTTGACATCGTGTCCCAGGCCGACAAAGTTCGGCAGAAAATAGGGTATCTTCCCGAGAATCCGCCGCTGTACGGGGAAATGACTGTTCTTGAGTATCTTCGATTTATAGCCGAGATCAAAGGCGTCCCGCGAGCTGTGACCGCCAGTCGAATCGAAGAGGTTTTGGAGCGTTGTTTTATCGTTGAGGTGCGAAATAAACTTTGTCAGCATTTATCTCGCGGTTATCGACAACGTGTGGGGCTAGCGCAGGCTATTATTCACGATCCTGAGGTGATCATCTTGGATGAGCCAACGAGTGGTCTCGATCCACGGCAGATTATAGAGATCCGTAGTTTGATTCGCTCCTTGGGACAGAGCCACACAGTTCTCCTCAGCACACACATCCTTCCTGAGGTCTCAAGCGTGTGCAACAAAGTGGTTATTATCAACCGAGGGCGGGTAGTTATTGAGAGTATGCTCAATCAACTCACGAAGGAGAAAGATCTCGAACAGATTTTCCTCGAAAGTGTCAGTAAAGATGAGCCTTTTAGCGGTGATGAGCGAGTAAGTATCGCTTCGTAGTCTTTCTCTGGAGACCTTGCTTATGCGAAATGTGATAGCAATTTGTAAGCGTGAGCTTCTGGCGTTTTTTGTATCTCCGATCGCGTACTTCGTGATTACGGGATTCACGCTCCTGATTGGATTTTTTTTCTTTAACTACTTGGCGTATTTCGCGCGGCTTTATCAAGCTTCGCAAGCCATGGCGTTTCGAGGAGCATCGCAGCTGCCTAACCTCAACCAGACCGTGGTGGAGGGGTTGTATCAAACGATGATCGTGATCTTAGTCTTCGTCGTGCCATTGCTCACGATGCGAATTATAGCGGAGGAGAAACGAAGGGGAACATTCGAGCTTCTCATCACGTCGCCGGTGTCAATTACCTCGATCGTGCTTGGAAAGTTTTTGAGCCTCGCGATAGTTTTGCTGGTGATGCTCGGAATCAGCTTTATTTTCCCACTGCTCTTGGTGATATACGGCCAACCGGAGATCGCGCCAATTATCTCAGGATTCTGTGGAGTGCTGCTATGCGCTTTCGCGTTCGCCAGCATCGGCATGGCGATGTCGTCTTTTACTGAGAACCAAATCGTGGCGGGCGTCACCAGTATGGTGGTCTTGCTTCTCCTCTATGTCATTCAGGCTCCAGCGGAATCTCTGGGAGGAGTCGCGGCGGATGTCTTTCGGCACCTCTCGCCACTTGAGCAGGTGATTCAGTTCATCAGGGGGGTGATATCGCTCCAGGCTATCGTGTACTTCCTCAGTCTGATCGGTCTTGGGCTATTCTTGTCTCAGAGAGCTCTTGAGATGCATCGCTGGAGATAGTTACTGGATAGGGTATAAATTTTCGCAAGTAACAAGGTGAGGATTGTATGGAAACTGCGCTCCGTTTTTGCGGATATATCGGCTCGATTCTGATACTTTTCGGTATTGTCGGCGGTGTTATCGTCGGCTCGTTCATCGAGCAGCCCCTGCTATTTTTGCACTTGTTGGTTGGAGTGCTGTGTATAGGAGCGTGGGTGGTCACGTCAGGCGTTAAGTCACTGACGCAGGCGCGCCAGGTGGTGACTGGTAGAACCGCCCGTTTCGGGTTCAACGCCGCGCTGTATACGGTTGTGTTCCTGGGTCTTCTCGTGGTCGCCAACATCTTCTTCATATTGAACGAGAAGCGGTGGGATCTCACGGAGCAGGGAGTCTACAGTTTGTCTGATAAGTCGGGGAAGATAGTCGCTGGGCTGCAAAAACCAGTCAGGATCTACGCTCTCGATATGCCACAAGTCGCCGACAAGAATCAGACGAGGGAACTTTTGAGCCTCTATAAGCTCAAGAACGATAAGATGGTCAGTTTCGAGATCATCGACCCACGCGCCCGACCGGTTGAAGTCGATAGATTAGGCATGAAGAGCGGCAATCTTTTGTACATAGAGTATGGGGAGGGCGCGTCCAAGGTCATCAACCGCTTGAACGAGATCGATGAGCAATCGATCACCAACGCGTTGATCAAGCTTACTCGCGGTGCATCTCGTCGCCTCTACTATATTCAAGGTCACGGCGAGCCGTCATTGCAGTCTGGTGGCGCGGGAGGTTTGAAGGATTTCGTTGACGCTCTCGGAGATGAGCATATCTCCATCGAAGGGTTGTTGCTCCCTCAGACGGGTTTGGTTCCTCAAGATGCCGCCGCGGTCCTCTTAGTGGCGCCAAAAAAGCCGCTCGCGCAGAGTGAGCGAGACGCGCTTGTCGAGTACGCGAGGAAAGGGGGAAGACTTATTCTCCTCGGCAACATCGAGGATCAAGGCTCGGATGATGTGCGAGCGATCGCGAAGGAATTCGGAATTGAGGTTGGAAACGACATAGTTCTCGATGAGCAGCTCAAGCTCTTCTCCGCGCCGGAGGTGGGAGTTCAGTTTCTCGCGCAAAACTTTGGCGCGCATCCGATAACCGCGGGGATGTCCAAGGCGCAGCCAGTTGTGTTTTCTTTCTCATCCAGCGTAGTAGCTCCCAAGGCGTCTAAAGAGGGCAAATACACAGAGTTGCTAAAAGCGGGTCCAAACTCATGGGCCGAGAAAAACCTGCGGGGGCTCTTCAATCCGGAAGGCGCGACGGCGACGCGCGATCCTGAGGACATTAAGGGACCTGTATCGATCGCGGTGGCCTACGAGAAAGAGATCGATCAATCAGCCGCGGCGAAAGCGGATGAGAAGTTTAAAAACGTGACGCGAGTGATTGTCTTCGGAGATTCCACCTGGATAGAAAACGGGAATCTCACGGCGATGGGCAATCGAGATGTGGCGCTGAACTCTGTAAACTGGGTCACGGGCGAAGAGGGTGGTGTCGCGATTGGTCCAAAGAGTCTGCGCGCGTCAGTGGCTCCGATTCCACAAGCGACATACAATATCATGTTGGCGATGAGCTTTCTCGGACCTGAGTTAATTCTTTTGTTCGGTTTGTTCATCTGGTGGCGACGGCGGGAATCTCTCGCCTAGTTCGTTGAAGGTCGCCCTGATCTTTCAAAAACGGGGTGTACGAGGAGGATCGAGATGAATTTGAGGAAGACGTTGATACTCGCGGCGATTCTAGCGGCGGCGGCGGTATACCTAAAACAGGTGTCGTTTCCGGGAAGAGAGCGTCAGCGAACTGAGCGAATGGCTTTCTCGCGACTTTCGAGCGATTCAATACAGTCGATTGAGGTCGCGAACTCAGATGATGACTCTAAACCCTACGCGCTTGAGCGGGGCGTAACGTCCAGTGCGCAAACGAAACCCAATGAGGCGAGGTGGAGTCTTCGCGGCGTATCGGGCGCGGTTCTTGATCAAGCGCAAATTGGCGGCTTGGTGAGTGGGTTGGGTGCCCTTGAGGTCGAAGGACCACTAGACGAACGGGAGACGGGATATGATGTCTCTGTGTTTGGGCTTGATAAGCCCGCGTTGACACTAACCCTACATGAGAAGGGGGATGGGCGCACGGAAGTCGCGTTTGGTAAGAAGAATGAGTATCTCTCGAAGCGCTATGTGAAGATTTCGGGAAAAAAGGGGATCTTTCTCGCTGACGAGGGGCAGTTCGCTACCGTAAATAAGAGCTCGTTTGATATTCGCTCTCAGACGCCGTGTTCGTTCGTGGATAGCGATCTTCGCTCTCTTGTTATCACGACCAAAGCAGGGAGAGTTAAACTTGATCAGGAGCTCGTTGGCTCTTGGAGGATCGTGGAGCCTACGCCATTGCCAGCCTCGACTGAATCCGTGGAAACCCTCCTCAGCGCGCTGAAAGGGCTAAAAGTAGCGCAGTTTATCGACCAAGGATCAGCTCGCCAGAGTGAGTTTGGCTTGGACTCGCCCGAGGTGACTATGAGCATGTCTTTCAGAGAAGGAATCGAGCCGAGAGATATTACTTACAAAGTGAGCGGAAAGAGATCCGTTGGAGCCGAGTCGGCGTTCTATGTGGCTTCTTCGACCACCGACACTGTTTATAAGTTGGCGTCTGATCCGACTGCGCAGCTTGCCAAAGGACCAAACGATCTCCGTGAGAGGAAGATCGTTCCTTACAACGAATCGGATATTAAGAAGCTTTCCGCCACACTCGATGATGGACAGAAGGTCGAGATAGCGGTTTCAGGCGTATCGTGGACGATTAATGGAAAGCAGAGCGATCCGGTTTTTACGCAACAGTTCTTAAAGGATGTGGCATCGTTTTCCGCGAGCGGTTTCGCGACGAGCGCCCCCGCGGATATGTTTAACAAGCCAATGCTTGTGCTCGATATCATCAAAGATCCTGAGAGTAACGAGCGTATTACCGTGACCCTCGGCGGAGAGACCAAGGGCGCCAACCAAGAAGTAATGCGATTCGTGAAGACTAGCGCGTCCGATACGATTTACTTAGTGCGAGATATCGAGGCGAAGCGGATCGTTCCTAGGGAAGAGGCGTTAATAGAGAGAGCGACACCAACACCGAAGTAGCGGCGCGGTGATGAGAGCGTACTGGAACTTTTGAGTGCCTCGATTTCTATCGTCTCGACAGCCCCCTGCTCACGAACGAGCGTGAGACCATTTCCCGAATAAGTCGATGGGGGTGATGGTCGACGTTTTTTAGGCAATCGCACGCGTCTTGTTTCAGCTTTTTGTATTCCGCGTTTGAGACGATTGGATCTCGGGTTCCCGCCAAGAGGAGTCCCTCAGAGAGACGCCTACGGAGAAGACCGTCACGAAGCTCGCCGTTGGCTCGGTTATATCGGCACAGATATGAAACCAGTTCTTTCTGCAACTCGAGACGCCTGTCGGGGTCTCTCGTGGTGTTTAGCTCTGGTAAGACTGAACGAGCGTATTGGGCGAATCCAGTGGTACCATTTTTGAGGCACGAAGCGTTGAATTCCGCCGAGGTGAGGGCGTCAAACTGGGATTGCGTAAGCGGGATGTCACGAAAGACACGCGAGACCCTCTCAGCGTGACTTTGAAGATCGCTTTGGAGAAGCCGTATTGCATCTGACTCTCCTCCCAGCGTATCGCCTAGTTGGACCCCTTTCGTATGTCCATATCCAATTGTGGGCTGACCAGCAGGGCAAAGGTAAGCTCGAGATCGATAGCCCTCGAAAGATTTGATTAAGTCGATAGCCGCCTGAGACGGCATCGTCGGAGCCCCCATTGGCTGTGATAAGGATTGGCGAGCTTCCACCTCAGACGGAGAAGGCATATGCAGTCGATTTTCAGACTCGACACTCGTTGGGTCACTGCCAGAGAGTCTTTTTTGAGGGGCACTACTATCTTGCTTGAGGCTGCCGTCTTGGTTTCGAAACGCGTAAGCTACAACCCAAGCGCCCAAGCCAACAGTGGCGGTCGTGATGAAGTCGTGTCGAGAAAAAGCTTGAGGCGACTCCCCCTCCAAGGGCGAGCTTGTTTGAGATGAAGGCGGATTTCGTCGTTGGAAAAATGCCATGGACTTATCTCTCCTTGTTTCGACCGCCAGCCTGTCGTTCATAGTTATATCTTCAGAGAAGCGCGTTTTGCTTCCGCCGCGGCATCGGATGTATCGTGACTTCTTGGGGTGATTGGTAGGAGTTCTCGTGAACGCCACGATTGAACAGCAAAGCCTGCCATGAGCGGCAATGATGATAATCACAGTGATTCTAGTATGTTGTGATTGATGAGGCGTTCTGTTCGCGAGAACGGGGAGCATCGTACACACAATTTTGAAGAACCGGGAGCAATCTTTAGTCAAACCTATGCCTCGAGCATGTCTTGGGGAGGCGTTAGGTTTTAGAATAATTGGCTTTTCTCGATTTCCCGGAGCGCTACTGGCTATTACAATGCGGCGATGATTCGTAAGGTCTTTTTCTTCATTTTGACAAGCACGTTGGCGGTAGCCCTGGTGGGATCGCTGTTCGCGGCGTGGGGATATTTCTATCTCATACGAGATCTACCCAGACTGACGCGAATTGAGGACTACAAACCACCGGCGGTGACGAGGGTTTTGGCGCGGGACGGAACGTTGATCGCTGAGTTTTACTCAGAGCGTCGCTATCCAGTGAAGCTGAAGGATGTGCCCGACATCGTTCGAAGGGCGTTTCTAGCGGCGGAAGACGCTTCCTTCTATAGCCATCACGGGATAGATCTCGTGAGTATCCTGCGCGCCGTATACAAAAATATCGAAAGTCGTGACGCGAAGCAGGGCGCATCCACTATCACGCAGCAGGTCGTGAAGAACTTGCTTCTCACCTCGAAGAAAACGTGGGATCGAAAGGGACGTGAGGCGATACTCTCCTTTCGCTTGGAGCGGCGTTTCTCGAAGGACGAAATATTTGAAATTTATCTCAATCAGATATTCTTCGGGAATTCCGCGTATGGCATCAAAGCCGCGGCTAAACTCTATTTCCATAAAGAGCTAGCGGACGTGACTCTCGCGGAGGCCGCTATTTTGGCGGGACTTCCGAAGGCGCCGAGTAAATATTCGCCACTCAAAGACCTCGAATTGTCCAAGCAGCGCCAACGACATGTGCTCTCGCGAATGGTGGACGCGGGTTTCATCACCCAGACTCAACGAGAGCAGGCTCTGAAGGAGGATGTGAAAGTATACCCAGCCTCGGAGCAGAACATTTTTTATTCTCCTTATTACGTGGGGGAAATTCGACGGGTCTTCGCGGAGCAATGGAAGAATATCGACCTTGATTCGGATGGTTTAGAGATAGTGACCGCTGTGGACACCAAGGCGGATCAACTCGCGTCGCGTGCTCTTCGAACCGGATTGCGAGAAGTGGATAAGCGACGAGGTTGGCGTGGGCCACAAGCGCAGATGTCAGAGCAGCAGTATCGGGCGAAATACGGCTCAGGCACGCTAACTCTCAACGAGCCGTATCCGGCTCTTGTGAGAGGACTCGCGAAGGGCTACGCGAAAGTTTTGGTTGGGAATCAGGAATACAACATCGACCTGCAGGAGTCCGGGTGGGCCAAGAAGTTGTTGATGAAGGATGAGACGACTCGGTTTGGCAATCCAGCGGAGGTTATTCAAGTGGGAGATGTGATCGAGGTGTCGCAGCGAGCCGTCACTGTCTCACAGGGGCAGGCAGCGCCCAAAACCGTCACCCGAGTCGTGCTCGATCAGACTCCAGAGATAGAGGGCGCGCTCGTTCTTCTCGATCCCGCCTCTGGTGAAGTTAGAACAATGATAGGCGGGTATGATTATGCGCAGAGTCAATTCAATCGAGTTACTCAGTCATTACGGCAGCCCGGCTCGTCGTTTAAGCCAGTCGTATATCTGGCGGCAGTGGATAAATTTCACTATACCCCAACGACTATTTTGCATGACGCTCCGCGCACGTTTCGCGTGGGGGATACATTCTGGACGCCCGCTAACTTCGATGAGAAGTTTATGGGACCTGTTACGCTCAGAACGGCTCTAGAAAAATCAAGAAATCTCGTTTCCGCTGATATCGTGTCGAGGATTGGCATCGACGCTCCGATTCAATACGCGCGTCTGATGGGAATAACGAGTCCGCTGGGACGAAACCTGTCTCTGTCGTTGGGGAGCGGTGAGGTGAGTCCGCTTGAGATGACTCGCGCGTATGGAGTGTTCGCGGCTCGAGGTCTGATGTTCGATTCGGTATTCGTTACCAAGATAACGGATCGTTTTGGAAACGTCCTGTTTGACTACGATCTTGAGAAGCCACTGCGCGCTAAGCAAGCGATCAACGAGAACAGCGCCTTCGTCATGGCGAACATGATGAAAGGTGTCGTCGATCATGGTACTGGCTACAAGATTAAAGAGCTGGGTCGCCCGGTCGCCGGGAAAACGGGGACTTCCAACGACCAGATGGACACCTGGTTTATCGGTTATACGCCGTCCTGGGTTTGTGGTGTGTGGGTTGGATTTGATCAGAAGAAACCAATTGGTCCGAAGGAGACCGGCGGCGTGGTTTCAGCGCCCATTTGGCTATATTTCATGCGCGATTTCTTATCGTATGAGCGCGAGCGAGAGGAGCGAACGCTGGAGCAAAATGCTCGTGAGGAAGCTGATAGGCTTGGTATCTCGTACGTTAAGCCATCAGTGGTCGAGCAGCTTGATTTCCCGATTCCCGACGGAGTGGACCCGTTCTGGATAGCGAAAGAGTCCGGAGCGAGAAGCGTGGAAGGGGCTCCAGGGGCGTTTTTGGAGTACTTCGTGAAGGGTACAGAGCCCGAGGAGCGGTCATACGATACCAGCGCGGAAGAGAATGATGAGGAAGCGGAGAGTACAAGCTCCTATCTGGAATCTCCAGAGCTCTAAACGGCGTTGAGCGAGTGTTTGTGGCAGCGCGTTGGTTGAGTAGGGAAGACCAGAAGAGAGAGCGTCCGTTATCTTCCACCCTCCCGAATGTAGACCGTTAACTTCGTGATGGAGTCTCCCTTACGAAGTCTGGCGAGCACATCCTGTCCACCAGTTAGCTTCCCAAAGACGGTATATCGTCCGTCCATATGGGGCGCGTCGGCTAGCATGATGTGGAACTGAGAGCCATTTGAGTTTCGCTGAGGATTGAGCGCCCGTTTTTTCTTGGTGTATCCATCCGGTATCCTCGCCATCCCAAGAGTGCCGAAGCGATGGTTGCGCTCACTGAACTCGGCTGGCAGGACATATCCAGGTCCGCCGCTTCCATTCCCCTTTGGATCGCCTCCCTGGATAAGGTATCCAGGCATATAGAGATGGAAGCGCAGGCCGTTATAGAATCCTTTATCCGCTAGGTACTTGAAGTTGGCGACGTGCCACGGGGCCTCCTCGGGAAGGAGCTCGAAGTACAGTTTGCCTTGCGATGTTTCAAGGATAGCGCTTCTTATTTTAAGTATCTCGGACCTGGCTGGAAGCTCAAAAGGCGGCTCTTTGTCAGCATGGGCTAAACCTCGGTCTCCCAGGGGCGTAGTAGCGATAGTGATCGCGATGCAGGCTCTGAGAAAGAAACGAAGCGTCTTAAACCCCGCACTGACCGATTGGCGTGCGCCGGTAGCGTTCGTATCCGTATACATATAAGAGGGGACGCCCATGATCCCAGTCTGAAGTACTCCGCGGCCCTTATCAACAGGTGAGAGTCAGGGAACAATCCACAATGAAGTTAAGCGGTTGGCAGATAGCCTGTAACCCTACTATAGTGCTCATATTTCCCCTCAGGTTATACTAGGGTCTGAATGTCTCTCGTTTTTATAAACATTTACTTAAATCGGTGGTCGCGCGCCTTCGCGCGGGCAAGCAGCATCGCGCTCCTTGCTGTCACATTGCCGCTGGAAAGAGGAGTCGCGGACCAGCGAGAATTGCCGAATCAGCGTTCAGCGGTGGACGTGGTTCTCGTCTTTGACGCGTCAGGAAGCATGCTCAAGACCGACCCGCGGAATCTGCGCTTCGAGGGCGCGAAGCTTCTACTTTCGTTTCTTAGTGATAGTGATCGTATCTCGGTAGTTCGATTCGCTGATTCAGCGAAAATTGTTAGAGACTTGGGCCAGTACTCAAAGAGTATGGCGCCGCAGTTTATGGAACAAATCCAAACCATCGCGCCCGAGGGGCAGTACTCTGACCTGTCAGAGGGAATTAAACTCGCCAAGGCGGTGCTCGACGCGAGTCATCACGCGGAAGCGCAAAAGCTTATCGTGCTGCTCTCTGACGGCAAGATGGAGCCGGACCCCAAAATCAGTCCCGCCTTCGCTCGGACATTGGAGCTTGTGCATGATCTATTGCCTGACTTGAAGGCGAAGGAGACGAAGGTTTTTACCCTCGCGTTTAGCGAGTTCGCCGATCGACCGCTTCTTTCCGAGATCGCGGCGGCTACTGATGGACTAACATGGTATACGGCGACGCCCGAGGATCTGCACCGCTCATTCGCCGAGTTGTTCCTGGCGGTCAAGCGACCGCAGGTGGTCGCTCAAACTGGCCGAGGATTTAAAATTGACGATGATGTGGAGGAGGCCACCTTCTACATAAATCGCGAGCCTGGAAATATGCTCTCGTTAATTCCTCCCAAGGGTGAGCTGCTCTCTCTCGCTAAGCATCCAGATTGGGTCACATGGTTTTCCGGCCAGAACTTCGATGTTATTACCCTCAAAGAGCCTGATCCAGGTGACTGGAGAGTGACCGGTACCGAGCATTCCGATGGCTTCGCCACAGTCTTAACAGATCTAAAAGTCTTGACTGACTGGCCATTAGTGGTGCGTTCAGGTGACACGCCACTTGTTCAGGCGCGTCTATACGAACAGAGTAAGCCTGTATCGTTGCCCGAAATGAGTGAGGTATTAAAGTTTGGGGTGCAGATCGCGCGCACGGATCAGGTCGCCACGCCGATGTTTCAGGAGGCGCTCCGAGACGATGGCAAAGGCGGAGACAAGGTGGCGTTGGATGGCATCTTTTCGATACCGGTGCGCCTTGATCAGATAGGTGAATACAAGCTCACCATAGTCGCCAAGTCGCCGACATTCGTGAAAAGTCAGCAAATACCATTCTCGGTGAGACCGCGACTTGTCTCGCTTGAGGTTGGCGCGAGCCATGATAATCATGATTACGACGATACCCCCAAAGAACCCGCCGAGAGTGGACATGAGGTTCAGGCAGTGGGAGCGCGTGTGAACGAGGATTCAACGCTGCGCGTACGTGTCAGCAAGGAGACGCTCGCGTACAAAGAGGCCGAGATTGTCGTTGAATTACTATCTTCCGACCGTCGCAAAATAAAGATTCCTATGAAACGGGACGGCGACAGCGCGTTAGTGTATTCGACTACGCTCCATCATGTGAATGAGGATGGGGAATACACGGCGACCGCGTTCTTGCGTGGATTAACCAAAAAAGGGGAGGGGATCGAGGCTGCTAGTAGGTCCATACGAGTCATGTTCGCGCGTCAATCCAAAGAGGAGCCAACGCCAGAGCACATAGTTGTGGAGCCTAAAGAGGAGAAGAAGGCGGCGTCCCCGGTGATTCCGATAGTCCCGATCGGAATCGTGATTGGGCTCGGGTCTCTCGCCGCGGTCGCCTTGATGTCGAGAACAAAAAAGCAGGCGAAATCGAGCGCGTCGTCCGTGGGGAAATACGTGCCGCACAAGCAATTAATAGACGCGATCTCCACGTTGGAGGAAAAGATCTCAACAACTTCTGTTGAGATAAACGATCCGATCTTTAGTATGTTAGATAAGCAGGGTGACGTGGTCGCGCCGAGAACGAGCTCCGCCCAAGCTGAAGTTCGTCAACCAGGAGATGCTGAGGAAAAGAGCGCCGTAGCTCCACAGGCACAAGATAGCGCGGTCACCCAGGAATCCGTGATGGCCGCGTTACCTGATGATGTATAAGTTATGTCGATTTTGATAATTATCGCTGGATTTATTCAAGGTTGCGCTGTTGGCGCGTTCGTTTTTAATCGTGCGCGTCACGTTAATGATAATAAGTTAGCTGATTACGAACTCTTAACTGACGAGGTTCGCCAGAAGCTTGATCTGTGGACTAAGGTGGACTCAATTCGAGTCGAGCTAGCGGGAGAGGATGAGTTCTCCTCCTGCGCTAAGAAGTTCCTCGGCGCTCGTGAGTCGCTTAAAGCTGAGAGAGGCCGTGTGACAATCACGCAGGCTGAGCTTGAGTCGGTGGAAGGAAGGCTTCGAGAGCTGGAGGAAATAACGCGAGAGCTTGAAGCGAGCACCATGGAGACTAAGGAAGAGCTAAAGATACTTCAGCGCAAAGAGATGGACCTTAAGGAAAGGAATGATGGTCTCCGCACGCAGATAGCGGAATCGACCGATAAGATGGACGCGTTAATGGCGGAAATAGAGATGACCGCGCAGATGCAGGAACAGGTCGCGGTCATGAAGAGCGAGTTGCTGCGCGCCGAAGAACAGATTGAAACGCTCTTAAATGAGATTCAAATCAGTAATGAGCAATACTTTAACTTGAAGCGACGATACGACGCCCTTGACGTTGAGTACGCGCAGCTCTATCAGCAGTTAACTGAGCAACTAGGTCGCTAGCGAAGGCTCGCCTAATCCCCTCAAAATGAGGGCGCCGAGTGAAATCTCAGAGCATATCCTGCGGATCGAGGTCATAAGCGATTCTCACGGCCTTGTTGCTAATGGAATCTCGCTTAACTTGGCGCATTACGTTCTGAAGAATTGGAGCTGATGGGGATTTGGCGAGGATGTGGTAGCGCCACAAACCCCGAATTTTCTCAATCGGCGCGGGAGCGGGACCGAGAATCGTGACCTGGTGTTTCTCGCCATACTGCGCGGCTACGCGCGCTATGTTGACGGCGTGACTCAACGCCGCTGATCGGTCTTCCGCTGAGATAACGATCCGTAGAAGCTTTTGGAAAGGGGGATATCCCAGGTCTCGGCGAATGGCGAGCTCTGAATCCGCGAAGCCAATAAAATCGCTCTGCGTGGTGTGTACAACACTTGGATGTGTCGGAACGCGCGTTTGAAGAACAACGTGTCCTTGTTTTTCACGGCGACCCGCTCGGCCGGCTACCTGTGTGAGTAGTTGAAACCCCTTTTCCGCCGCCCTGAAGTCGGGCATGTGTAAGCCCACATCGCAATCGACAATACCCACAAAGGTAACATCGGGTAAGTCGTGCCCCTTGGCGATCATTTGTGTTCCGACCAGGATATCGAGCTCCTTTTGACGGACTTTCTGCAGTATCTCCACGTAGTCAGCGATAGTGGAGGCGGTGTCGCGATCGAGCTTTCCGATGCGGGCCTTAGGTAATAAACTCGCGAGTTCCTCAAATACGCGCTCGGTACCTGATCCACGCAGCGCGAAGAGCGGCTCTTCATCTTTCATGGTGGAGGCGGTCTTTCCGCACCCATGGCAAACAATGGGTGGTACCATGGAAAAGTTGCATTGATGGCAGAGTAGGCTGTTGCCGTTCTGATGATATGTAAGCGTGACACTGCAGTGTGGACACCCAATGACATGTTCACAAGAGGAGCACTGCAGATAGCTGGCGAAACCACGACGATTAAAGAGGATAAACGCTTGTTCCCCGCGCTCGAGGGTCTGTGTGAGCGACTTGAGAAGGCGCGGAGAGACGCTTTTCGACGCCATCTCCCAAGGTTTAACACCGTTGAGATCCACAATCTCAAACTTTGGTCGAGGGGCGGTGTAATACTGTTGAGCTAGCTTTAAATACGTATACTTACCACTTGTTCCGCGCTGATATGTTTCGAGTGAGGGAGTCGCTGAGCCCAACACTACCGGACAACGTGATAGCTTCGCTCGAACCAACGCCAGGTCGCGGGCGTGATAGCGGATTCCTTCTCCCTGCTTAAAGGAGGAATCGTGCTCCTCATCGACGATTATGACACCGAGGTCGTTGAGAGGCGCGAATATGGCCGACCGAGCGCCGATGGCGATTCGCACTTTATTGGTCGACAAGTTCTCCCAGTGCCTCCAGCGCTCGGACGCTTTGAGACTACTATGTAGAACGGCGACAGGTTGCCCCAAGCGGGCGATAAATCGATCGGTCAGTTGCGGCGTCAGCGCTATTTCGGGCACGATCACGAGCGCCGAACGACCCTGCCTAAGGGCGTGAATAATTAACTCGAGATATACCTCAGTTTTTCCGCTTCCTGTCACGCCGTGAAGCAAGAACGTCGAGAATATCGAATTATTCACCGCGCCTTCAATGGCGTGAACCGCGGTGAGTTGTTCCGCGTTAAGGGTCGACGAGCGTTGAAAGGACTCCAGGGGAGCTGAAACATGCGCGCTCTCGGATTCAGATACCTTCTGAAGGACTCCCTTTTTGACGAGCGCGGCGACTATCGCGCTTGACGCGCCACATCCTCCCTTTATCTCTGAAGCCAGGCACGGTCTTCGCGCCGTCCGCAAAAAATCGATTGTCTTGCGCTGTCCCTCCGACAGCCGCTGTTGGGAAATGTCGCATTCGGGTGACAAGATGAAGAGAGGGACTTGGCGGCTGTAGGCGGGCGTGGGTACAGCGAGGTCAAGAATTCTCGAAAGCGGCTCAGCGTAATATTTTGAGACCCATGAAAAGAACGAAAGCTGCTCCTCATTGAACGCGTGGGCAGTAAGCGCGTCCCCGCCGACGCGCTTGATGGTGATTGAGCGGCGTGACATTTCCGCGAGCGACACGGTTTCTCTCGAGGAGTTTACGGATACCACAAAAGCGTTTGTGGTCCTACGACCGAGAGATACCTGTACGACATCACCCACTTTTAGGTTCGGGTGTTCGCGAAGCTCATACTGATACAAGAACTCCGCTTCGAGTGGTGGCACAACCGCCGTGAATAGACCCATCGTCGATGTGTCGATCTGAGGAGCCTGTGATGTGGGAAATAGGGACTCGGTCATAGTGTGTCGCGACTTCGAGTGAAGCGACCCACGATCCGCTTTCACGGCGGAGAGGAGGTCGCTTCGCCTCCTTAAGGTAGCGTGATGCCTATGGGCGAGCAAGCGTGTCGTCGCTCAGGAACGTGGTGTCAAAGACCGACCTGTCGTAAATCTCGCAACAAATACGACAAATGATCGATATATCTGCTCGTCGACATTGCGAAATTGAGTGATAGATGGAGCGAGGTCAAAATGTCAAAGGTTTACGCTGCCCTTGGTTTCCATGAATCTCGTTTGGAGATCGCTCTCCTGCGCCAATTAGAAGATGGTGAGAGGCATCTTGCCTTGAGGAGCGTTCCTTTGCGTCACGGTCTTATATGCGCTGATTCAGGTAGGCTCGTATGTCAAAAGGAGCTTAGTAAACTTATTCAAGAGGAAGTGGGAAACGCGGTGTATGGCCGCTCAGTCGATGTCATGATTGGTATTTCCGACAATCTGTGCCGTACTCGGAAACTTCGTCTGACGACGGAAAGCCATCCCGAAAGACAATCCTCGGTCTTGGGTGAGCTGTCCTCTCAGATGGATCCTGTAGTGGATATGTTTCCAAGGAAGTCGCTCGCTAGCTCTGGCGGTGAGGCGTTTATAGTCTCCTGTCCTAGGGAAGATATCATGCGGTACGTGTCCGCGGTTGATCGGAAAGGATGGATTCTAAGCAGCCTCACTCCGCTTATGGTAGCGCGATATAATTACCTGATTCCGCGCTCTCCGCGCGTGAACAAGGGGCAATTGCTCCTTGTTCACGCGTGTCAGAGTGCCTGTGATATAGCTCTCTGGTCGGATGAATTACTCCTGTATCGTGAGCATCTGATACGACATGATATCCGCGACGGGTGGGCATTCGCGTGTGACAAGCGAGTTCAACAGGTAGAGGCCCGCATTGAGGCAGACTATACGGTCGTGGTGCGTGCCCCGCGTGAGCTCAGGAGCTTGATCGACGAGCGGCCCACTGCGCGACGAACCTCAGGCGAGGATGATGAAGATGAGTGCTCACTGGCGCGCACGATAGAGGGAGAAGTTGAGTCGCTCTCTCTGGGATACTTCGACGCTACCCTCGGTTTATTGGCGCAAGGTATCCGCCATCAGGGGAGTCGCTGTGATTGAGATAGATCTACGACCGATCGACGTTATTCGCCGAGCAGCTGGGACGTCTCGCCTTCTCGCCCTCTCGGATGTGATCGCGCGTTTCGCGCGAAGCGTATTACCGCTTATCTGCGCGCTGACATATCTGCGATTTTCGACGGCAGCTATCTCCGCGGCGAAAAAAGCCCAGCACATGGAACTGCGCCAGTTGAGCGATAGTAGTGTTGAGAAAGCGAAGCAAAAACGGCGGGAAACGAATAGTAAGTTGAGGGCGCGCCAGGCACGCGAGCGTGCGATCGCGCTGGATAGGCTATTCGTCGCTTTAGAGAGCGTGTCAACACCAGAGGTGTCTCTGGTGGAGCTGAGCGCGCGGGGAAGTTCTGTAGTGCTGAAGGGCGAGGTCGCGGATATTTCTACACTTCATTCTTTCTTGTCGGAGCTAGCGCGGCATACAAAAGGACCTGACACGACAGTTGAATCGACGCCAGATGATGTCTCCAATCAAAAGAAGCGGCATAGTCGATTCCGAGTGAGCGCTCAGTTAGCTAGTTACCCACCAGAAGCGGACCGAAACGGATAGCGCATGAATATTCATCTAATCCACGGAAGCCTTATCCAGAGACTCGGAGCTCTCGAGCAAAAGTGTTTTGATCGTCTCTGTCGCGGCGTACCGCTCCTGCGCCCGTTCGTAACGGCTCTCCTGCTGGTGCGATTAGGACACGCTTTTTATGACTATGTATGCGTCAGTGAGCAGGTCTTGATGATAGAGGATGCGCTAGCCCGGACCCGCGGAGAGTTCGCTCGCAAACCAGCCGCTCAGATCCCGAATAACAGGGTACAGGGTGAGATTGATACCCCTCGTGGAGGAGGGGCCTCTGGCGCAGCTACGCTTGAGGTGATTAATCGGATCGCGGTGGCTCATGGAATAGATCTGGAAGAGATGCAGTCTGGAGTCCGGTGCGCTTTGGACGACCCCATGTCGTCGCGACAAATTCAAATCGCGTTTCGATCAAGCTTCAATCAGCTTCGTGAGTTCAACCAGAGTCTGAATCACGAAGCCTCAACTCTCGTTACAGAGTCGTTACAGATGGAGCGTAGTTCCTCATTAGTTTCACCCGCGATAATAGCGGCGAGGATATGCATCAGTGTTGTAACAAAAACGTCATAATTCGGCCAAAAAACGCGTATTAGAAAGCACCTGTATTAAACATGTGTTATAAAACCAACCTCATCTAAGCCCGATTATCACTGCTGGCGAACAATCCAAGAGTAAGACGCGCGGAACTTCAGAATTTCGATCCTTTTATCTCCGGTTCACCATCTCATCCCTCAGTACCTGAATATCAATGGAAGATGCGCGCTTTTGTTGTTCTTCCAAGTAAAGAGACGTTTGAGTGCGCGGCGGTAATTTAGATTGCCGACACTGAGACACAAGGCGGCCGAGGGAGCTTCACAACCTCAGCAAAGCTTGGGGCCGAGCAGGGAATGCTATCGGCAGTAGCAGTGAAGCTTACTCAAAGGATGAGTCATGAGTTTTAAGATACGTGGTGGATATTTCAGTGCGTTGGTAGCTGCTTCGTTAGCGGTGACCGTTTCCCATGCTGATGGTGAGTCGAGGTCACGTGCTACGCGCGCCGCTAAACCCGTCGCGGCAAAACCAGCGATAACGCGGACAAAGGCTTCAATCTCGCCGAAAAACACGCCGCCGGAACAGATCGCGGCGACGCGAGAAGGCGCTACCGACGTTATCGCTATTCCTACAGAGGCCGAAAAGCCTCGTTACACCGTTTCTCGACTCGCATCGCCACCACGACTAGTGATCGACATAGAGGCGCAGAATCTATCGTCTCGGTCTTCCGTTCCGACTAACGAGCTGTCTCACGTAAGCGCGGTGCGGATCGGTAAGCACGGCGCTAATAGCCGTGTGGTCGTAGATTTAAAATCTGAACAAGAGATTGATTTCACCACCGCGGGCAGAAATGGGGCCATCATCCTTACTCTTCAGAATCACGACGCCGCGCGAGTAGCGCTATCATCGAGCTCCACGGGGCGAACGGGACTAGACACGGAAGTTAGCGCGCGCTCGGCCGAGCTGGAGTCCAATTCGACAACGTCTCTGATAGCGAAAGGTCCCAAAGCCACCAAGGTGTCAGCGCTCAAGCTGGACGAGGAAATTCTCGCTTCGGGCGGAACAAGTGTGACCGCGAATCTCTCCGTACAGGAGCCGAAGTTACCTGAGAGTGACGTCGAGGATCTCAACGCTTCAGCAAAAGCGGGCGCGCTAGCGACAAACGATGTCGATCTCACACCAGAGCGTTCTAAGGTGGGGCGCGATGTTCAGAAGGTTGAGCTTCCAGCGGCGACTAAGGAGCGGAAAAGAGCGTTCGTGTCTGGTGTATCCCTCGACAGCGCCAAGGGCATGAGTCCTTCCGTTGTCGTCGGCATCAAGGGAAACGCGGACTTCGCGCTTAATAGAACCGCGCCATCGGAGTACGTTCTCACAGTAAAAGACGCGGATGTTTCTGATCTGCTCAGAAAGCAGACCCTTTTCTCAACCGAGAATCCGGGCGGAATTCGCTCGGTCCGGACAGCTACGGAGGGTAATAACACATTAGTGAGGGTCTTCGCTGACTCAAGTAGTTACCTCACGGCGCGGCGCTCCGGTGATACGGTCGTGATTGAGGAGACGCAAGATCTTTCCAAGATAGCTCGTGATATCCGCGCGCAGATGGTGCCAGACAAACAGGATAAGGACAAAAACGCTTCTGATTCGAGCGCTAATCCCGCGCCAACAAAGAACTCAAATGCTAAGGAAGACTCAGTTAAGGTCTCCTCCAACGGAGGGAAGCAAAAGTCGACGTCAGACAAAGCTGTCGCTCCACTAGAGATTTCAGCGAAGTCAGATGCTCCAGCCGCACAGGGAACTACCGCTAAGGGATTAAAGGGCCAAGTTGAGCCGGCTAGCGACCCTAAACTTGACGCTGAGCGCGGAAACCAAGGATTAACGGATAAGGAGTTGCTGGCGCTTCGCGAGAATAGTGGAAATTACTCAGGAAGACTCATCTCGCTGGATCTCCAGGACGCGGATATCGAGAGCGCTTTAAGAATTATCGCGGAGGTCTCGAATCTCAATATTGTCGCGGGAGATGGTGTGACAGGAAAAGTCACGTTGAAACTCGTGGACGTTCCGTGGGATCAGGCGCTCGACGTGATCCTCAAGAGTCACGGGCTCGACAAAGTGGTAGAAGGCAACGTGATGCGTGTCGCGTCAATCGATAAGCTTCGCCTAGAACGCGAGTCCCTCAAGCAGGCGCGTGTCGCCGAGGAGGAGCTGGAATCTCTTGGCGTTAAGTATATGCGAGTTAGCTACGCGAAAGCCTCCGAGATCAAGGCTCTCGTGGAGACCGTCTTGTCGGAGCGTGGAAGTGTCGCGTTCGATGAGCGTTCAAATCAGTTGATAGTCAAAGATGTCAGAAAGGGGCTTCAGAACGTCTCTGAGTTAGTGAATAAGATTGATCTTCGCACGCCGCAGATATTGCTAGAAACTCAGATAGTGGAAGCGAAGCGTGATCTAACTCGTCAGCTCGGAGCGGAACTTGGATTCCAATACATTCAGTCTCCAGCGACGGGCAATGGCACGGGGTTGAACTTTCCGGCTTCGATTGCGGTGGGTGGAAGCGTTGATCCCGCCACTCCTGGAAGTATCCTCGGATCCGCCTTCCCAGTCGCGGTGGCGAACACCGCCGGTTCAGCGGTCACGATGCTGTTCGATAGTGCCGATGGCACCAAGAATTTGCAGCTTCGCTTGTCACAGCTAGAGGAGCAAGGTGATGTTCGGGTTATCAGTAAGCCAGCGGTGGCGACCACCAACAACAAACCGGCGGAGATTAAGAGTGTCACTAAAATCCGCGTGAAATTGCCAAACGGTGGTCTCTCGATAGCGACCGGTTCCGGAGCGCAGTCGTCAGGAAGCGGTGATATCGCGACGCAGACAATCGAGGCTGGCATCGTTCTTAACGTAACGCCGCAGGCTTCGCCGGATTATTACATATTGCTTGATATCAAGGCGAAATCGAGCACCTTCGGAAAGAATGGACCAGACGGAATTCCGGAGGAGATCGAGCGTAGCGCTAGCTCCTCAGTCCTGGTGTCGAGTGGTCAAACATTCGCGCTGGGCGGCATTTACAAGATCAGTCAAAACGATTCGGTCAGCGGCGTGCCGTTCTTCAAGGATATTCCCTTCCTAGGGACATTCTTTAGGTCAAGCACGATGCGAGGTTCAGATGAGGAGCTTCTGTTCTTCATTACTCCACGAATCGTGGAGGGAAGTTTCGAGGACGCTAGTCTGCGGGTCGCGTCATAGAGTTAACGAGGATAGTGGGGCATATGAGAGCAATGTCACGGTTGGGTAAAATATATATAGTAGCGGGTGTGGCGGCGTTGTCGGTTGTCGCGATCGCTTGTGGCGGTAATGGCGCCTCTAATAATGACCAAGGAATGTCTGTCACGTTTCTCGGTCTTTTTAACTCCACTAATCTGAGTGAAGCAGGAGCGGGTGGTGGAGGCGGGGGAATAACCCCAGGTAATCAGGGATGTGGACAGCTTCCGTCAGTCTTCGTCGGAGGCTCGTTTCGTTTAGGTGAGGCTGAGCCAGAGCCAAACAATTCGACTACTGACTCGAATCTAAGTGGAACCAATGAGGCCGGCTCCTACGTCTCTGTAGTTGGCGTTCAGAACAACTTGTACGGACAGGTATTTCGGGCGGATCGAGTTTATATTGATTACTACATCCCGGGCGCTTCCACGCAGCCCCCATCGACCTCAGTTCCTGTATCACTTCTCGCGGGACCAGCGGAATCGGCGGCCAGCGGTGTGGGCGCGGGTGCGGGTGGAGGTACCACTGGCACCACCGTTCGAGACCCGGGGATTCGGAGACCGGCGTACACAAGCCTCCCACCATCTTTAGCGAATATCTGTAATCGAGCGTTAGCGCAGGTGACGGTAGTTCCAGCGGCCGTGCGTGAATGGTTGAACTTCAACAGAGATATCACGCCGGAGCCTCCATATAAGATGGAGGTGACGATCCGAGTCTCGGGTCTGACATCGGCCGGAGATCGACTTGATACGAATGATGGCACGTTTGACTTTGAGATTTTGCCTGAGACATTCGTGCTTCCAACAGATGGGCTCGTGACACCTGAGGCGACAGCCGCGGCGACGACGCAGGTGGAGCAGTTGGGCGCGCAATCTGATAGCGAACAAGCGGTCGATCAAGGGGAGGATTTCAATCCACCCGCGGATGGTTTTGAGACGCAGAGCTCATATGAGGGACAGGAGTAGGGATCGTCTCTATCTACTACCGCTTCATTAACGAAGGTGATGAACATGACAATGATACAATCGACGCGCAGGCTTGGATTGCAGATAACCTTAGTAGGGAGCATCGCCGCTCTGTGGGGATGTCTTGGGGGGCAAGGTTCAACCGATGGAGGATCTGGAGCCGACAACAACTCGAGAGGCTCTGTGTTCGTGGCCGATGAGACGACCACAGGTGGCTTGGAGATCGAGGTTGAGGAAGCTTCAATCGCCGTAGGAGACACGAGCGGCTTCTTTGTTCGAGTGCAGAACGCGCGCCAGGACGGAGTAAGCAATATTAACGTCGCCTGTGACAGTGAGGCGGGAGTCGCTATCATTGAGCCCCAAACTGGCTACGAGCTAACAAACGGCGCCGGCGTGATGAGTGGTGTGATTGGATGCGAACGACCGGGCAGCTTTCAGCTTGTGTGTCGTCTTAGTGTTGGCGCGAACCGCCGAAAGTTTGTGAGTGTTCGCTGTACAGGCGACATTCCATCAGGGTTTCAAGGCTTCCCAGGAGCTGGTGGTGGAGGCTTAGGCGGGGGTGCTCAGACGAACGATGATGGAGATGTGCGAATTGTGAGCACGGGATTCGTTGACGATGGAGACTCGCTCGCGGCTGACGTGGCGACCTCGGAATCGATAGATATCGTGCAGGATTTTGATTGCGATAATCTGCCCACCACAGTCGACATCGAGCCTTTCTATGATACCTACGTGAAACTGAAAGTTCAGAACAATCTCGCTGAGCGTGTTCGATTCTCGTATCTTCAGTACTCTGTCTCGAATGTGGACGGAAATGGCACTGAGTTTACCTCGAAGAGATTGGGTATAACGCAGGAAATTGATTCAAGCCTCTCGACCGAAGGGGGGACGTCGACAACAATTTTCGTTCCTGTGTTCAAGATCTATAACGGAGGGAAGTACGTGGGAGATCCACTTGGTGTCGGTATACAGATTACCAACTCCTCTTTTCAGACGGTGTCGTTCTCGCTTGTGGGAGAAACCGCGTCGGGCGACTCGGTAGAGGTGAACGCGCAGGCTACCGCTTCATTTAGTAACTTCACTCGCTGTAGTAGCGTGGTGAGTAATTAGGTAGGGAGCGCGATTTCAGGCGTTTCTCTCAAACATGATGACTCGTTGCCGGATCGTAGCGCGGTTCGTCAACGAGTCTCTTTTTTTGCGCTTTCGGCTGTCAGGTGAGCGCGCAGCGACTCGTCGCGTCTAGTGCTGGACGAGCGCTTATTCGAGGCCGCGCCTGTATCGTTGAGACGGTGTGTTTGCGGAGAGCGAGGCGACACCAAAGATATGGGTGTTTTACCGTACGCCCCTCTCTCCGCGTTCTCAGTGCTCAGTGTGAATACCTCCTGACTGGGTGTTTTTGAGATCTCTGAAGGGTTGTAAATTGAGGGGCTGTAGAATCAATTGACCGACTCGCTACGCCCGACGTGCTATTTGTTTTAAATTTTGACCCTGCACACCATCGCTCGCAGGGGTTAATATGCTGAAATTATTACGGTTGCCAACAAAAGCTCCTACCCCTGTCTTGGCATTCTCTCTGGAGATCGCTAGGATGCGCCCTCATGGATATCAAGGACATCGAGAACATCATTAAGATCCTCAAGCAGAACGAAGTAACTGAGTTCGAGCTTGAGCAGGAAGGAACGCGTGTAAAGCTCGCTCGGACCCCAGCGGGTGGTTATGCCTCGGCTGAATCTCGGTTGGATGTCATTCCAGCGGTGCAGGTGTCGATGGCCACCGGAGCGATGGCCGTTGCCACGCCTCCCCAGGAGGATCTCGGACGCTTTGTGAAAGTAGAGTCTCCAATTGTGGGGACGTTCTACCGTAAGCCATCGCCGGACGCGGAGCTATTCGTAAAGGAAGGCGACATAGTCTCGAAGGGCGCCACGCTGTGTATCGTGGAAGCGATGAAGCTGATGAATGAGATTGAATCTCCAACATCCGGAAGGGTCGTCAAGATTCTTGGCGCGGAGGGCAAGGTCGTCGAGTTCGGCGAAGTTCTCTTCCTAATCGATCCAGCGGCATAGCTCATGAGCTCACTACCTTTCAAGAAAATTCTAATCGCCAATCGTGGCGAGATCGCGTTACGTATCATTCGGGCCTGTCACGAACTCGGCATACAGACAGTCGCGGTTCATTCCAAGGCTGATGAGGACGCGCTCCATGTAAAGCTCGCCACCGAGAGCGTTTGCATTGGACCCGCGCTCGCTAAAGAGAGCTATCTTAACATAGCCTCAATCATGTCAGCGGCGGTCGCCACTCGTGCGGACGCGATTCATCCAGGCTACGGATTTTTGAGCGAGAACGCCGCGTTCGCGGAGATATGCGGTAGTTGTGGCATTACATTTATCGGCCCAACAGTGCGCAATATGCGCATTATGGGAGACAAGGCCCGTGCTCGTCGTGTCGCTGACAAGGTCGGCGTACCGACCATTCCAGGAGACAGTAAAGGCTTGCTCGACCCATCAGAGGCGCTAGCCATAGCGGAGCGCGCTGGCTACCCGATCTTGCTCAAGGCGTGCGCGGGTGGTGGCGGTCGAGGAATGAAGATAGTGCGAAGCTCTGATGAGTTTGTCTCAACTTTTCAGACCGCGCAGCGAGAGGTTGAGGCCGCGTTCGGCGATGGGCATCTTCTTGTGGAGAAATATCTGCCACGAGTGCGTCACATCGAGGTGCAATTGGCTGGTGATCAGGCGCACAATGTCATTCATCTCGGTATTCGTGATTGCTCCATTCAACGCCGATACCAAAAAGTGATCGAGGAGTCCCCATCAATAGGCCTTCCCGCTGACCTTCAGACGCAGATCCAGGACGCGGCGGTGGAGTTGGGCAAAGCGGTCAATTACTCAAGTCTTGGCACTGTGGAGTTTCTGGCGGACTTGGAAGCCAATAAATTTTACTTCATCGAGATGAATACTCGTCTTCAGGTTGAGCATCCAGTTACAGAGATGGTGACTGACACGGATCTCGTAAAGGAGCAGATTCGTCTCGCCGCCGGCATGGAGCTTTCCTGGAAGCAGTCTGATGTGAGGATTAGCGGACACGCCATTGAGGCTCGTATCAACGCCGAAGATCCTCGCAAGATGATTCCATCGCCCGGACTCATTAAGAGTTACCACCCACCAGGTGGTAATGGAATTCGGGTCGATTCCGCCGTGTACGCCGGGTATACAGTGAAGCCGTACTACGATTCGATGATCTCAAAGCTTATCGTACGAGATAAGGACCGAGAGTCCTGCATCAAGAAGCTCTTGGTCGCGCTCGATGAGTACCTGATCGATGGCATCAACACGAACATCGAGCTTCATCGACGAATTCTATCGCATCCTGATTTTAGGAGTGGTAATTTCTCGACGAAGTTTCTGGACCAGACGCAGCTGTTTGATTAGCGAAGAAGCTCATGCCTCACCCCGCGGGGGAGGTCGGTCCAGGTTCCGTTTCTGGAATCTTAAAGGTGCATATATGTCGCTTCACTCATTCTTGGGCACGCTCGCCTTCCGCGCGTTTCCGATAGCAGCTGTTATCTTGGTTGGGTTGCCCGGGGTAGCGCGAGCTCAGCAGAGAGCTCCTCGACTCGTGGTGTCGGAGCCTTCGTATAATTTCGGCTCCGTGCCTCAGGGGCAGCGAATCGTTCACGAATATGAATTACGTAACGCGGGTGATGGGGACTTAACGATCCAGCGAGTGGCGCCCGCCTGTGGATGCACCGCGGCCGCGATGTCGTCGAACGTGGTGAAGCCAGGTGGAACAGAGAAAATTAAGGTCGAGTTCGATACCACGGGCTTCTCCGGGGTGAAGACTAAGTCCATTCAGGTGCTCACAAACTCCGTCGACAAGTCCGAGCTGATCCTAACCCTGACTGGGACGGTCGTTAAAGGAGTGAACCTCACCCCCGAGCGGCTTGATTTTGAGGAAGTTCACGCGAGCTCATCTCTTACGACTCGCACAAAGGAGTTCACGCTCGAAATTAACGAAGGATCAGACTTTGTCGTCAAAGGAGTTAAATCGTACTCGCCGCATATCGCGGTTCGTCAGATAGCGGCGGAACCCAGAAAGTTTAGGTATTCGGTGGAGCTTCTTCCGGACGCTCCCAAGGGTGAGCTGCGTGACCGAGTAATTGTTGAGTTTGAGGGTGGGAAACAAGCGAGCGTCAACATCCCCGTTTCGGCGAACGTGTTGGCGGATCTTCGAGTAGTTCCCGCCACGGTGTCCTTCGGGATAGTCGGTGGCTCAAACGTTATCGAGAGACGCGTTCGATTCGAAAACAGCTCCGGACGTAAGGTCGCGGTGAGCTCCATACAGAGCTCGCACCCGGCGGTCTCCGCGTCGTTGGTTGAGGTGGAGGCCGGAAAGAAAGGGGTTCTCGTGGTTAAGCTTGATCCGACCCGTATGTCGGGAGACCTCAAGGCAAACCTCGATCTTAAGACGGATCATCCAGAGGATAAAATCGTTTCTTTGAGTGTGTACGGCATCCAGCCGCCGCGCTAGGGAGCCCGAGTATGACGGGCGTCAGAACGGGTATTTTCATGGCGCGCTGTAGCTTCCATGGCGATTCCGAAGAAGGAAATAGCCCGACACATAACCGCGGATTAAAAGTCTATCTCATTGGTTGTTTTGTTTTGTCGGGGTCGCTCCCGCTTCGCGTGTGCCAAGCGCAACCTCAGCAAGTGGATTTCGGCGGAATTAAGATACCCGTCGAGTCCAAATCAACCATGGGCGCCGACTCCGTGGCGATTCAATTCGGGGGCGAGAAATTCCTAACCACAGAGGGACAAGCTGGGCGTTCCGTCGCGCTGAGACTTTTACGAAACCCTGAGAGAACCAAGGGATCAGAGGAGATCCTTCCCTCGATTGTCTCAGCCGCGATAAGGGCTCAGGACGCGCAGATTCTTACTGCGGTGATTGATCAAGGTCTCGCGGCAGTCAAAGGATCTCCTTTGACCGCTGAGGAGATGTGGCGACAGCTAGCGGAAACACCTCTCGGACAGAGGCTTGTGACAGAGGCTCTTTCGCGCAGAACGAGTCAGTATAGCGAAGGTGTATGCGTCGCTTCGCTCGAGTGCTCTCGACATGGAAGCGTCGGGCGACTCAGTACGGAGGTATCTTCCATGTGCCTTGATAGCGTCATCGATCGGGTGGTGGCTGATGGCTTTTCTGGCGCTCGAAGTGATCTCTCGAGTAAGCGAATACAAGACGCGATGAGCGCTTTCGGTAACGCCGACCGAAAAGCCGTTGAGAGCGCGAACCTCTTGGCGCGTTCCCTGCGGCAAGTTCAGGAGGCGAGAACCACTGACGATTATCTCACCGCTCGTGACGCGCTATTCCGCGATTTTTTGGAAAGGGGTGTCTCGCGTGATAGCGCGGCGGCAATGATCTCTTTTGACGATTCCTTTATCGAACGATCAATCGCCGCGGCGGATTCGAGCCGAGCGCTGTTACTAGTGCCCCATTTATCGTTTGACCGTAGAACTCAACGAACTCATGAACTGGTGCTTAAGGCGCTTCAAGGATTAAAGGAAGATGAACACTGGGTGCTTGGTGAGCGCGGTGTCGTGGAGGGATTGCTTCAGTTCGCCGCAAGGGATACGGAGATCGCCGACGCGTTAGAGCGCCAGCTAGGTCGTGTGATCACTACCTTAGCCCAGGGCAAGGAAACAGAAGCGCTGGTCGATCTCGTACGGCGCGTCCAGCGACAAGCGGGGGCAGACCTCCAGCGGCTTCAGCCGGCCATCGTGTCGGCGATTAGCTCTTTTCTGGCGCGAGGAAACATCGACGGCGCGGCGCGCCTTAGACATGAGTGGGGAGGAAGTCTTCCGATGTCGCTCCGACTGCGTTGGTGGTTGATACGTACGAGAGCGGTTTTGTGGTGCGCGGTCCTAGCGGTGATCGGTGTAGGTGTTTTAACGCTGCGGCTAAGGAGATCTCGTCCTCAACTGGGTAGCGTGACCTCGGCTGATACATCTCAACCGAAATGGCCCCCTGGTTATGAGGAGGCGATGCGTCAGGTGGGCTTAACACCTGGCCTCTCGCTCGTTGAGATCAAACAAGCCTATCGAACGGCGATAAAACGAGACCATCCGGATCTAAATCCTCACGCTTCGGCTGAACAGCAGGCGAAGTTTCGTGAGATAGTGGCGAATTTTGAGCGTGTTATTGAGCTTCACCAACACATACGTTGAGGTGCTGACGCGCGGTAAAACGCCTGGCGGAATGGAACAGGGCGTCTCTCCCATTAAGGGCGAGACTGCTGTGGCGCCGCGCCGCGATTCGAGGGGCTCGTTTTCGGGAGCTATCGGGGGTAAGGGGATGGCGGATTGTCTTGAACACGCGAGCCCCGATACGCGCACGGAGAGTTTCTGGGAGATCTCGGCAGCAAACACCACTGATGAGGGCGGTAGCGAGGGGGGAGGTGACTTCGTCGAGCGCCAGACGGCGCCTGAATATGCTCACAAGCGCCCCTCGAATGTGTGTGTCGAGATCTTCGTACTCGTTGCACGTTGCCAGACCCCACCAAGGATTGCCTTGAGTAAGTTGAAAGGAGATTTCGCGAAAAAGAGTGGTGTTCATATCCATGCCCCTTGCCAGGCACAACCTGTGCCACTTCTCATGTTGGTGTAACTGCCTGAAATCCCAGCAGGGCTAGATCGGTTAGTGGTGTGTCGTGCGACAGTAGTGCTGCATAATCCAGCAAAATGGAGGCCGCTTTCAGTGACAGAAACGAGGGGCTCCGGTATACTCTTTTGTTGCGGCGATCGGAGGCGCGCGAGAAAGTGCGCGAACCCGGCCAGGACCGGAAGGTAGCAACCGTAGTGCATGCATCTGTGATGCGTTACTGGTCGCCGCGTTTATTCTAGTGACCATAGTCGCCTCGTTTCTTGACCCGCTTTTCCATAACGGCGGTAGCGATATTCAGGTCAGCGATAGCGCGCCAGAGCGCAAAGTTAGTAGTGTGTTTTCACCGCAACCCGAGTATCTTTAATCACCGAGATTTTCTAAGGGGCTATTCTGTGTCGTACCTCGTTTTAGCGCGTAAATACCGTCCTTCAGGCTTTTCTTCTGTGAGTGGTCAAGAGCATGTGACCCGAACGCTCGCCAACGCGATAGCCCGCGATAAGGTCGTGCACGCGTATCTCTTCACGGGACCTCGTGGAGTAGGGAAGACCTCGGTATCGCGAATTTTGTCAAAGGCCCTTAACTGTCAGCGGCCGAACGGCGCCGAGCCTTGTCAGGAGTGTTCATGCTGCAAGGAGATCTCGACTGGCACAAGCCTCGCGGTACGAGAGATTGATGGCGCGTCGCACAATAGCGTCGACAACGTCCGAGACCTTATAGATTCTTTCAAGGCGCTCCCTCCCACCGGCTACAAGTTTAAGGTGTACATCATCGACGAGGTACACATGCTTAGTATCTCGGCGTTCAACGCGCTTCTGAAGAGTCTTGAGGAGCCGCCGCCGAATACTGTTTTCATCCTCGCGACGACAGATGTGCATAAGATTCCAGAAACGGTCATCTCGCGATGTCAGAGACATGATTTTCGCGCTCTCTCGGTCGATGTCATTCAGGCCCGTTTGACTGAGGTGAGCGCGACCGAAAAGCTCGTGGTGGAGCCGGAGGCGCTTACGTTGATAGCGAGGCTGGCTGACGGATCGATGCGCGACGCGCAAACCCTACTCGATCGCGTGCAGACCTATTGCGAGGGTGATATCACGGCGGCTGAGACAAGTCGCGCGTTGGGATCTGTTGAGCGGGTCGCGCTCGTTGGCCTTACGCAGCATATAGCCCGACGTGACGTGAGCGCGGCGCTTAATGCGGTGTCAGAGCTGTTCTCCACAGGCATAGATCCCTCAACGCTCCTGAAGGAATTCACCAATTTTTGGAGAGAGGTTTTTCTCGCCAAGTTGGGAGGTGAGGCGAGGCTCAAAAGCGTCGGTCTCAGTGATGATTCAATAGTTGAGTTGCTACGACTGGTTTCACCGCTTGAGCCAATCGATGTTCAGGATTTGTGGGATCTCGCCCGTGATGGCGCTGATCGGTGTCTACGAAGCTCGCATCAGCGCCATGGATTTGAGGCGCTTGTCGCCCGATTGGCGACTCGGCTGCCTGTTCGCGATATAGGGGAGCTTATCGGCGCCGCGCTTAGTCAGGGTGGCGCCACTCAAAGCGCCGCTTCTGGAGAACGACGAGCCGCTCCGGCACCTCAGGCCAGTCGACCACCAAGTTCCGCTGAAACTACGCCGCGCACACCAACAGCATCGCAAGTATCAACGCCCCCTCAAACGATGACCGCGCCTGTCAGTGAAGCTGCCTCTGGCTCTGGAGTCGGCGCTCTGCGATGGGAAAGCTTCCTCTCCTTTGCGGCTGATAAAGGAGGTAGGATTTTCTCTGAGAATCTAAAGCGAATTCGCGTCACGCGATTTGAGGTCGGCGCGTTAGAGGGAACCGGCCCAGAGTTCACCATTAACAGTATCATTCGTGATAAAGTTAAGCTCAATGAGCTTCTTTCTACGCACGCTGGCGAAGCGAAGCTTACGACATGGAAGATTCAACTTGCGAAGGGACCTGGCGCGACCGATGGTGCCGAGAGCGCGCGTGCGGTGGTAAAGGAGATGACGGCGGAATCGCTTGAGTCTCATCCGGCGCTTCAAAGCTTGCAGAAGGTGTTCCCTGGAAGCAAGGTAGAGCAGGTGAGAGTCAGAAATTCGTAGTCTAACGTAATATGTGGTGATGGTATGAGCCGAGGTCGAGGTGGGTTTCCCGGAGGTTTTCCGGGTGGGAACATGCAGGGATTGATGCAGCAGGCCCAGAAGATGCAGAAAGATATGCAACAGGCCCAAGAGGAAGCGGAAGCTTTTCAGGCAGAAGGCAGCGCTGGCGGCGGGGCAGTGACGTTTGTCGTCAACGGTAGACATGAAGTGTTGCGCGTAGCGGTAAAGCCTGAGGCAGTTGATCCCAATGACGTGGAGTTGCTGCAGGATATGATACTCGCCGCCGTGAACGACGCCTTGTCGAAGGTTCGTAAGAACACCGAAGAGACGTTAGCGAAGGCGACCGGTGGTATGAAAATGCCAGGTCTTTTCTAGGACACTCCCTATGTTGTCGTTCCCTCCCGCGCTGCAGCGTTTGATCAAGGAGCTTTCAAAGCTCCCCTCGGTTGGTGAGAAGACCGCGACTCGTCTCGCCTATCACTTGGTCGCTAATGATCGGGACTTGGCGAGATCTCTAGGCGAGGCTCTGCAGATCGCCTCGCAGCAGGTTCGCTTGTGTGGCAGATGTTTTTTTCTCAGCGAAGATGACCTCTGCGCGGTGTGCAAGAGCGGCACTCGAGATCAAACGGTCCTGTGCGTGGTGGAGAAACCAGTCGACCTCGTCGCTATTGAGCGTGTGGGGGAGTTCAAAGGCACATACCATGTGCTGCACGGATTGTGGGCTCCGCTGCGGGGTCAGGGACCGGAGTCGATGAAGTTAAAAGAACTCATGGTCCGAGTAAAAGGGGAGCCGATTCGCGAAGTCATTATAGCGACGAGCGCCACGGTAGAGGGTGATGCCACTGCCCTGTACATCGGCAGGATGCTGGCTGATGTAGGCGTCTCCGCGACCCGACCAGCGCAGGGTATCCCCAAGGGGGGTGAGCTGGAATATGCGGACGATGTGACCCTCTCAAGGGCCTTTGCGGCGCGAAGCGCTCTGCCGGTCTCATAAGCTCAGATATTCGACAGTGAGAGCAACCACCTGTAACAGAACGAGAATCCTACGTGGTGTCGTGGCTAGTGTAAGAACGTGCCTAAAGCGCCCTTACAAGCACAGCATTTTTGCGCTGCGATGCGAGGATATCTCTTCGGTACTATTGACAATTCGGCGGGCTCAGAGAATTATTGTGACCTCTCCTTCCCCGGTAGCTCAGTTGGTAGAGCAGGTGGCTGTTAACCACCGTGTCGGGGGTTCGAATCCCTCCCGGGGAGCCATTTTGTCGGGTGAACCATCACATTCTCATGCCAGAGAATGCGTGAGGTATAGGCTGCTTGTTTGGACGCAGCCATACTCCGATAGACTTTACTACCGCTCCATATGAGTTTGGATTTTCTTGCCCTCCTTCCTCTCTGGTACGTGGCTTTTCTGTTTAGCACAGTCTGTCACGAGGCTGCTCACGCGCTCGTCGCGAAGTGGGGAGGTGACAGAACCGCCTACTCGGGTGGCCAAGTGACTTTGGATCCACTACCGCACATTAAGCGGGAGCCCTTTGGCCTTGTTGTTATCCCGATCCTTTCTCTGATGACCTCGCATTCGATGTGGGGATGGGGCAGCGCGCCCTTCGACCCTTTCTGGCAGATACGCTACCCACGACGAGCGGCTCTCATGGCTCTAGCCGGTCCGACCACCAACTTCTTGCTGGCGATACTCGCCGCGATAGCGATGCACGCTGGCATAGCCGCGGGTATCTTCGTGCCAGTGGGGGCTCTGTCGGTGGCATCGCTTCAGGGCGGACTCCTTGAGGGGCTTGGTCAGCTCATGACGATTCTGCTGCAGCTCAATATTCTGCTTGGAGTCTTTAACCTCTTACCGTTTCCGCCTCTTGATGGTTATTCGGTGATGGGGCTTTTCTTGCCAGAAGATGTGTTCTTGAAGTTCCTGGAATTCGTTCGCTCACCCGGCTTCTCATTGATCGGTCTGCTCGTGGCGCTACAGGTGCTGCCGTACTTGGTGACGCCCGTGATGATGTTCGCGGCGCGAGTAATTAACTTGGCGGGCTAGGCGCGTCACGCTGATCTTCGCCGAGTGATCTCTGACGCGGGGGGCATGAAGTGTGTACCTCGTTGCGCGACCACTATCTTCTCAATGTCGCTCTGGCACCGATCACATGGATCTACCCTCTAAACTGACAACTTTATCCCTAGTTCTCCGAACTCGCCTGTATGCTCAGGCGCTACTCGTGGGAAAAGGCAAAGGCGAAGCTTCAACACTACAGGAGACGAACTCCAGAAACCTCGCTGCTCTACCAGATCGTCTATCACTCTCGGGATGACCTCCAATTCCAGTGGGAGGCACGGTTCCAGCACCAGTATGGGTGCTTACGGGATGAGGTGTTGAAGGCTTTCGATGATTACCTCAATTGCGGCATCCTCGCTCACGGCGCCGCTCGGGTGTATTGCGACGGCTGCAAGCACTCCCTCCTTATTGCGTTTTCCTGCAAGCGCCGAGGGGTATGCCCCTCATGCGGGGCTAAGCGAGCAGTGAAGTTCGCCGCTTGTCCGACGTAGCCTTGGCGAAGTCGGGAGCACATTCACAGTGAGGTTATCGAAGACATCCCTCATCGCCACACCGTCTTTACCATCCCGAAACGCCTACGGGTGTTCTTTAAGTACGACCGTAAGCTTAACACCATCCTCTTTCGTGCCGCTTGGGGGGCGCTCTCCCAGGTGCTCGGCATTGACGAACGCGAACTCGCCGCCATATTCACCGTACAAACAGCAGGTGAGGCACTAAACTACCATCCACACCTTCACGGACTTCTCGCTGACGGATACTGGAAGGACGGCGTCTTCACAAGCTTCTCTGAGGTAGACCTCAAATCTATCGAGGAAGCCTTTGCTGAACGAGTGCTCGCTCAACTCCACCAGCAAGAGCTTATTACCGATGATGACGTAGCGCAGATCCTCTCTCAGGACCATACGGGCTTCGGCGCACCTGTCCGCCGTAGGCTTGCCGAAGGCGGATGGCTAGGGGACCCCTTCCACGATGAAGAGAGCGAGCAGTTCGTTGCTCGCTACATCGAGCGCTCTCCGCTCTCCCTTGAAAAACTCTCAATACAGGACGATATCGTGACCTACACTACCAAGGACGGGACAGCTCACGAATTCGACGCTCTCGAGTTCCTTGCTCAACTCTCCTGCCACATTCCAAAAACCTATGAGTCTATAACCAGATACTATGGAAGATACTCCTGTAGGCGACGAGGTGAGCGCGCCAAGCTTTCCGCTCCGCCTGAAGACGAAACAGAGAGCGACTATCGTCGGGAGTTCCGTGCTAGTAGTTGGGCCGCGTGCACCCTCCTTCGCACAAGGCTTCGGAGGACAAGTAAAGCGAATCCTCTTGCTTGTCCACCGTAGCTTCAGCGAAGGTGGAAGTGCCCCACGTGCAAAGCTCAGACCTGTCCCGCCGTAGCCTGAAAGGCGAAGGAGGATGCGCATCATCCCCCTCCGCGCAAGGCTACGGGGGACAGGTCGCGGTCATTCAAGACGCGTACTCAATCAAGGACATCATGAAGGCTCAAGGTATACCGGACTTTTTTGTCCGACGGGGCCTTGGCGTAGTCGGGCAGGCGCCTCCTCCTATCCCTAAGTTCATCGACACCTCACAGGCTATCGATGAACTCCCTTCGTACGACTCATTCGAGCCGTCGCCTGATGACTTCTAGACCCGCTTCCTTCGTGACGGAACGGGGGGCGTCTAGCTCTTTCCCCGTTTTTGGCTACTTAGCTCCTCTTCCGCTGCTCCCCTGAGGAGGACTGCGCAGGAAAAAACTCTCTTGGGCGGCGACAATCGCCAGTATTATCCCCTTAACCAAACCTCTCATCACCACCATCACTGCTCTTTTGCCCAGGACCAGCTACTTACAATAATGCGATCGATTTCCCTACTTATCGCGCCCGCTCATACTATTTACATTACGTCAGTGGGTCGTTCGCACCATTTTGAAACAGTTTGAGAAGCGACACCGCAGATTTCCGCGACGTCACCCGTCGCTGTCAAAGGCCCTGCGACACCAGTACGCCGCTTGCGGGAGATCCTGCGGGACTCGCCCCATGCCCTGACTGTATATCTTCGCCGTCTGAATCATCGCCTCGACGTGCTCCGCTTCCGCGGCTTGCTTATCGGTCGTCAGATCGAACGGAGGATTGAGGTTCGCCGGGTATTCGTCTTCGCGGAGCCTGATATCGTCCTCCAGGAGGTGGCGCTGGTGCGTGCCCATCTTCAGCACGACGAGGAGGCCCTGTGCCGAAGTGCGACATTTTGTCACATTCCATTCATTCTCGGAAATGCATATGCTACGCGACGCGTAATACAACAATTCGATTATCTCGTTAGAGGTTAACATATGCTGGGGTGTAAACCTGAACACAAGGCTGGTTCAAATTCGAGCTCGGAACACTCCTCTGACGAACTTGTTGGTCTGAGGACCCCTGGCGTGACGCGCGGTCCTTGGATTCAGCGAGTAGCTCTTGCTGCGGGCCTAGCCCTGGGTCCCCATGCTCTATGCTTGTTGGGCCTGGGTAGTCTTGGTGGGGGAGGCTATCTCCTTCACAATTGGTGCTCACACTCTGTGAGAGATTTAGGCATTCCGCTAAAAAAACTCTCGGATATCCCGGAGGAGCGCACCGAATTCTCTGGCGATCGAGCTATACTCGCCGAAAAACTACTTTTGTCTGCTGAGCCACGATTTCGTGAAGTAATTGAAAGGAAAGCGGCTGAGTCAGAAGGGGAGCCAATTAAAGTAGTCTTTTTCGAAAGTGGAGAAGATAAGCGCGTTTCCGTGGTCTTCTGCAAGAACGGCACGTTGTGCCCATGTTCAAAGCCGGAGCTCTACGATGTTGGTCACAAGAGTAGCTTGGCAGGCACGGAGGAATTTCCGGGTCAACATCAGATTATCGAAGCATTGTATTTTGGAAAGTGAGGAGAACCTATGTGTATATTTCATGAAGCGCTATCAGATAATCAGGCATTTGGAATTTCCCCGATTGTAGTAGCACTTAGCTCGCTGCAGAGTGGCTCGAATCTTTTTGCTGAAATCGCGGCTGTTGTGGCCCAGGAACCCGCGTTTCAGGTTGGCAGCGGGGCGGTGCAGCTAGTTGCTGTTGCGAAGAATCCGTACCGTTATTTAATGGCATTAACTGGATGTGAGCCAGACAAAGGTAACGGTCAGCGGGCCGTTACATTGCTATTGAAAGAGCTGGCTTCGGAGTCTCCCTCGCAGCAGTACTTCTCAGCAGCGGAGCCATCGGCTGCTGCAAAACATGTGATGGGAGCTACTTCAATAGAAGAAGCTCTGGAGCGGGTGGCAATAGCTGGAAACACTGCGCGTCATGCATTTCTAGCTTGGTTTCGGGAGAACCCTTCCCCGGATGGAGCACCGAAGGCGATTAAGATTCTAGAGCGCGTAGCTGGCCAAATAGATAGACCCCTGCCGGCTCTGCCGGTGTTAGAGCAAGCGGCTGCTAAGCTGGATCGAGACCCCACGTCGAACCGTCCGTGCTGCCAGCAGCCTTGATTCATGCATCAAATGAGTATCGCTAACGCCCTTAGTAAAATATCAGATGACGCCTC
>CAIVDM010000016.1 GCA_903904735.1 uncultured delta proteobacterium
GGAGGCGACCGCGCGAACGAGATTTCCTTTCAAATGATAAAAGAGGAAGGTCATGAAGCTCGCGCCCTTGAGTGGATCGAACCGCTTTACTGCCTCACACAACGAGAGGTCAACGAGACTATCTACCTCATCGAGGTCCATACGGGAGTGCCACCGTCGTAGAATGCTGCGTCCGAGCTTGCGAGCCTTAAGTCGATACTTAACGATGAGCGCCTCTTGCTGTAGCGGAGTAAGCTCGCCATCGCTCTTGAGCTCCACGCTATCCGCGGCGAGACGGGCGGTTTTCTTAGCCGACCCACGGTTAGAAACTAGTTTCAGCCTTGCTGTCTTCTTTGCTGCGACTCGGCGTAATGCTTTCATCTAATCGTGCCCTCTTTATCTCTCAGAGCAGTTTTGAGAGGCTCGGTTAAAGAGCGTCTCAGAAACTTCTCTCTCTTTTCCGTTAGAACCGCGAAAGTGCTTCAGAAAATCTACAAGCGCCTGTTATCTTTGGGCTTTTTTATATGGTTTTTTCGTAATGGTTTTAGGGCGATTATGCCGATAGCAGCTGTGGGGCTGGGAGCCATGGTTTGCTCTGCAAAGCCTCCCCTTAATAGGGGCTTACGGTAACGTCATAGCATTAGCTAAGTAGCTACGGAGTCAGTAGACGACATGAGCACCGATGTTGTGCCAAAGAAACGACAGGTTTTAAGCGAAGAAGACGCTAACGCCTTGGTAATTGAGCATCAAGGCTGGGCCGAGAGTATCGCCCGCGCTGTTGCCCGTGGCTGGAACATGGACTGGCGACTCGATGGTCTCGATGGCGCCGCCATGGAGGCGCTGATCTTCTGCTCGCGCCGATTCGATCCATCACGTGGGATTCCTTTTCGAGGTTATGCGCGGAAGCGCATTCACGAAGCTGCCACTGACGCGGCGAGAAAAACTAAGGGATGGTCGCGTGGCACACCTAACAAGAGCTCCGCTGAGGCGCGAGCGCGCGAGGTCTCCGCGGAACTCTATGGGGTATTCCCCGAGATCCGTGATGGATATCTTCCCGCGCAGGAAGGCGGCGCAGGCGATGATCAGGAGTGCAGAGCGGCTATTAGAGAGCTGCTTATGGGAGCGAGCATTGTCGCTACACGCCAGGCGATCTCCACGGATCCGCAACCTGATGAGCTCCTTGATTATCGCAAGATGGTTACCGTGATGGCGTCGCTTGAGCCCGTACATCAGTGGTTGCTCTACCGAGTGTATTGGGATGGAATATCACTACGGAATGTGGCGAGTGAATGGGAGACCGATGGGTTGAACGTCATGCGGGAACACAAGGTGCTCCTGGTATACTTGCAAAAAAGTATGGCCCTTGGAAAAGCCGCTCCAGCGCCCAAGATTCGGCCAGGCCTAAAACCACTGGTACAGAAGTTCAAGAAGGATGGTTCAAAAGGACCCTTTTCTGACGTTCTCGCCCGACCCGAATCAAACCCCGAGAGACGAGCATAACCGAGACGAATTATGACGAAGAAGAAGGACACCAACGGCGTTGATGGAATCTCCTCAAGTGGCGCGACGAAGGGCGTCAAAGCGACCGACTCCGTATCGAGCGTGGACAAAGTCAAAGCTACCCAATCCGTTCGAGGCGTCAGTGGCGTGACCGGAGTCCGCTCTACGTCAGGCGTGTCATCAATCTCATTTGAGCAACGTGAGAAGCTACTCGGCATGGTTACTGAGGAAGCTGAGAAGCTTGCGGCACAGGGATTAATCCCAAAAAGCCAACGAGCGGTCGTGGAGCAGGCGGTAAAGATGATCATCGATTCAACACTTCTTGAGTCTTCGGGTGACAAGGACAAGAAGTAGGGTCCTATTCCCCTTTTCGCGCCTCCCGTCATCCGCTAGTATTCAATCATATATGGATACCGCCACACATCGAATCGATGAGCCTGCCCAAAAGGCTCTTCACATTAATCTCGACCCTACCCGCTACGGCAGCCTCGCTGAGATCGGCGCGGGCCAAGAGGTAGCGAGCTGGTTCTTTCGAGTGGGTGCGGCTTCAGGAACCATCGCGAAGTCTATGTCGGCCTATGACATGACGGTCAGCGACCACATTTACGGCAAAACCAGTCGCTACGTGTGCGAAGAGCGCCTCGTAGCGATGCTTGATCATGAATATGGGCTTGTCGTTGAGCGACTCGTCGCCAAGCGCGGAGAAAACACGGCGTTCTTCGCGTTCGCCGATACGGTGTCAGCCAGGAACTTCGCCGGAACGAACGAACAACACGGGTGGATGGGAATTCGTTTCCAGGCGGCCCCTGGCGCCCAAGAAGCTGACCAGATCATCATTCATGTGAACATGAACGACACCGAGGCGGTGCGCCAGCAAGAGGCGCTCGGCATCCTCGGGGTGAACCTTATCTTCGGGGCGTTTTATCACCTAAACGACACCAACACCCTGCTTGCGGGGCTTGTGGACGGCATTGGTTCCAAGCGTGTTGAGATCGATTACATCGAAGTAAGCGGTCCCTCATTCAAAAACACAGACCATCGCCTGTTAAATATCGCGCTCCTTCGATCGGGACTATCGAACGCGATTCTCTTTGATAAGAAACAGCAGCCCATTCCACCCACGGAGTTTTTCCACAAGCGCCCGATTCTTCTGGAGCGAGGCTCATTCCGCGCCCTCCACCATATGTTCCCTGGACTTGTCTCGGCGTGCCAGAAGCAGCTCATGAATGTCGCGGGATCGGGAGCGAAGGAGGCGGCGTACGTTCTTGAGCTCTCACTCAACAACATCCTGCGCACACAACAATCAACCGATGATGAGGTGCTTACGGTTGTGGCGCAGCTCTGCGAACACAGCAGCAATATCTTGGTTAGTAACTACTCAGAGTTCTTTCACCTGACCCAGTACCTGCGGCGATTTACCCAATCTCCGATAGGCTTCGTCGTGAGTGTCGCGCTTCTGCCGCTTCTACTTGAAGATGAGCGTTACTCCCTCCTGAAAGGAGGAGTGCTTGAGGCGTCCGCTCGATTATTTCAGCAGCAGGTACACCTCTTGGTCTACCCAGTCGAGACCAAGCTCTTTAGCTTCTATCTCGACCTTATTAAGTTCGACATCGCAAAGGTGTCGTTTCCCACTGACGGCTTTGTGACAGCACGATCACTCACCCTGCAAGGGGTGAACAATAACCTCTTCAGGTATTTGATTGAATCGGGGATTATCCTTGATTCGCCGGTTGAGAACTCGTAAGGGCCGCTACTTTTTGCGGATGCGCATCTCGAGATACTGGGCTGCGGGGTGTGCTGACATTCATTTCCTTTGCTCAAGGAACTCCGCATGAGCTACTTTTAGTCAAGATTCGTGAGTTAGCGTGGAGCCGCCTATCTCTTTAAGATCGTTTATTATCAAGGAGTCTTATGCATCTCTTGCTGGTTCGTCATTGCTCCGCGGCTGGTCAAGAGCCAGAGATGGAGTTAACGGAAGATGGCTCCAGACAGGCTGTGGAACTGGCTCATTTTCTCGCGGCTCGAGCCGTGCGGCGAATCATCAGCAGTCCTTTTAGGCGCGCTATCGATAGCGCGCGCCCACTCGCTACTCTGCTGGATATTCCAATAGAGATAGACGTTCGTCTTCAGGAGAGGCGACTGGGTCATGTCGCAGACGGTGACTGGATGAACGCCCTTCGTAGGAGCTTTGATCAGAAAGAGGTCGCTCTACCTGAAGGGGAGTCGTCGCTAATAGCGCAGGCGCGCGGTCGCGCGGTGGTAGACGAGGCGCTCGACTCTATGAGCGCGACTACCGCCCTATTCTCTCATGGAAATCTTCTAAGCTTAATCGCTCATTCCTTCAATCTAACTGTGGGTTTCGATTATTGGGCATCCCTCTCGAATCCTGATGTGTACGAATTGCGACGACTAGGCAGCTCTTTTCAGCTTAATCGGGTTTGGAGATAGCCTCCGCCTGAGGTCGATCGTCGCTCGTGAGCGCAACGGATTAAAAACTCCGCCCTCTTTATCGCGACTTCTGATGAAACCACTCAAACGATGGTCTCTCAACGAGCGCACCCTGCGAATTACCGAATGAAATTTTGCATCGAAGCGCTGTAGTCCCGAACGCCTCTGTGAAGGCTTGGCTTTCAGGGTCATTCATCATGAGATCGAGAACGACACTCTCAGCGGTAGCGCTATATGACGCCAGGCTGTCAAAACAGACTACTGACCACGAGAGGTTAGCTCGGATCCACATTAGGACGTCTTGGTAGTTCTTAGAGCCGACGGGCGTGTCGCCATCCAACACGCGCACCACCTCTTGTTCCAGGGCGTTGTACAGAAATGATGGCTCGCCCGAACCCGCTATGGCTCGGACGAAGTGCTCAATCGCCTCGGCTCGACACGCTGTCGGCACAAAAACTCCGAGTCCTATCTCTTCCCCCTCTCCAATCATCAAAACTCGTGCCTCAGCCCCCGTGAATCGCTCGACCCCTTGAACCTCTACCTCCAGGTCGGGCGATTCGGCGTTCACCATCGCTTGCACCGCGTTGAAATCAGGGAGGAGCCACGATTGGGTCTGTTCCTCTATGTATGAAAGCCATCGCACTGACAGCTCATCCGAGAGGGTTCCAGACCCACCACGGCGAATAGAAAATCCCTGAGTCTCGGCGCTATCGAAGTCAAAGAGTCCCTCCGAAAGCACCTGCACCAGCGTTCCGTCCACTACCTCAGCCACCTCCGGATCGAACGAGACACGCTCGAGAGAAACTACCCCGAAACGGTGCGAAAAAAGATCGTCTGGTGACTCTTGAATACGAGGCGATACCTCCAAAAGCGAATCTTCGAGCTTAGCGCTTGGCAGAGTCGCAATCTGAAAGGTCTCAAGCGCCTCCACGTTTTCGGAAGCCTCCGCTCTCACGTCAAACGAGAACGTCTTGACTTCTCGAGCAGTCATCTCAGATGACTTCCTTTCTGGTTCTTGCATGGTCACGATGTTCCTCGCCGATAGCGACCCACGTCTGGGCACGGACCGAGAGCATCACCCTAAAAAGCGATGAACTCAAACGATTTCTTATCGTGGGCCGACGTTAATTACGCTTTTGAGCCCTTAAGGTACGAATCAAGCTCGGTTAGCTTGAGCCCCTCGGCAAACTTCTTGAGCGCGGCGCCATCCACTCCGTCTCCCGTTTTAAGGGTTACGACAGAGCCGCTATCGAGAAAAACGGTCATCTCGGGAGAATCAGTTGTGTCGAGTGTGGCAGTGAGCGACCCGAGGCGAACCTTATCAACACCAGGCTGTAATCCCCCCATCATAGCGCCCATTTTGGCGAAGCCGGCGAGACCAGCCATAGCCTCATTTCCGGTGCCACCTGAGATCGAAAACGTTATGCGCTGCTCACCTTTAGAATACTCACGCTCGAGGGTCGTGAAGCCCATCGCGCTCTGAACCTCCGGCTTCTCCCCCTTAAATCCATCCACCTCCGCTGGCAGTATCTCAGTGAGCCGTTGTTGGTGGAGCTTCTCTAGCTCCTGCTGAGCCCAGGAGAGTTCCTTCATGGCGCCGGCATAGTTCTTCTGCTCGGCAAGTTCTTGGACTTTCTTGAAGATAGCGGGCAACTCTTCCGCGTAAGCCGCCGTGGTAGCGAGCACTGGAATTATAACCGCGCCCATCACTTGTAAAGCAATGAACAAACGACCACCACGAACCGACTTAATCATACCGAGCCTCCATACTCAAAATCCTCTCGTTTTGTACACCTGCCTAGCGTTAATCTGCAACGGCGTAATTCAACCAGAGGCAGTTTTTCCATCGAGAAGCCCCTTCCCTCTTCGATCGTTTTTCGTGATGGTGAATAGGAGGGTCGGCGTCCCCGCCGACCGCGACCTGTAGGAAATTTCTCGGTGAGCCTAGCGTCCCCACCGCGACCTGTAGGAAATTTCTCGGTGAGCCTAGCGTCCCCACCGCGACCTTTCGGGAATTTCTCGCTGAGCCCAACGTCATCGATATCTCGCAACTCGGTGGGTGCGGCGCCCCGCCCTCCCCCAAATACGTTTTCGCTTTGATTCGACGTGGTATTAACGTGTCTTTGATTGATAACGAGCGAGCTGCATTTTATACAGGCGCGTCACATTCGGATCAGACACCTTCTGCGCGTCGATTAATTCTCCGACCTCGCCCAAGAGAGTTCCCGCCGTGCTCATGTCACTAACGTTCAGCGAGGCGACAACCACGCACAACATCGCTTGAGTCGACTGCGGGTCGATCTTGAGGGCCCGCTGGGCCGCGGCGAGAGCCTGCTCAATATTACCAAGAGTGCTCTGAACCACTGACATACCTAACCAGCCAGGCAGGAAATCGGGAGCGACGCAGTTGAGGCCCTGCATGATCACTTCGGCTTTACGAACCTGCCCGGTTTCAAGCCACATCTTTCCAAGAGCATAGATATCCACTATCTCGTCCGCGGAGTACGATGAGCGTTGAGTAGCCTTTCGGGCGTTATCACTACTCATCACTACCCTCTGCGCTCGGTTGCGGAGATAGCCAATCCAAAATGTGTCGAAGCATCGCCGCCTCGCTGACGTATCTACTCCGCACCTCATTTGACTCGGCGTTTTCTCGTAGGGATTCAGCGGTCTCCGAGCGCGCGAACAGCGACGACATCAGCATCTCAAGTCTAGGCACGCTGCCAAGGGAGGGAAGCAGAGACAAAAGTGGAGACAACGAAAAAGGATCAGGTCCACGACCGATGTTGGAAGACATACGATTTAACTCTAATCTGCTCCTCGAGCGGAGCGAGCGCGATTTTTCACCAGAAAGAAAAACTGCGTTAGTACTGAAGCCAGTATAGCGCAAACCACCGCTCCCACAACCAGTAGTTTAACATTCCACACTAAGACCGCCGTGTACCCATGTAACGCTTGCGATACGGTTGTAGCTCGCGGAAGCCCTAAAAAATCACCCAACGTGGTGACAGCCAAGGCGGCGGCTATAATCACGACAAGCACCAGAGCCATGAGATAGGATATCAGGAGCCCTACACCCCTATCCCGCTTTCGCGTTCTGATGAGGAGGCTCCACCCGAACGCGCCTCGCGACTGCGCTAGAGTCGAAAGAGCCGCGGCCAACACAAATCCAAGCGATGTCGCCACGACTATGAGCAGCGAGGAATCCACTAACAGGGGTGGCTTCCATGAAAAATTGTCTCGACAGATTCGTTCCACCTCCGAGATAAATCGAGGTAGTGTGACCCATAACGCCACGAGGGTCGCCCCTAGCGAGATGGCGCGAACCCCCAAGCCACTGACGCTAACTATGCCGCGCCGCCTGAGGACTCGAAGTTGCTGTTGTTTGGGCAATCCCTTAAACATCGATCACATCCTCATCGCCGCGAAGATATCGAGCAATCGACTAAGCCCTTCCTCTTGAATCAAGGTGAAGCCAACGCTTATGACTAACAAGGAGCCCAGCCAACGCATCACGAGAAATGTTCCCTCACTCACTGGCACTCTCCCGCCAGAAGCCCAGCGCAACAAGACCTCCACGCTAGCAATCGGCGTCATGACCACAGAGATCACTATCCCAACGAACGAGAGAGACTCGACTAGCGCGCTGACAATCTGGCCGCCAACTAAAGTGCTCCCACCACTAATCAATGAGAGGAATTCCGGAGAGCTCAGCAAGAAGACAGCGCCAAGACACGCCGCGAGTAGTCCGCCACTTGCGACCGCCTGCCCATTAACGTTCCAACGCTGGAGAGTGATAACCCCTAGTCCAAAAATAAGCGGCACTAAACAAAACACTGAGGCCATGGCTATGGCATCAAGTGTCGCCCAACCAGAAGACCACAGAGCACCAGAGAGCAGCGCCCCGGCAAGCGTCAAAGGACCGACTGTAGCTCCGATCGCCATATCTTACTGAAGCGTCCACGCCATAAGATCAACCACTGCTTGTCCGGCCGCCGGAACAACCGCGAAGGCGACTCCGATCATCGTTACCACGCGCACGGCGTAGGCCACGCCCTCGTCGCGAAGACCGAAAAAAGCTTGCGCCAGGGAGAACACAAAGCTCACCGCGGGCACAGCTAACGCGGGGATAGCGACCATCGTAACAACTCGCCAGCCTCGTTCGAAAACGTCGAGAAGAGCCGCGTCCATACCCATTCCTACTCCACTCCTAATAGTTTCTTGCCGAGCGCTCCCCATCCACCGGCGGCGATGAAGGTCATAATCTTCAGAGGGAGTGTCACCACGTTCGCGGAAAGATGCTGGACACCGAGAAGCGCCAGAAGGTGCGCGCCTAACAGATCGATAATCACCAGAGGAACTAACAAAAGACAGCCGAGTTGGAACGCGCCCTTAAGCTCCGATAGCACGAACACGAGGCCCAGCGATTTAACAGACGGCGTTCCCCCTTTCGACTCGCTATCTACGGTGACATTGAACTGTTTGGCGATACCCGCGTCAATCCGGCGCTCCATAAATGGGCGCAGTGACTCCACGCTCACGCTCGTTTGCCCCAATCGGTTCTTAGTGAATAAGGACTCCGGAAATCCGGCCGCCTTTAACTCGGGCGAACCGGCGAAGACCGCGAGCGCCAACGAGACGAGCAGGCACACGGCACCGAACTCAAATCCCACCAGCCCCAAACCATAGCGACAGATCGAGAGGACGGTCGCGATTTTAATGAAAGATGTAAACAGCAAGAGCGAAAGCAACAAGCTTACGGGGGTGTCGGTTTCTAGCATGTGCGAACAATAGCTCGCCAGTGTAGTCCCCGCACAGGGGAAAAATCGCGCGCGCATGGCCCGACAGGCGCTTAGATCACTTCAACAGCGAAGCGCCCCTGGTAAACACACAGCTTCGCGTCCGCCACTTTTTCCTGGTTTATAACGATTGAGACTTGTTGTCCCGGCGCCATATCAAGGACGAGCACCGAGCCCACTTGCCCCAGCTCGGTTAACCTTGCGGCATCAGCGGCTAGTGAGGCTATCTCGATACTTAAGCGCGATGTCCCATCGGGGACGGCGAGATTCGTTAAACTCCCCTGAATGACCTGACACCCGAGGCGGCCCCCTACCTCCACGAGTCGCGCTGGCATAAACGCCTTATGCCCCACTCGGAGGGTGACGGAATCACTAACTGGAACCTCTAAGTCTATTACGGTTCCCTTCGAGAGGTACTCAGAGAGCATTTGAGGTGGTACGCCAAGCTGCGCCACTTCAACACGAAGCGTTCCGGGCTGATGCGCAGTTCGGGCAGAAGAGTGGAGCTGCCTGCGCCATAATCCATCCATCATGTCAGCGACCTTCTCTCCGACACCAATTAACACTGAGACAGGACTCGAGTTGAGAGAAAATGATATCTTGATCGAGCCCACCAATTGGGCGTCAGCCGATGAGCAGCGCCCATCAACCTCAACCGCCGCGACATCGGTTCCGGCCTGACACATTCCAACGATAGCTAAGAATCGCTGAACCAGGTACTCCAGCACTATGGACATATCCTGGGGCTTGGTCACTCCGGGCGAGATCTCCTGCGCGATCAGTCGGGCCGAGTTTGAGTCGATTGCGACGATTCCAGCCTCTCCGCCAAAAATCGCTTTAAAGCAGAGAACCTGCGCGTCCGGCAGCACCAGGGTCGGCTTTATCTCGCCCACCCGGAGATCGGACCCGAGAGCGCTCAACACCGGCGACCAGCGGGCGCCGATACCTGGAAACCACTTCTCTGGATGGCACCGCAAAAATCCGTTCGCGTACCGCGCTTCAAGTGGATCCAAAGATCGAAGCACCCTACGCCACTCAAACGACTCAACGTCGCCTGTCGTATCCGCCGCTATGTGTCCCTCTCCCGTCGCGCTCATTCGAATATTCCGAAATCAATCACCGCTCATCACTCGGGTTCTCGCCTAGCTCTTCGAGACGCTGATCAACTTCCACCAGTCGTACTTTCGCCCGATCCAAATCGGCTTCCGCCTGCTCATGCTCTCGCTTGAGCTCTTGAACTTGCTCGCGTAGGCGCTTACGGTGGGCCGCCTCCGCCTGATTACGCCCAGTATCCCGAGACAGGAGCGCCCATGACCGGCCGTTGGCCTCCGCCGCGAACTTCGCTCGCTCAATCTCGGTCTCTATCGCTCTGAGCCTCAACATTCGCCGCTCGACCTCAGCGATAACTTTTTCACGATAAGACCGCAACTCCTCACTTGTCTCACCCACATTACTTAGCCTCCTCCAGCGCCAATCGCAGCATCGTGCCGGCGTATGGCAAGCGCACGTCGAGTTCCATTGAGAGCAGCTCCTCAGCGGCCGCTCGTAGTTCAGTTCCTCGTGTTTTGTCTATTTGGACATACTCGGTGGCGTCGCCCCCATCAAGTAGCACCGCCAGGGCGACAATAGCTCTATCACGCGGACTAAGACTGGCAAACGGTGCTACTCTGCTCATCACCCTTCCTCCTCGTCAGCCTGACCAACTCGATTCGTCGCGCTACTTCCGCTCGTAAGGGCATTGGTATTTCCTCCTAAGCCCTTAGCGCCGTTTCGTATCCAGGCGAACTGCCCGATGATGTAACCACCCAGTCCCGCCAAAGCGGAGACTATCACCATCAATACAACGACCACGCCAGCAAGACTGTTGTAATGGTCACGGGGAACTTGCCACACGAGTAAGAATGGAACCAGGTCCGCATCGCTCGCTTGCCCAGCATGACCCGCCGCGTCCTTAAAGCGCGGGGCATCTCCAATCGATACAAACACATCATTCTTGCCGACACCCAACACCGAATGCGCGGCGATCTCTCGAACCTCATCAGGGGAGAGCGTCGCCCCTGGCTGACGCTGCACGATAACCGAGACTGAAGGCTTCTCTGTTCCGGCGACGTGGCGCCTGACAACCGCGCTTGTTGAATACACATCCGCTCGCGCCTGCAGTAGCTCCTCTATCTGCGCCGCCAAAGCGCGGTCGAGTCGTAGGTTCTCTACCGCGCGAGAGCTCGGAATGATGCCGCTTGTCGCAGTCATCTCCTGGAATGACGGCCTTCGCTCACCGGGCAACCCTAAGCGACTCAAAATGGTGGCGGCCTCGCCGTATTTGCCGCTCGATACCGAGACGGAGTAACGACCACTACCTCGTCCCTTGTTCACCGTTCCACTAATTCCCCGTTCTCGAAGAACTGCGATGATTTCGTTCACTTCGCGCTGCGCGAGATCGTCAGCGAGAGGCGTGTTTCCACATCCCGTCAGCGCGAGTGTTAGCGGGACCAAAACCGATAGAACGCCACGACTTCTCATAAGTTCAATACAATGCCACGACTTCCCATAATATCAACCGTTAGTCTCCCGAGGGAACAATCACCACTAAGAACTCGACATCTCCGAAGCGAACCCAGTCACCATGGGCGACGTCGATGATCCCTTCTTCCCGACGGTACTGTGAATCACCTGAGGATCGGATGAATGTTCCACGCTCACTCATAAGATCTTGAATCATCAATCCTCGATCGGTGATGGACATGAGCGCGTGCGGCGTCGAGATGCTTTGGTCCTCGAGAATCAGATCACTCTCGCGGATGTTACTTCCGGTAATGAAGAATCTTCCTCCGCGAAGTTCTATCGCGCGACCATCGGGATTCTCGAAACTCACAAGCCATCCGAACAGTCTTCCTGGCTGAATCCGTCCCGCTTTGGGACCGCTTCCGCCGTGAGGACGACGACTCTCGCGCGCCTCGCGACGAGGGTGTTCCTCCTGACGAGAGTGAGCTTCATGACGAGACGGGGCCTCGTCATGAGGCGGTTGAGCCTCACGCTGTGGCTGGTTCTCCCGAACAAGCGGTTTCGGCTGCTGACGTTCCGCGACCTGCTGAGGCTGAGCCTTTACTGGCGCTGGCTGTCGATTCCGTCCCTGATCTCGCTCATCAGTGCCCCTGGGTTGCTGTTGCTTTGGAGCCGGCCGATCCTCGCGCGGTTTGGGCGCCTGAAAGCGCTGATCGTTTCGCGGCGGCGCCATCTTGGGACGAATCGGTTGCGGGTTCTGAGGCTTTTGCGCTGGGGACGCCTCGCGGTTCGGACGATTTTCCTGTTTCTGGGGTCGCTGCTCTTCCCTTTGTGGAGGCGGTGCCGCTTGCTTCGGCGGAACTGGCGGCGGTGGCGCCTCTTCTTCGACAAAAGATGGCTCAAGAAAGTCGCTCTCGAGCTGCATCGACTCAACGACGGGAGGTTTCTCAGCCTGAGGTGGCGCGGCGACCTTCTCTACTGGCTTTTCCGCTGGCGTTTCGTCAAAGATATCGAGATCGAAGTCGTCAAGATCATCGAGATTTCCCCCTATTTCATCAGCGGGAACGCTCGATGTTTCTTTCGCCTCCACTGGTGGCTGAGCAGGTTCGGACTCAAGATCTTGGAGATATGCCCCAAGCGGATCGAACCCATCATCATTACTTCCGAAAGGATCCTCGGTGGCAGCGAGAGACGCCGCCGGCTTGACTGGTGGGGGTGGCGCCGCGGGTTTCGGATTGCTCGCAGCTAAGATCGATGCCACTTCATCAGGTGACGCCGAGACTGTCTTTTGGCGCACCCGACCGGCACCCGCGGTCGCGTCACTACTCGCCTTGCCGCCCGCCTCAAGTGTCGCGTTACAAATGCGGCACCGCGATGCGCTCGCTGGCACGAGGCTTCGACACGTGGGACACCGCACAAAGGTCAGATCACTCGTCTCGCTTGCCATACCTTCTCTCCCTAAACTCGAATCAAAAAGTTTCTTGTCGCACCAGCATTTTCCCTACCATCGCAACCCCGCGGCCAACATACTCCCTAAAACTCCCAGAAGTCCGACTAATCCGACTCCCGCCAGCACCATGGCGATACGACCTGTCGGCGTTAAGCCGCCTATCATCACCGCTAGGTTCCTACGAACACCGGTCTCTGGTTGCTGAATGCCAGCCGCTTGGATATTGAACCACGTCGTTGTGCGTCTCTCTCGAGGCACTCTCGTTGGGGCATTTCTAACGGCACCAACCCCGCTATGCTCTGAGGCCGAAAAAGCAGTGGCGTCCCCCTGCGCTCGCTGATAACAATCCTCTTGCTCTTGCGCAAAACAAACCGCCACCGTCATACCGGTACCGAAATCGAGAACAAACGCGTCCGCGCTTGTTTGATGAGTCTCTCCCTCTCTCAACAATCCACCATCATACGCGGTGCCGTTTGTACTGGTGTCGGTCACGGTCACAAGACCCGCTTTCGAGACTTCAACCTCACAGTGCCTGCGAGAAACGTGGGGAGCTCCAAGCCACATATCACACGAGGGATCTCGACCTATCAGGACCCGCTGCCCTTTCCTGAGCGCGAGTCGTGACGGTCGCGCCGCCTCTGATACCGAGATTAGACACGGATAGGTCTTGTCCGGTTCGACCGCCGCGCTCGATGAGGGCACACGAGGCTGTGGAGCATCGAGCTGTGCTATCTGCTCAGCGGACACGACACCAACGAGCGTCGCATGCTTGCCGATATGAATGGGAACTCCTGGCGATACAACAATTCGACTCGAAACCTGGCGATCCTCCACGAAAGTTCCATTCGTCGATCCAAGATCCTCGACCCAGAACGAGCCCGATTCAAATCCGACCCTCGCGTGCTGCAGCGATACCGTGGAGAGATCGAGGCGCACAGCGCTCATGCGAGACCGCCCGATTACGAGCGGCTGATCCGGCGAGAAGGAGATCAAAGCGCGCGACGGTTTGGTGATCATCACAGCGGGATAATCCGGCACCTTATCGCTAAACGCCCGACGGAGTATGCGGACACCCGCTCGATCTACCGCTTCGTTCTCTCTGAGTACCAGATCAAGATCAAGGGCAGTGATGACAACCGTACAGGGCCCAACGTCAACCTGCGCGCTCCCATGGTACGTTCCTCCCAGGAAGAACGGTGCTACGTCATCCTTCAACAAAACCGGGGAAATTTTGAACTGTCTTCCGAGCTCACGCGTTATTCCCAAGCAGAAGCCAGCAGCCGACATCTCGCCAACCACGACATGAGCCCCCTCATCAGCGCCTACGATAACGTAGGGGCGTCTGACAAAGACTGTCTCAGTCGAGCTTGCGTCACCTTCAAATGTAATGTCGACGACGAACACGTGTTAGGTTTCCTTATTTATCATGTCACCGAGAGAGAACTTCTCCTCTCCCGAACGACACCTATAGCGGGAAGCAGGCCCCGACTTCCTTTTACAAAGTTCCTATCGGCTCAACTTGATGAGTTTTCAAGGGGATAAGTTTAAACGGCGTTTGCGGAGACCGTTACCCGGGTTTGATCATCCTACCTAGAGGAGATGGGGAGACCTCTCTGGATACGGCTTTAGGTGCAGTGTGAACCGAAATCGCATCATGAAGCAATAATGCTAATATATACGCCGAACTAGCCGTCCATACTCCCTTTATCTCTTTATGCGTTTTGTCTGCTGTTTTGTAGTTAAGAGTACCACGATCGCGAAATCTGTGGTACGAACGTATGTATTGGGTGCAAATGCAACCCACTGATTTTTAAGTCTAGTTTGGAAGATGCTTCGATATCCGGGCAACGATCCCGTGATAACCGAGATAGAGACCGACAAATGGTCTGCGGCGTCCTGTGAGTGAAATGATTTACCCATATGAACCAGAGCAATTTGTAGGAGAAGGACCAAGGTCCCGCTCCTTACGTGGAGGAGATGGTCCGATACCGTCCCGACGAATATGCTCGTGCGCGCAATCTCTTCAGGCATCTCCCACCAGGGAGAACAATCATGGAACAAAGAATGTTGATCAACGCGGTGCACCTCGAGGAGTGCCGCATAGCTATCATCGAGGGCTCCTCGCTCGCTGAACTCGAAATCGAGTCAAACGTCGGAAAGAAAGCGAAAGGAAACATATATCGCGGTCGTATTTCCAGGATAGAGCCGAGCCTACAAGCGGCATTTGTTGATATCGGCACTAACAGAAACGGATTTTTGCAGATCAACGATGTGCATCCGTCATGCTTCCGCGGGAATGGCTCCCGTCAGGGAAGAGTTCGGATTCAGGACGTGCTTGAGCCCGGACAAGAGCTCGTCGTTCAAGTCGTCAAGGAAGAGCGCGATATGAAGGGCGCTACCCTGACCACCTACATCTCTCTACCGGGGAGATACTTAGTAATAATGCCGGGCAGCGATCGCGGAGGCATCTCGCGTAAAATCAATGACAGCGAGCAGCGAGTGCGACTCAGCAAACTATCCCGAGAGCTAGAGGTACCTACGGGAATCGGCATGATTATCCGAACCGCGGGCCTCGATCGCTCCCAGAGCGAGCTGTCGCGAGATCTCTCGCTTCAACTAAAGCTATGGGAGAACATCCTTGTAGCAAATCAAACAGCGCGCGCCCCCGCCCTCTTGTATAAAGACAACGATCTAACGACACGCGTAATACGCGACTACTTCACTCCGGATGTCAGGGAAATCGTCATCGATGATCCAAAGACATTTCACAACGTGAAGGCCTTCGTCGGCGAGGTGATGCCTCGGTATCGCTCACGAATAAAGCTATACGAAGACAAAGATCCGATCTTCACTCACCACGGAATCGATCAGCAGGTTCAGGATGCTTTATCACGAGAGGTAAAACTCCCTTCAGGAGGCGCCATCGTAATTGAGCAGCTAGAGGCGCTGGTCGCCATCGACGTGAACTCTGGCAAGGCTACGGATAGTGCCAACATCGAGGAGACCGCGTTCAAGACCAACCTCGAAGCCGCTGAGGAGGTGGCTCGTCAGCTACGCTTGCGCGATTTGGGAGGACTAATCGTCATCGACTTCATCGACATGATAGATAAGCGTCACCGAAGCTCCGTGGAGCGAAAACTTCAAGAGTCTGTCAGCTCTGATAAAGCCAGGATTGAGCTCGGACGATTGTCGAAATTCGGACTCCTTGAGATGTCTCGACAACGACTGCGCTCCTCTCTTACTAGTCATAGCCACATTAAGTGCGACCACTGCCTTGGAAATGGTCAGATTAAGAACCCAGAGCTAGTCGCTCTTGAGGCGCTGAGAAAAATCCAGGCGGCGGTTGTCGTTGGTCATGTTGGCAAGGTCAAGGCTCGCCTTCCGTCGATGCCAGCTTTCTTCCTGCTGAACAACAAGCGCTCTGATATAGCCTCGCTGGAAGCCGAGCACGGTGTTCAGATCCTTATCCTCCCTGATGGACGACTCAGACCGGATGAATACGAGTTTGAGATGGAGGGAGTGCGAGAGCACGGAGCGAAGACCGGAGATGAGGCGGCCGAGCCCACTCGCCCCGCCGCGGATATTGGCAAGCGATCCCCGAGGCCCCCACGCGACGAGGAACGTGGTAAGCGCGGAGCGCTCAAACCAGCCGCGAATCGATAGCGAGACGCAGCCCTCACAGGAATTATGGAGTGACGCCGGCGTGACAACGCGCAGCGTTTCCGTGCGCTGTGGCGAACGCGAGCGTGGTGATTTTATGGCGCAAGAAGAAAAGTAAATTTCGACACGGATTTATTTCTTCCTCTTCCTAAATTTGCCTCTCTGCGCTGTTCAATTTCTCGCTCAAAACGCTTACTATGTGTTGCTGAAGTTCACCCCGTCTGGTAACTTTAGGTAGCTTAAACTAACAACTGTGTTATACCCCATCGCTCAAACCTTCGTGAGATCCGATACGTTTGATAGCGATGAGGTCGTCTTACTGTCGTAGTTTAGCGTGTGCCGCGGACGGAGGCTCCGTTCTGTTGCCCTGTGCGCTTGCTTGTTTGCTGTTTGAGAACGTGTAGAGATGCCGTTACCGATTCAAATACGAGAGGACTTACGCGAGCTAGCAAAACTAGCCGCGACAGTTACAGAGTCTCACTCGAGCGCCATTTTTCTACCAACAGAGCTATTTCAGCCGAGCCCTTCAACTACGACCGGACGAGCCCTCGCCAAAAACTCCCCTCCTCGAGAGGACACCATCACTCTTCAGCAAGTTATCGAGCCAGGTCCCGATCCTCGCAGCGGATCTATTGACTTGGCCGCGGTACACTCCTACTCAAAGCTCGTTCGCGACGCTCGCATCCAGGTTGGTAGTGGATTACTGGGATGGGTAGCGGATCAAGGGCGGCCGATTCATCTTACTCCGTTTGATGTCGGTAGCGGCGCCATTGGAATATACGTCGATAGCCAACCTATTCGAAGCCTCGTCGCTGTTCCAATCGCGATGGCACCCAACCAGATCGCGGGGCAGCAAGCGTTCGGGGTTCTGATGTGTGACAGCCTCCGTTCTGACGCTTTCAGCAATCCTCAGGTCAAGCTCTTAGAGCAGCTGGCGCATTACACGCACCGCTTAATCTTCTGGGCGCTCTGCGGATCGCACTCATCTCAATTCGAGACATCCTGGGACCACTTCAAGCAGAAGACCTTAGAATTGGGTGACGCTATCGGCAGTCAGTCGATCGAGGTACTGCGACTTCGGCTTGATTCGTTCCCCGATCTTGAAGTCACCGCGGGACTCTCGCTCGCCGTGCAACACTCCGAGCAGTTCCTTCGACTCGCCCAGCAGGCGCTCCCCCCCCACTTTCCCCTCGTACGACTTCCGAATGGTGACGTAATAATCGCCGTGGACAACATGATGAGTGGATTTTTCCAACAGAAGTTACAGACGTTGGCGAACCACCTCCATACAACTCAAAAACCCCTTCAGATTACGATCCTCAGTTACGCGGCGAAAATTTCAGCGAGCGGTCAGTGCAATCTTGACGCGACGCTGCAACAGAAACCGCTCAATTCAAAATCCACTAGTATTGTCGGAGGCGCGCGCGCGTAAAGATATGGAAAATAGCACAACATTTCGACAAAACGCTTGGAACAAGCTCTCTTCGCTAATCGCGGCGGATGTGGCGATCGACCTAGGTACGGCGAACACCCTCGTCTACGTTAAGGGAATAGGCGTAGTGCTAAACGAGCCGTCAGTTGTCGCCATCGATGCCGAGACCGATCAGATCCTCGCGGTCGGGACCGAGGCTAAGCAGATGTACGGGAAAACCTCGCGCGCGGTACGATGCGTGCGCCCGATGCGAGACGGGGTTATCGCCGACTTCCGAGTCACCAGCGAGATGATTAAGCATATGCTCGGGACGGTAAAAAAGCGCTGGTCGCTCGTCCGTCCCAGAGCGATCATTGGCGTACCTTCCGATATCACGCAGGTCGAGAAGCGCGCTGTTCTTGACGCCGCTCTTTCGGCGGGGATGCGCCAAGTGTTGCTAATTGAGGAGTCGATGGCGGCCGCGGTAGGCAGCGGTTTACCAGTCGAGCAACCGATCGGAAGTATGGTGGTTGATATCGGCGGTGGCACGACCGAGATATCGATCGTAAGCCTGGGTGGAACGATATACACCCATGCCATACGCATCGCCGGCGATGAGCTCGATGAGGCGATTCAGCGATATATCCGCCAGCGTTGTGGCCTCGAAATAAGCATTTTCGAGGCTGAGCGAGCCAAGATGACGGTGGGCTCCCTGCTCCGACACGCCCCTATGCTCACCATGACAGTCTATGGAAGGGACGTTACATCAAGTATGCCGCGAGCATTGGAGATTACCAACGAGACCATACGAGCGGCGTTTCACGAGCCGTTGTGCTCGATTGTCGGGGCAATCTACACCGCGCTCGAGAACGTAGGTCCAGAGGTGGCTCAGGATATCCTAAACAACGGCGTGCATCTCGTTGGCGGCGGCGTGTTGCTACGAGGATTGTCGGAAAAGCTATCGGAAAAAACAGGTATTCGCTTCGTGCTAGACTCGGATCCGCTCACCTGTGTTGTGCGGGGTGTCGGTCGAATAATCGACAATCTCGATAGCATGAAGCAGCTCTGCATGGATCAATTGGCCGCGTAGCTCGTTACGTTCCCGTCTAAACGTTCGCATGACCACCGATAGTGCGTGCGCGTGCCACCACACTCCACATTTTGAGGCTGGAGCTATCTCCCACCCTTTTACTAGCCTTGTGTAGGACCATGGGGAGGACGTGGCTACGCGCACGCCGCGTCTACCCGCGGGAAGGAAACCCATCCAAACTATTTCGAGTCACCTCTCACTTATACCTCTCGTCTCTTGGCTTGAGCAGCGCCAATCCCCAACAGAACCGAGAGCACGCACAACACCGCGCAGGCGCACCATCGGTACCAATCCGTTAACTTCCACCCAGCGAGCGGCGACTGAGCGAGCCAGATCAAGACCTCGCTCACCGCGCTATTGCCAAACAGCACCAGATCGAGCGCAAGAGACGCTCCGGGCAGCCCAGCGAGCGCTGCGATCAAACTTACGAGCCCGATGGTACAATTCAACGCCGACCAGGGGGCGGCGAGGATCAGGTTTAACGGGACACTGAGAGGCGAGAAACTACCACTCCACGCGACTACTACGACGGACGTGAACACCCATACCGAACACGTCACCATAATCCACGTCATGATTTTACGTTTGCCGCCAATCGTCGCCCCCACACCGATACCAGCGAGCGCGACGAACGTGAGGATGACGCCGATATCGAAGACACAATACGGCCAAAACAACTGCATAAGCAGAAGAGCTACGCTCCACCGCTGAGCGAAGCCACTCCGACTCTCACACACACGTTCAGAGCACACAAACGCCGCCGCTATCAAGGCCCGCGCCGCGGACATCTCCACGCCTATTAACATTACATACAAGCTAGCGACCATTAATCCGAGCGCCGTACACCCCTCTCGCCAGTAGCGAAACACCGAGGCGCGAGGAACAACCATGACAGCGCTGGCCATGACGAATCCAAAGACCATACTCACCTGATAACCTGAGACGACCAAAAGATGCGTCAGACCCAGGGACGAGAAGGCCTGCTCAACTGAAGGGCTAAGGATATCTCGGTATCCGAGCGCCATCGACAACAGCAACGAGACACCTCGCTCATTATCCACCAGCTCAAGACTCCGCTCATGGAGCGACTCCCGTATGTACGCTATTAAATCAAAACTGCTTGAGACCGGCCTTGAGATGAACAGAGCCTTACATTCAGCCTCAACACCACGTCGCCACAACCACCCCTCCCAGGAAAAAGGGTTGAGAGGTTTTTTCACGGGCGCGCAAGAGCCCCTTACCCACACGTTCGCCCCCGCGACGAGATACGCGCTGTTTCGCCACGGAAGGTCGACTCCCCGGCACCGCACAAGCGCGCTTCGCCCCCCTATCTGGGCGTCCACCTCGAACACCACCTGCCCAATTTTCGCTCGGCGAGGCGTGTCTCTGACGATCCCCTGAAACGAAACGTCGGACGCCTCAACGAACGTACCTCGATCGTTGGACATTAACGAAGTCGACACCAATCCGAGAAGCACACCGGCAACGAGCTCTCCCATCCACCGTCGAGTGAGAAGCAGCACAAGCATTCCCAAACTTGCCAAAAGCGCCCCCACCGACACGGCATTGAGATACCACGATAGTACCTGTCCCGTGACTACCCCGAGCGTAAGTGGCAACACAGGAACTCGCCGGCGTAGACCGATGCATAGACCGACGATCCTTGGGGTAGCTTGATACATATGCTCGCGCGGGAGACACAGACGACTGAGCGAGAAGACTCTCGGACGTCAATCGTTGAGCGGAGAACCACCTCGTTATTCCTAATTCGTCAAAAATCGGAGAGAGTTGCTCAGCGAGCGATTAATCCCTTAGGGCCGAATGATTTGCTCGATACCAAGAAGGCGTCGATCGTCGGAATCCCGCGGCCACGCTCGAGCCGGACTCCATGCCGGGCTCACCGAGAATCGATATCGTCCACACTGGAGAGGGATGGTCATCTCGGATAGATCTGAGAGTTGGATCTCTCGCGAGAATGAGGATGAGCGAATCAGAAGTGTAAGCGGCTCCCTCAACGGCACATACGAGGGCTTTACGACCACTGACTGCTCTTCACCAACGCTGGCCTCCTCGCACAACACGAGTACGGTGGCGTCGGGCGACAACCAGCGGCGTAGCCTGTCGCTGTCAGCGTGCCAGCCATAAACGCCCAGCTCGTGGTGACTTCCCGCGATGCTTCCCGCCACAAGAAATAACAATGACGTATATGCCTGAAGATAGCTCTGCGTTCGCCGAACCGCCGTGGTCATACCTACGAGGAGTGATACGGGCAACAGAACCTCCACGAAATCCGTGTGAGGGCCGGTCAACAACATGATTCCTATAGTACTAAGAACCACGACCGCACAGCCGACAGCGGCATCCGCCTTAAGTCGTCGAGAGAGCACTGTCATGCCAAACGCGAAAAAACCGATTATTCCAAACTCCGCGACTATGCCCAGATAGAAATTGTTTGAGTTGTCTATCCATCCCTTCAATGAGGGAATCGAAGCGCCCGCGAGTGGAACGTACGAGGCAAACGCGTTCGCTCCCACGCCAAATAGGGGATCACGATCAATTATCGCTCTCGCTAAGGTCAGAAAAACGCTCCGACTCGCCACGGTTTCCTCAAAACGCGAAAGCGACATCGCCGAGACGATTCTCTTAACCCCCTGCGGTAACGCCGAGCTCTCTTGAACAATTGATACGAAGGGCGTGTAGATATCAAGCGCTGACACGATCGCTATGGCCGAAAGTCCCGCCACGAGAAGTATCCAGAGTAGCCGTCGTGCCCGCAGATACGTAATTCCCACCACGAGAAGACCAACTCCAAGCCAAAATGTGCGAGATCCGGACACCACTCCCGCCCCGAGAAAGAGCAAGCTCAATACCGTCGAATCACCACTCGGTTTTCCCTCCGTAACGTCGCGATGGATTACCATCCAGATGCTTAACGCCATCACGACGCCAAGTGCGTTTGGATCGGTCATGAGGCCACTAACTCGACCGATTGAGGTCCAAAATTGAGTCTGGTTGGGCAAGTGAAGTGGCGTCCATCCGCACCACTGCGAGATGGCGTACAGCGCCGATAACGCCGCGCCGTATAAAAAACTTCTCCTCCAGTAAGAGGAAAACTCGCGCGAGGCGCTAAACACATCGATAGCGCCAATAAAAAGCACAACGTGTGTCAGATACCTCCAACTGGGACATTGTACCGCGAAGAAACTCCGCAATGCGTCGCGCACCCGCGAGAGCTCGTCCAGCCGAACCATCGAGAAGAACGAATACTGCCCAATGACACTCATGCCTATCTCGTAAAGCGCCGTGCCAACAAGATAGAGAAGAATCGGCGACGCCCAGCTAAACCACCTCACGCCCCGCAATAACCACACGAGGAAAAGCAGGAGTATCAAGCTACCACTCTCCATCACCTTGGCACCGATCAACGGAGTGAGTGGCAGAAAAAACCCCCACCCGAGCGCCATCCAACGGGCGGCTGACTGAGGCTTTAGCGCCACAATCAAACCGACGACGAGCGCGACCACGCCATACACAGATAGACGCGCTAATGAACAGCCGAGCAACTCAGGTAAAAGCGCGCTAGCCACCAACAAAAGAGGAAGCAGCCGATTCATAAAGCTCATCGTTTGCCGGGCTTGGATTGTTTTCTCTTAACGCTCTTTTTAACGCGCTTTGACGCGCTCGCTTTTGGGCTTTGCTTCGGCGCGGTTGTCATTGTCGAGGAAGCGCGCTCCTTTTTTACGGGAACCACAGTAACGGTCTCGAGCTTAAGGTGATGCGGTCCCTGATCGACCAGAGGCGAGGCCCACAGCCGAATGATAGAGCTGTCGATAGAGCTCGGAATATCTCTCGGATGCGCCCTAATCGCAGACAAGTAGTTAGGGATCTCTCGGTCAAACGAACGACCTCGTAAAATACCAAAAGGTCCAAGCTGTCCTCGAAAGCGACTCGAGCCGTAAGCTCCCAGGAGAAGATCCGCCTGCGCCGCGGCCGCAAAAGATGGTTCGATTCGGTGACCTCCTAATAAGGAATCCGCGTCCTCTCCGCCAGCCTCTAGCAGGCGCGCGCTCAAGAACGTGTCTCGCGAATAGGACACTCCAAGTAGGTACCATTCCTTGCGCTTCATCACGCGACTCGTAAACGAATACCAACGCCCCTGACCAGACTCGTTGTTCCAATACACGCGTGGACGCACTCCATCTGGCGCCCCTTCTAACGAGACGGCGAATCCCGGTTTGTGCGTTCGCTGCGCGTCAAACTTGCCAATCAAGCTCATAGACTCGCCTGTTACTGGGATTCTTTTGAGGCGGAACCACACGAACATAAGAAAATCTGAGCCGACTGCTGGATTGAGATCTTCGCGATCGGCAACGCGTTGGTAGATTCCGTGAGAACCAACCACAAGCGCCGTAGAGAAAAGTTCGTCGCCTCTGTGCTCCTGAGGTGCCTCAAAGAAGGACAGAGACCGCGGGGCGCCTAGGAAGAAATGCCCAACTAGAAGAAAACTGCCCGTTGCGAACACGAAAGCGCAAAGGAAAGATATCCCCAACGCGAGACGCGAAGAAATCACCTGCTTGACAGGAGCTCCACCAGATTTTTCTATATTATTTGCGGTCCCCTGAAGGGACTGCTGCTCTATCTGTTTCTCAAAAGCCTCTGAGCTAGAAACCATCTATGGATGCCTCACCATGTTCCGGTGTACCAGAGACGGTTTTCTCCCGGATTAGCTCTCGGTATCCTCAGTATCCGCGGCGACCTCTGAGGTCTCCTCGCCTTCGACTGACTCATCCTCCTCGCCCTTCTTGGACTTGGATTTCTTCCTGCCCTTCTCCTGAGCGCCCGTCGCTGAAACGGGGGCCTGGGCTGCGATTACCTTAACTTGAACCGCCACCGCAACCTCGGAGTGCAGCTTCACCTCAACCTTGTACACGCCTGGACCCTTGATGGTGTCAGCAAGGCGAATCTGGCGACGATCGATCTCGTATCCTAGAGCCTTGAGCGAAGCCTCGATATCACGGGTAGTGACCGATCCAAAGCTCTTACCCTTAGCGCCCACCTTTAGGGTGAACTCAACGGTAACTTGCTCCAGAACTTTACCGAAAGTCTCAGCCTCGGCCTTCTTCTTGATGCGCTTCGCCATGATTGAGCTAAGCTTGTGTGTCAAAGCGCGCTCGTTCTCGGACGACGCCTCAACAGCGAGTCCTCTTGGAATCAAGTAGTTTCTCGCGAAACCACGACGGACTCGAACCGTATCACCTATGTATCCAAGCGATATGTAATCTTCACGCAAAATAACTTCCATGACTGAACTCCTTCCTTGAATCTGCCGTCACGCTACCTGGCGATGGCGCGCGCTAACTACTCGAAATCTCCACCAAACTCGAAATCCTCACCATCAGTACGCGGCTGCGTCAGACGCTTAGGATTGCCTTTGAACTTACGAGTCTTGCTCCGAATCAGGTGAGTTTGGAACTTCTGTACCGTGTCCGTGATGCGCAAAACCGACTGCAAAGCGCTTGGAGCCTCGTGGTTAGCGCTCTCATAGTTGAACGCCACGTAATACCCGAAGCGCTGCTTGTTGAAGGAGAACGCCGCCTCCTTCTTGCCCCAAGTATCAACGCCTGTAACATTCGCGTTGTTACTCTTGAGGATACTCTCAACCTTCTTTATCTCTTCCTTAACCTGAGCGTCGGTTAGCCGGGGATTAAATATTACTACCGACTCGTAACGGCGTGCTTCCATGGAACACCTACCTAATTCGAATAAACAATCTTTTTGTAACGTATGCTTCTCTCGTTTGCAGACACCCAGAGCGTGCGAGACCAAAAAGCCCCATGGCGTTGTAGCCTGCGAGGCGCCCACCTTGTCAGAGAGTATTTAACACTCCTGGTGTGCGCTGTAAAAGCCGAGGAAGTCTACCAGATTGCCGTTAAAAGACAACTCACACGGTCGCTTTTCTCAAACAGCATCGCATCGACTTGTCAGGTAGTTAGGTGTTAGTTGAACCGATTCTGCACAACTCGGAGGCCCTTGGAAGCAAGCAAGACAACCGCAAGAGCGCCCTTCACCACCAGCTCCTCCGCGACCGCGCCCTCCTCACGGGTGAACTTTCCGAGCACCCATGTGGCGATACCGTCCGGGTTGCCCGCCAGTGGGGATACTGGCCCAGGCTTACCAACCCCCACTCGTACCCGCGCATATCCTCGCCCCCCACAGATCTCGGAGATAGAGCGTAGGCCGTTGTGTCCCCCCTCTCCTCCGTCCACCTTCACCTTAAGAGTTCCAAACGGAATATCGATCTCATCATGCACAACCACTACCTTGCCGAGCGAGATCTTGCGAAAGGCCAAAAACTGCTGCAGCGGCTCGCCGCTGCGATTCATAAAAGTCATCGGCTTCACCAGGTGCACGGAGAGTGCTCCGAAGCGACACGCGGCCTCGAGATATCCGCCTCGTTGCTGCCATCCCGATTCCCCGAGTGACCCTCGCAACGCGTCCGCGGCGCACGCTCTTACCGCTCCCTCAAGTTCGCCGAGATCATCATGCCCCGAACAGAGCCGAAGCGCGTCAACTACGGCGAATCCGATGTTGTGACGAGTCATGTCATAGCGACTACCCGGATTTCCCAGACCTACAACGGTAAGATATTCAGCAACCATCTTTACGCGCATCCCCTAAACGACTTCGCCTCCGAACACACGCACAAAGCGAGCATCCGAAGGCGAAAGTCTGACAAGCGAACGGTGTCGCCCCTAGCTCACGTTATTTTGACGGAGCCTTTGCTGGCGCGGCGGCAGCAGCCGCGGGCGCACCAGCCGCAGGTGCTGCCGCACCGGCTGTAGCCTCCTCAACAGCGCGAGGAATGATGACGCTAACGATGGTCTCGTGTGGATCATCCGTTAGCGTTACACCCGCTGCGAACTTGAGGTCACTTGCGTGAATGGACTGTCCGAGTCCGAGCGATGAAATGTCAACCTCGACCTCAGATGGAATGTTCTTTGGCAAACAGGTGACTTCGACCTCGTGGGTAACGAGCGTAAGAACTCCGCCGTCAAGCTTAACTCCTGGCGCCTCTCCTACAACACGAACTGGGACCTCGATGGTGATTTCCTCGTCATCACGAAGAGTTTGGAAATCCACATGCAACACTTTCCCTTTCAGGTAATCCTGCTGAATCTCTTTAACAATCGCCGACTTGCCGTTGAGTGCTGACGACTCGCTCTTGAAGGTGAACACCTGAGATAGTCGCGCCTTCTTCGCCATCAGCGTGAACTCCTTGTAAGGAACCTGCACGGCAACTGGCTTATCGGCACGATGGTAAGCAACTCCAGGAATGAATCCCTCGCGACGAGCGCGATTGCAACCACTTTTGCCTAAACTCTGTCTCTCTGTAACTTCGATGGTGAAACTTTCCACGACTTTCATTCCTCGTTTAAAAACGTCGCAGGACTTTAACAGATGGATTGAGCGAGGTAAAGCAGGTGCGTTCAAAAGGAAGCTGGGGCTTCAAATGGGCTCCGTTAATACCGTGTCATCGAAGATCTGTGGCAGTAGAGTCCAATCGACCCACAACCGCAAGATATTGAAATATCTAGCTAATCATAAACGGACAATGAGCGAACATCGCGCAATTCAGCCCAACCATCGCGGAACAGCAAGAGCGGAGCCTTCTCTCGACTATCGGAAAAGACTACTCACAGAATCATCAGAATGTATGCGACGAATGGCCTCGGCGTACAGTGGCGCTAAGGAGAGCACCGTTAGCTTATCACCGCTAGCACCGGTCACGTGCGGAATCGTGTCGGTTACCACTACTTCCTCTATTGAGCTCTCGTTGAGTCGAGCCCTAGCGTCTCCCGACAAGACTGGATGCACAGCGCACGCGATTACCCGCTTTGCCCCCTGCTGCATCAAGGTCTGGGCGGCTTTAACCAGCGTACCGCCCGTATCCACCATATCGTCAACGATCACGCATGTCTGGCCACTAACCTCTCCCACGACGTTCATAGACGCGACCATATTTGGCCCGGCGCGCCGCTTATCGATAACCGCTATAGGTGCGTTTTCTAAACGAGTCGCGAAAAACCGCGCTCTCTCCACTCCCCCCACATCCGGCGCCACGATAGTCACATCATGAGAGCCGTACCGTAACTTGAAATAGGGGATCATGCTCGGAAGCGCGAAGAGGTTGTCTACCGGAATATTGAAAAATCCCATCATCTGCCCGGCGTGTAAGTCTACAGTAAGAACGCGATCCGCCCCCGCCGTCGTGATCATATCGGCCACAAGCTTAGCGGTGATTGGCACACGGGGCTTGACCTTGCGGTCCTGACGGGCGTACCCAAAATATGGAATCGCCGCTGTTATTCTTCCGGCGGAGGAACGCTTGAGCGCGTCGATGATAATTAAAAGCTCCATCAGGTGATCGTTTCCCGGAGTGCATGTGCTTTGAATCACGAACACGTCGCCACCGCGGACGTTGTCCCCGATTTCAACCGAGATCTCGCCGTCTTTGAATTGGGTTATATCGATTGCGCCCTCTTGAATGGCGAGGGTCTCACAAACCGATTTCACGAAACCTGGGTTGGATCTTCCAGAGAAAACGAGAAGTGGTCGAGTCACAAGGGCTCCTTAAACAGGATGCGATTTAAGGGGTGGCTCGCACTACTACGACCCCGCGCACGGCGACGAAAAACCAAGCGAGCAACGCGCTACAGCAAACGGTGGAACAACGTAACACCTAGTGGTTGCCCGGGCAGGGGTCGAACCTGCGTATGGCGGAATCAAAATCCGCTGCCTTACCACTTGGCTACCGGGCACCGTCTTTGCCCCTGTTGAGTAAAACTTTTACGGGCGTTTGGCAAGTGGAGCTAGCCCCCAACCAAATTTTTATCACCTGGCGAGAGCAGCACTGTGACTGAGCAACTAGCGCCAAGAAGACCTGTACGATGACAGAGAACAGTGGAGGAAGCGCTAGAGTGATACTTGATACAGAACGATGCCGCGCGGAGCGGCTCTACGCTGATACTCCCCTATAAGAGCCTCAGAACCACTCGTCACCAGAGACACGATCGCGGAACCGGAACCGGTCATTGTCGTCATGGGGAAAAACTCTCGAGCTAACGCCAATCCCTCACCAACCTCGGGGACCAGCTGGCACGCGACCTCCTCAAAATCATTTTCAATGAGAGAACCAACGTCAAGTTCGTTGCAAGCACGGGAATATCTCTCCAAGAGCACGTCGGGTCGGGCTTCTATCTCTGGGCGACGATCTCTAAAAAACCGATAAAATTCGGCCGTCGGCACCGGTCGCGATGGCACACTTACCAAGACAGGGCCCTCCCAAAGTCGTGAGATTGGCAGTCTCGTAACCACCTCTCCTATTCCTGTCACCCAGGCGACTCCGCCCCGATAGGCATACGGGACGTCTGCTCCGCACGCCAACGCGACCGTCATGACTCGCGCGTCAAACTCCTGCTCTGTGATGTTTAATGCTCGCGTAATCGTCTCTCCAAAAAGAGACACTAAAAAGCGCAGAAAAGCTCCGGCATCGCTACTACCGCCGCCGAGACCACCCCCTACCGGGATGCGCTTGACTATCGAAACCGCGAAACCCGGTCCGGCGCGGGAACACCCAAATTCCTCCCAGAAGCGCGAGTACGACTTCGCGACGAGATTGTCGGCGGCAGGCATTGAAGCCAGACTTGGAAGATCAACTGACACGGAGATCCCGCGTTCTTCACGCAGCGAGACGACAATATCGTCACATAAAGAGCACGATGTGTTGAGCATACTCAAGTAGTGATAGCCGTCATGCCGACGACCAGTCACCTTGAGCCTGATATTAATCTTCGCCGGAGCTGTTAAACGCCAGGTCCTGCACGGGAGAGCGGACACCACTCCATCTATGGATGCCGCTAATGACGATTCACGACTAGCTTGCGAATCCACTATATGCGCCCCTTTCCATACCTCTTCGGCGAGAATCCCGATACTCAACGGGAACTAGTGGCAACAGAAATGCAACGTGTTCACGCAATCATTCACGCCAGTCTGAAACCTCTAACGCAAGCGAAAGGGACCTTAATCCACTTTCCTCGTTAGATCTCCTCACCTTCCTCTGGAAGACCATCCAAGTCCTCCTCGGATGTGCGGTCTGTGTAGCGGCGCTCCTCGTTTTCCTGAGCGGTTTTGCAATCGATACAGAGCTGCGCTACTGGACGCGCCATAAGTCGAGCAAAGCCGATCTGCTCACCACAGCTCTCACACTCTCCGTAGGTTTCCTCATCAATTTTCTTGAGCGCTACGTCGATCTTCTTGAGATGGTTCAACTCTCGCTTTCCAACTTTCACGAGCGAATTTTGGTTAATTTCCAGCGCTGCCAAATCCACGGAATCACCGGATGGAGTGTCGAGATCCGCGACAGAAGTGTCACTAATATCCTCCAGGTGGCGCAGGATTCGGCGCTTCTCTTCCTCAAGAATACCTTTTAGCTGATCGATCTCTTTTTTCTTCATACTGAGCTCCTACTCGCCCGAACATTACCCCCAAGGCAATCGGACCGGCGGTTTATAAACCACTCCCAAGCGGGGAACAACTGATTTCTCATCCGCTCGACATTCCAGACCCTCGGCCCTCTAGGCTAAACGAGCCACCATGAGGCTTCAAGTGCAAATATCACCCCGTGAGTCTTTTGGGGGGCTTATGCCCCGTCGTATTCTCCAAACACCTCGCGGAGCGTATCGGAGATCTCACCAAGGGTGGCGGAGGCGCGGATACTCTCAACGATAAGCGGCACCACATTGGTACCCCCCTGGGCTGCCACCTTAAGCGTGGCAAGCGCCGTAGCGACTCGGACTTGGTCGCGCTTTTGGCGAAAGGCTGATATTCTAGAACGCTGCTCTTGCTCCACCGTGGCGCTAATGGTCAAGACTGGTGGGGGTGGTGTGGACCTCGAATCTTCCAGGTGCACATTAACCCCAACAACTCGCTGTTCTTTGGTCTCAATAGCGCGCTGAGCCTCGTAAGCCGAGTTCTCTATTTCACCTTGAGGATAATTACTCTCGATCGCGCTCAGCATCCCTCCCATAGCGTCGATCTTTTCAATTCGAAGACGCGCTTGGGACTCGATCTGATCGGTCAAGCTTTCAATCAAATAACTTCCACCGAGCGGATCGGCGGAAGCCGTGACTCCGGATTCCTCCGCGATGATCTGCTGCGTGCGCAGGGCGAGTCGCGCGCTCTCCTCAGTGGGTAGGCCAAGAGCCTCATCGAATCCATTTGTATGAAGCGACTGAGTTCCCCCTAACACTGCCGCAAGGGCCTGTATGGTGGTTCGAATGATGTTGTTATGCGGCTGTTGCGCGGTCAGGCTGCTACCCGCCGTTTGAGTATGGAAACGCACCATGAGCGACTTAGGATCGTGGGGCGAAAACCGCTCCCGTACGAGTGTCGCCCAGAGACGCCGCGCCGCTCGAAACTTCGCGATTTCCTCTAAAAAGTTGTTGTGACAATTGAAGAAAAAAGCGACTCGGGGCGCGACCTCGTCGATCGGCAATCCACTCTCCACAGCCGCGCTAAGATACGCCAAGCCATCCGCCAACGTAAACGCGACCTCTTCAGCGGCCGTGCTGCCCGCCTCTCGAATATGATATCCAGAGACACTTATCGTGTTCCACTGAGGGACATTGTCGCGACAGAACCCGAATATATCAGTAACGAGCCGCATCGCTGGTCGCGGCGGATAAATGTACGTTCCGCGAGCGATATACTCTTTGAGTATATCATTCTGAATTGTTCCTCGGAGAGCGCTCCAAGGTACCCCCCTGCGCTCGGCGATAACCAGCAAGAAGCCCAGAAGGATCGCCGCCGTGGAGTTAATCGTCATGGAGATGGAGACGTCCGCCAGTGGAATGTCCTTGAATAGACGCTCCATATCGTCAATGGAGGCGATCGACACCCCGACCCTCCCGACTTCGCCCTTGGCGAGAGCGTGATCAGGATCACGTCCCATTTGGGTTGGAAGGTCAAACGCTACGCTCAATCCGGTGATGCCCTGTTTAAGCAAGAAATGATAGCGTTGATTCGTGTCATCGGCGCTGCCAAACCCAGAATACTGCCGCATCGTCCACGGCTTTCCTCGATACATCGTGGGGTGGATTCCTCTGGTGAAGGGGAACTCTCCCGGCGCCGACCGATCCGTCGAGGTCACATCGGAAGGACCGTATACTCCTTTAACCACAAAGCCTGATGATGTTCGATATTCGCTCTTAGGCGTTCCCATACGAGAGACCCTCTTCTAACTCAGTTAATTCGGAGCGAGTTCTCCACCTGTGTCGCCATCTCCCCAACTCGCCCAGCGTCTTCTGCTCGACTGATGAGCGTAATAGCCAGTAGCTTCTCGTCAAACGAGGTCGAGATGACAAAATTGACAAGGCGCCCGGTCGAAGAATCACTCTCAAATTCATGCTCAAGGATCGTCCTGTCCTCAATCAACCGAGGACCCTGTCGTATCCATTTCAGCGACGGCACGGAACCCTCGTACGCCTCCGTGAGGCTAGGCGCGAGCGTCCGCAATTCCGCCGATGTCACCTCGACATCACCAAACCGTATCGCGATTAACACGCCACTGTCGTCACGCCAGACCGCGTCAGGAAATGGCGGATTTTTCCACCTCCCCTTAATGGCCTCGCCACTCATGAGGGTAAAGCCTGGAGGGACCTCAAAACGAATTCTACCAGCGGCAATCGAGATCTCGCCATCGTCCTTCTCATCATCACAGCGCGGCGGCACGATAAACGAAACCTTGCGCCGCGTACCTGAGCTATTATCGTAGCCCAACGTCAACAGAACGGCCCGAGGCGACTCAAGGGTCGGGTTTCGAAAATCACGTATGTCTATGGAATCTTCATCGACGGATTCGGAGAACGCATGCGCCTCATCCATGGTCTTTGGCCAACGTTTATGCTCGCAGTAGTATCGCGACATGACCGAAAACATACGTTTCTCAGCCGACTCCGGCTTGCGAATCGACTCGCTGGCCCCTTCTGGCCCCACAGAAGAAGAAGCGCCACATCCGGACATCGTGACCAGCGCGACAATGAAAAAGAGACACGAAACAGAGCGAAGCAAATTCATGGCCCCTAGACTACCCCCCTGCCGCGAACTCCGTAAAGGTAAAGATTACCCCTGATCACTCACCAGCGTACGCAGTCCTCGATCCACATCATTTATAGTTTACGGAAGCGCACCTGGCGGCTACCATTTAGGCACCTATGAAGAACACCGACGAACTCGCTCGCAGAAACTCTGAGGCTGAAGCCGGCGGCGGTCCGCAGCGGATCGCGAAGCAACACGAGGCAGGAAAGCTCACGGCTCGCGAACGTATCGACCTTCTCGTTGACCAAGGGACCTTCTCAGAACTCGACAAGTTCGTCACTCATCGATCGCAAAATTTCGGGCTCGCGGACAAACGATACCTCGGCGACGGCGTGGTAACCGGAACAGGGATGATTAACGGAAGACCAGCGTGCGTGTTCGCCCAAGACTTTACTGTGTTCGGTGGCTCGCTCGCAGCGATGCACGCTCGCAAGATCGTAAAGCTAATGGATCTCGCCGAACGACTTGGCTGTCCTGTCATAGGGCTCAACGATTCAGGCGGTGCCCGCATTCAGGAGGGCGTGGAGAGTTTGGGGGGATACGCTGACATCTTCCTTAGAAACACCCTTCTCTCAGGTGTCGTGCCACAACTCTCCTTGATTATGGGTCCATGCGCCGGCGGAGCCGTCTATTCCCCCGCGATAACCGATTTTATCCTGATGGTGGCCGGCACAAGCCACATGTTCATTACCGGTCCTGATGTCATCAAGACGGTCACGAAAGAAGAAGTATCAAAGGAGGTTCTCGGAGGCGCCGATACGCACTCATCTATTAGCGGCGTAGCTCACCTGGAAGCGCAATCGGAACAGCATTGCATTGAAATGTGCAAAAAACTGCTCTCGTACCTCCCTCAAAACAACCTCGATACCGCCCCTCTCGTCATGTCAGGCGATTTAGCGGCGCGCGAAGACCCTTCGCTCGATACTCTTATCCCTAGCCAGTCCAATCTCCCGTACGATATCAAGGTCCTGATCGGTTCGATCGCCGACGGCAATGAATTCTTTGAGATCCAACCAGTCTTTGCGCCGAACATTGTCATCGGTTTTGTCCGTATGAATGGTCGATCTGTCGGAGTCGTCGCCAACCAGCCTTCGGCTCTCGCTGGATGCCTCGATATCAACGCGAGTATTAAGGCGGCCCGTTTTGTTCGTTTCTGCGACGCTTTCAACATACCCTTACTGACCTTAGTCGACGTACCCGGCTTCTTACCGGGGCTACAACAGGAACACGGAGGAATCATTCGTCACGGCGCGAAGCTCCTCTACGCGTTCGCCGAGGCGACCGTGCCAAAGGTAACCGTCATCACGCGAAAGGCATACGGTGGCGCTTACGACGTCATGAGCTCAAAGCACATTAGGGCCGACGTGAATCTGGCGTATCCATCCGCTGAGATAGCGGTGATGGGTCCGGAAGGAGCGGTGAGCATAATATTCAGAAAAGAGCTTGATGATGCCGCGGCGCAGGGCAGACAGAAGGAGTGCAGAGAGCAGCTAGTTAACGACTATCGAGCCAAGTTCTCAAACCCCTGGGAGGCCGCCGAGCTAGGCTTTATCGACGCGGTGATACGCCCCCGGGAAACCCGCGCTAAGGTGATCGAGGCGTTCTTTCTCCTTTCGACGAAGCGCCAATCGGTACCCAAAAAGAAGCACGGCAACATTCCTCTCTAGGGCGATCGCTATGGATTCATTCGCGCTTCGTCCACCACTACCAGAGGGACTCTCGCATTCGGGGATAGAATTTATTCCGCCGTCGGAGGGAAAACTGCCCGAGGCGGTAGTCGCGGCTATCGCTGGGGCGCTGCAAGAGTTATTACCCCGGGGAGATTTCACTGTCGGAGCCAATGGCGCCTTTAGCGCCTCACCCACCCAGCATGGGGGTTCGCTATGGTTCCATGTGGGTCTACACGAGGGGATCGAGCGGAGCAATCGATGAGCAAGTACACGGTATCCATAGATGGAAATTCTTACGAAGTGGAAGTTTTGGCGAGAGTCGGCGCCACCCTATCGATGCGAGTGAATGGCTCGGAGTACTCCGTGCGAGTCGCCCCTCGAAGTGACGTCAAGCCACGAGGCGTTGAAGGGGCTCGCGGCGAACGCTCAGGACCGCTCGCCGTGCGAGCCCTGATGCCGGGGATTGTCTCTGACGTAAGAGTCTCCCCGGGCGCCACCGTCGAGAGCGGAGCGGTACTCTTGGTCATCGAGGCGATGAAAATGGAGAATCCTATTAAAGCGCCGCGCAGTGGAACGGTCACCGCAGTTCATATCACTCAGGGTAGCGAGGTAAGCTCCGGAACGACATTAGTTGAAATCGAATAATCGCTGAGCCGCCCTGCGAGATATCCGTATTCCCAAGCCGCGTTGACTCACACGTTCAAAAACGAACGTCGTGTGCCCGGGGTAATATCTTGTTTTTCTACCTAATCACGCGCCAAGCTACAAATCGACTTGGATCTGTGAAAAAGGTTGCGAGCATTAGGTCCTCCCCAGTACAATTACGAGTGAAAACTCTTCACACTCCTTACAAAGAGGTACGATGAAATTACTGACAGCTCTCTTCGCCCTTATCGTAATCAGCATTTCGCCAGCCTATGCATCTCCGCGCTATACAGCGGCAAAACAAGCCGCCGAAAAAGTAAAGAAGGATGAGAAGGAACTCGCCAGGAGAATCGCTCGCCTATCCGCTACTGACCGGGCTAAATTAAAAGCCGCCTTCAAGGCACTAGATTCCGATGGTGATGGAGTTTCCGATATCCTCGAAGGGGCGCTCAAATCAAGTCGCTGCGACGCAGATTCGGATGACGACGGAATCGATGACGATGAGGATTCAGACGAAGACAACGCGGATAGCGATGGTGATGGTCACAACGACGGAAACGAAATCGGCGCGAAGGGGAAAATCACCTCGTTCACCGATCCGACGCTAGTGGTTGGTGGCAAAAGCTTCACAGTTACCGCAAACACGACCTTCAGGGGCATAGGCTTTGACAAGTCCGACCTTGTGGCCAATCTGTGTGTAGAGGTTGAAGGTCACGTTGAAGGCAGCGCCAACATCGCTGACAAGATTAAGCGCGACGACGACTGCTAACGGATAAACAACGCTCGACGGAAAACAGTCCGTCGAGCGTCATTGAGAAACCTACGGCGTTGTCGGTAACTTGTGCTCACCGGTCTCATCTCGGTGCTTGGTGAGATACTGAACGAACGGAGTTCCACCTGTACCCACTTGAGAGGGGTTGGATGGATCCTTCTGCGCTTGGTTGGCGATGTACAGCACCGCGTACTCTAAGTGTTTCGTTCTGAACTTCTCTACCCATTCCACACACTGATTGTAGACGGCCTCAAGATTGGGCTCAGACGCGTTAGCCGAGATGAAGTCCCGAGTTGACGGACCCGCCTCAGTCGCCTCGAGAAAAAACCTGTGCTGTGGAGGCATATACTGCCGCATCTCCATGAGATACGCCTTAAGGAGATCCTCTTTGTGCCCCACGCCAAGAAAACCATCGAGACTAGGAATAATACCACTCTGGGCACCTGTCTCCCCCCGAAAGAATTGCCCCACCCCTCCGTACTCCGTTACCCCCTCGTAGATGAGTCCATTTGGGAGCGCCGGATTATTCTTCCATCCGTGAATATACGGTCGCACTCGGTGAAAATAAATGAACGGATCGCAGTGTTCGAGCATGCGACATAACGAGTCGTACATACCATTAAGGGCGCAGCTCATCGCTTTCAGCGCATTGACCATATCTGAAGGCTTGTTCTCAACCACCGCGCGTCGCCCTAAGGCTATCGCCTTGAGCGCCTCTGAGGCGCGCGCTTCAATATCGACGTGAACGATAACGAACCACTCCTCGTCAATTCCTCCGAGGAAGTTCTGAAGCAACGCGATATTGCCTGTAGCGATCGGTCCATTGGGATCAATCCTCTGCCAGTTATCCAGCGCGTAAGATTCATACGAGAGAACGGGCGGCCGTCCCAGACGCTTGGCGACCTCGAACCACGGCTTAGCGAGAACCGCGGGAATTCTATCAACCACCGGTCGTTCTCCGAAAACATACGCATGACCGAGGAAAGATAACATCACCATCGCTCGCTTCAGCTCCACCTCGCTTCCGAGCAGCTCGACTCGAAAGTCGGGCAAGTTGTTCACGGTTTTGCGCAGGCTGAGCCCGGCGAGATATTTCGGCAGGTTGGTTGCAACCTGTTCCCATGCGGCGAACTCAGGTTGAGGTAGCTGTCTCAACGGGTCAACGTGCGGAAGAAATCCTCGTTCATCACTGAGGCCGAATGTTTGAAGATCACACAGAGTCATACGCGACACCAAAACGTAGTAGTCTTTTGACACACTAGGAGAAAGCCACTGTCACCACAACGGGCTAATATAGCCCTTTGCCGCGCGTCCATACGCCTGGTAGAACCCCCCATATGGCAGGCACAGTACAACTCACTTATTCCGCTGATAGGTCTCTGGCTACTATTACTCTCGGCGACCAGACCGAACGAGCGATTACCCTCACCCCCGCTCGGCTGCGGTCATTCGTCGAGGCGCTTAAGACCGTAAAAGACTCAGGAGTCAAAGGTCTTGTGATTCAATCCCCATCGATCGATTCATTCTGCGTGGGAGCCGACATATCGCTCATCCAAGGGGTGACGGACGTCTCCCACGGGTCCGCGCTCGCCACCGAGGGGCAGTCAGCTTTTAACCTCCTTGAGGACCTGCCATGTACGACAGTAGCTGCGATCGGCGGACCATGCGTTGGCGGAGGCTGTGAGCTTGTGCTCGCGTGTGATTATAGAATCGCGACCGATTCATTGGCCACGTCGATCGGACTCCCGGAAACTAAGTTAGGTATACTTCCTGGTTTCGGAGGAACATATCGACTACCGCGACTGATCGGGCTGCCGAAGGCGCTCGATGTCATTTTAGGCGGAAAGACACTCCGAGCTCAGCAGGCTCTCAAGGCGAGGCTGGTTGATGAGATCGTGACCGCGGATGCTTTGGTGGGGCGAGCTGAGGCTATCGCTCGTGGCGAGCACAAACCAAAACGACGCTCTCGTGGTCTCGTGGACAAACTGCTCACGAACAACCCTCTCGGTAGAGCTATTGTCACAAGGCGGGCTAAGAAAGCCGTACTTAAGCAAACGAAAGGATTCTATCCAGCTCCGCCGCGAGCGCTCACCGTGACAGCCAATGGTCTCGGTCGCAGCCGCGCCTCCGCGCTAAAGATAGAGGCGGACGAACTTGGCAAACTAATCACAAGCCCTGAGAGCAAAGCTCTCGTGCACATCTTCTTTCTCACTGAAGCGTCCAAAGCGATCGGCAAGGCTTCACGCAAAGAGATCGAACGAGCTCACGCCTTAGTCGTGGGTGCCGGGACCATGGGCGCGGGAATAGCGGGAACGCTGGCTAGGAATGGGCACCAGGTAATCGTAAAAGACACATCGCTGCCATCTCTTCAGAGAGGGAAGACACATACGACCAAGGAACTATCAAAGCTTCGCTACCTCTCCTCATTTGAGCGGGCAGTAATCGGAAATCGCATCGACTGGATTCAATTCACGAGCCCCACAATAGCTCGCACAGACATCGCGATCGAAGCCGTGTTCGAGGACATGGGGCTTAAAAAGAAGATCTTCTCCGATCTCGCCTCACGCGTCGGTCGGGAGTGCATCCTGGCGACCAACACCTCATCACTATCGGTGACGGAGATGGCGGCCGCCATCACGGGACCCGAGCGATTTGTGGGGATGCATTTTTTTAACCCCGTCGAAAAGATGCCGCTTGTGGAGATCATCCGAGGCGAGAAGACCTCGGATGAGACGGTCTCAAAAGTGGCGGCGCTGGCGTCGGAGATGGGCAAGTTCCCAATCGTAGTTCGCGATGTCCCCGGGTTTTTGATCAACCGAATTCTCATCCCATACCTCAATGAAGCCGTGTACCTCTTACAAGAGGGGCACTCGGTCAAAGACATAGACGCCGCCGCCCTGGAGTTCGGCATGCCTATGGGGCCGATACGGCTACTCGATGAAGTGGGATTGGATGTCGCGGCTCACGTCTCCGAGGTCATGGTATCAGGATATGGCGAGCGTATGGCGGTGCCAGACTTCGCGCGACGTCTCCTGACCGTCGATCGCAAAGGCAAGAAAAACAACGCCGGCTTCTACACGTACAAGGGCAAAGAGAGCGCTCCCTGGGAAGGGCTTCGAACGGTACTTGACCTACCGTCCACCCCCAAAACGCCGCTGACGAGAAAGGAGATAGCCTGTCGCCTGATGTATCACCTCGTGAACGAGGCTATGAAGTGCCTCCATGAGAACGTCGCCGGAACTGACAGAGAGTTGGCGAAGAAACAGATCGACCTAGGAACAGTCATGGGAATCGGCTTTCCTCCACACAAAGGTGGAGTTCTGTACTTTGCCGAGAAAACGGGTTTGGATGCGATTAGCGAAAAGCTACGCGAGTTTCACGCCGTGTACGGCTCGCGCTACGCCCCGTTCCCTCAATAGATGCTCAACGCGGTGAACGAGTACCGTACTGGCGACAGGTCACCGTAGCTTAGCTACCATGCGTGATTCAACACACGAAAAACGGGAAGCGGTGGTCTTAAAAAACCGCGGAACAAGAGGCGCCCTATCTCTTCCCTACGCTATCCATGAGATCCCTCACGGTAGACCGTAAGTCCCCTCCCATGAGTGCCTTGATCTGCTCCATGGTCCGGACAAGTTCCCCATTCGGCTCCGCATTCAACCCGAGGTATAGCCCTGTGCAGAAGATCGATGCGATTAGCAGCAACTTCATCAGTCCCCCCCCCAAAAACCGTACGATTCAGGCACTTGAGGAGCAACCCCCTGTAACCGCCGTCGTACGAAACCACCCACGCGCTCCCCTACTGCGCTTGGTCTCATGTGGGAACGCCCACATGTACTATGTCAGATTCCAGGATACGTCGGTTGGGTGCCGCAGCAGACCGCTATTTTCGGACCATCGTTTCTATTCTGAATCCGCGGACCCCAGCGGGAATCATGAACTCGTCATTCAAGAATTCATTTTGTTGCACTCTGTTCGTCGTCCAGACTGAGGTCTCGTACTGCCACGAGACACCGTGAGCATGGAGACGGTCTCCATATCATAAAAAAGGTACTTTATGGGTAAGCAGGTCGAGTTTGAGACATCCGCTGATCTGCGGCGGATATTCACCAGAGAGTTTGACTCATGGCGAGAGCGTCATAGACTCGGTCTTGAGGAGCTCAGCGCTCGGTGCGGGGTATCATCCTCATACCTCGCACATGTGGGGCGATACGGACGAATTCCGAGCAAACCCGTACTTTTTCTCCTTGCCCTCAATTTCGGTATGTCCACTCCAAGCGAGCTACTCGCCGCGGCCCACCTCTCTGACGCGTGGCCGTTTGAGCCTGACTCGCAGATCACAAGACGTGAACGCCTGTCGGAAGGATTTTTGAGCGTAAAGCTCGATATGGCGGGATTCGTCGAGGCGATCAAAACAGTCGTGAGGGAGGAGTCCCGGCCCCGTACCTTAAACGATCTCTTACAGGGGCGCCCACTGCAAGTGGGCCTCAATCTCACGCAGCCGTGGCTCTTCGGAACCGACTCGAAGGGAGAGATCGATCACGCGAGCGGATTGCTGCCACAATTCTGCTCTCTACTTGAGAACGCCCTGCGGTGTAAAATCGCGACTTCGTTGGTACCGTTTCGTGGGCACATCGAGAGGCTTCGACGAGCGGAGATCGACATCTTTGGCCCGATGCTCGCCACTCCGCAGAACCCCTCGAATATCCTATTCTCCTCCCCCATCAGCCGCAGTGGTATGTCGGCTGTCTGGCGTGTCCGAGACACGCGGTCACTCGAGGCGAGTTCGGTTCCCACACGATGGGAGGCGCTGCGCGATACGACATATAAAGTTGCCGTTATTCGAGACTCTCGCGCGCACTTAATCGCCAACACGAAGCTAAATCGAAGGGACGAGACCCTTATCATTTGTGACACGATCGAAGAGGGAGTGGACCGCGTACTCATGCGAGGGATCTCAAATCCCGCGCACATCTTCATTTGCAGCTCCATCAACGCGTGCCGGGCAGCCGCGTCTCATGCGGAGGATCTTCAGCTTCTATTCAACACGACGGACACACTCTTGGACGTGGCGGATAACGCCCTCGCAATCCGCCCCGATTGGCCAGAGGCTGTCCCGATGATAAACAACGCCTTAGCGTTCATCCTCGGCTCCACAGGCTTTTCACGTCAAATGCTGAGCATCGCCCAAAACTATGGGCCGGGGCTCCTAGAGCCAATCAGCGCCTTCTCACAAGTGGCGAATAGCTGACAGGTTAAAGATGTGGATCTTGATTAGGAACGAACCGTAACGTAGCGTATCGAAGCCGACCTAGGCTTGACGGTTTTTCACAAGGTTTTCAGAAAGGTATCTGTATGAAGAGGAGTCTACGCTGCTGTTTGGAGCTGTTTGGATATGGTGCCCTCTTGTTGGCACCGGGGATTATCATGTTGATCATCTTCTCATTCGCTCCCTGTACCATCTGGTCTCGCATGGAAAACGAGACTGAAGAGCACTACCAGCAACGGATGCAACTTCAGGCGCTCGCGTTTAAAGCGCGTAGTCGTCTGTAGTGAGACCGCCGATTCAGCAGCAACAAAGAGGTTCTTTGAGCTGAATCGGCACACTTCGTCCCTTGATCACACTATCTTGCTGGCGCGCCACCAAATATAGCCTGAAAGAAATAAAGCCACGGACGTCCCCTGCATCGCGAGCGACAGTGAACCTGTCATGTCGGTTAGCGCGCCGATTGTCACGGGCCCAAGAAAACCGCCGAAGAGCTGGATTGCGAAAATAGCGACACCCTGTGTGAGCGCCCCATAGCCATCAGGCGCGCGAGCCGCGATGACGGAGTTGAGCGGCGCTACACCCGCGAAGATCAGGAGCTCGGCCATAAAACAGGCACCCAGAAAAAGTGAGCTATCTTTCGCCAGAAAACATACCGCCAGAAAAGGCACGCCCAGCAAGGTGGACCACGCCACAAACCTCATGAGATGCGCAACTGGATCACTGACTTTATCGGCGCGTCGCGAGCAGAGGAAACCCCCACCTAACGTCCCCAACAAACCCGTCACCACCAAAATCAGTCCAAAATACGTCGATGCATCCGCCGCTGAGAGTCCCAACGAGGTACCATGCCGCACCACAAAAGCTGCCACACCATTCAAAGCGTATGTGTTTAACACATATCCGATGATAACGAGGCACAGAGCTGGTGATCGCGCGATGAGACGCAACCCAGGCAAGAGACCACGAGACGGAACCTCCGCGCGTAGCTCCGTTGACTGTTCACGTACCTCTGGACGCAACATGAGGAAACCAAGTGCGAGCGCGAGACCTGGAATCGCGGCGAATAAAAACAGATTACGCCAACCAAAGTTCGCGGCGACCTGGCCTCCAGCGACATACCCCAGCGCCGCCCCAACAGGTATCGCGACGTAAAAGATAGAGAGAGCGCGGTTTAGGTCAGAGGTGCTCTTCACTCGCCCCTTGAGGTACGGTGGCACCAACGCCCCGTACCCCGCTTCGCCCACGCCCACCAACACCCGAGCGAGCCCGAACCCCCCTACGGTGGTGGCCATCGCTGTCATGGCGGTCGCGATACTCCAACCGACTAACCCTATCGCCATGATCCATCGGCGATCGAATCTATCTCCCAAGAATCCAAAGACAGGCGAGAAGATGAAATACCCAAGCACGAACGCGGAAACCAGGTACCCAGCCTCAGTGTTTGTGAGCGCGAACTCGGCGGTAATGGTCGGCTCTACCGCCTGAACAATATACCGATCAAAGTAGTTAAGAAGATTTACCGCCGTCAGAAACAGGATTGCGACGATGGGCATGACCGTTCACCTAGAGTTAAGACTTATGAGGGTGCCTCAGAACTGACAGCACCCCTTATACCGGTATAGTTGCCGACGACTCACCTGCCTTCAACTAACGAGATCTGTAACGTTATAGCCCCTCGCAAATCATACGACTAGAGAGTCAATCAGTCTAATTGAGACAGATAGAGACGCCAGGAGAGCGATGGTGAGGGGGGGGTGTCTTAGATTGCCGCTATCGCTACGGCAACAACCGTCGCCTCAAGGATCACACGCTTGAGTTGAGCTAACGACTAAACTACGGTCAGTAGAATGACAGTTCATAACTCAGTAGATCAAATAGCAGGGAATATTCGAGCGCACGCCGAAGAGTACGATGCCCCGTTAGGTGAGGCGCTTCACGGTCTCGCGCAACGAATCCACACGGAAAATGACATCTCGCCGACAGTGCGGAAGTTGTTTGGCTCGGAAAACGCCCTGTATAAACATAACGAGGGCAGAGACGCTGATATGGCCGAACTTTTCAAAGAGATCGGTCTGCCGAAGTCTTGGTAGATTCCCAGCTATGAGATTTGTCAGTGTGAGGACAAAAAATCCTATCCGATCCAAGCAATCGAAGTATTCACTAAAACCGTTGGCGTAGAGTTGCCCTCAAAAAAAACTCGAGCGCCCTTTCGCGTAGTGACCCGCTATTCGTGGTCACTGTCTATACAGCGCTCATACAATGCTGTCGCGTAAAATTCAAAAGGCGCTCGCCTCAAACGTATCGCGGTAGTGGTTCAATCGACGTCTAAGGTTGCGAGATACCGAAGTAGCCCATAGAGCCGCGAAGGTATCCGTTTTCTCAAGTACTCGGGATCGATGTGAGTGAACTAGCACCTACCTTAACCGCGCAAACGGCGGGTGATGACTTGAACTACCACCCGCATGTTCACAGACTCGTCGCCAATCGGCACCTCCCGGGCTATCGATGAACTCCCTTTGCACGGCTCGTTCGAGCCATCACCTGGTGACTTCTAAACTCGCCTTCCTCAATGATGGATTAGGAGGCGCGTTACTGATCCCCTACTCGTCGCAATTTAGCTCCCACTGCCCGGCTGGCCGCCAACCCTTGAAGCCCCGGCCCGTATCCTCGCCATGAAAGCGCTTGAGACTACTCCAGAGCTTGTGGGAGGAAAGACCGACTTCATTAGTCAGGGAGATCCGGTGACGATGTGGGAAGGAATAGATGATGTGTTGGCTACGCACGGTCTTCCGCCGGCGCGAAGGGCGCTTCCGACGAGAGGTAATCACGCGTTGGCTTCCGTTATGGGGGTCATCGCCAAGACGCTGCCGTTAATAGGCATTCTAATCAAACCTCTTCTCACGCGCCTCTTAGTCTCTCTGAGATATCAACTCATAATTACTTCAACCTCCTTCGGGCGAAGAGAGATCTCGGATATATAAATGCATGTTCAATCGCTGAGGCGATAAGAAAGACTTTTGGAGAGCTGAAGAAGGTTACGTAGCCTCGTACACTCTGGATTTACCAGATCTTAAGGCCCTTTATTTTCGAAAACTTTGGTGTGCGCGTCGAAGCGGCAAACGTTCAGAGGATCTCAGCATATCTCGCCGCCATTAGCGCGGAAATGAATATCACTCATCTTTAGTCGGTCTTCAGCTATCGCTCCACTTACAATTATTGTTATCGGGAGCTTTGAGCGTGTCAGACCGATGAGGCGGCTTTTCCCGTGCAGCACGCCTGCATCCTCTTTTTTTTCTCTCTCCATCGTAAAAGCCCAGCCCGTTGATAAACCGAGTACCCCAGAGTTCAGCATACCATTAACTGGAACCACAGAAAAACAAACCTCGCTAAGCGGAATTGGTAGCGTGACTCTGATCGCACGGTAAAGGCAAAGCGGTATGTATAGACTGAACGCTCTCGATGGATGGGAGATCGCTGTCGCCCCAAATGATCACTGTAGTGGACTTTGAATTCGCTAGCGCTGTTCAGCCCCCTACTTCGAAAGAGAGAGAACCCTCTTCTTCGGACACGAGGGACTAAAGGCAGACTTGGGCATTCAGGGAACGAAGATTACTGGGACGGAATGATGCGCTGAAGGCAGTTTGAAGGATTATGATTGGAGACCACGTATGACCGAACCACTATCAATTCTTATCCCTGACGGAGAGCACGAGCTCTCACTTCGGGTCCTTCGATGTCTCGCTAACGCCCCACAGGTGAGGGTCACGGTACTATCCCGAGATAAATGGGCGCCTATTCGCGTATCCTGTCACCATCGCGGCTTTATCGACCACACCGTCGATACATTCGACGACAAACGAGTGGAAGCAATTTGTGACGCGGCAAAAAAAGCGAGGGCCGATATTATATTGCCGGCGGCCCTCCCATGTACCCGCCTCGTGGCGGAATACTCAGAGGAGTTCTCGAAAGCAAGTTCGCTGCCCCCTCTCGCGTCGAAGGACCTTATCAACACGTTTTCCGATAAGTGGAGCTTCACACAACTACTTCAAAAAACAGGAGTTCCACATCCTAAGAGCATGGAAACGACCCAGGTCGACTTTGCGCGCTCAGACGATGGGAATCTCCGGTTCCCGGTTCTTGTGAAGGCTCGAAATCTCTCCTCAGGTGATGGCATCCGAATCTGTCGAGACACACATGAGCTTCAAAACTTTCTTGATGCGCAGGAGAGACCGAACGAGTTCATCGTGCAAGAGTTCATTACTGGGCCAGACATAAGCAGTAGTATCCTGGCTGAAGACGGTAAGATACTTGCTCAAACGACGCAGCTTGAGATAGTCCCGTCGCACAAGCCTTTTAAGTCACCCGCGGCAGTCCAATTCATCTACAAGGATGAGGTGAGAGACATGATCCAGCACCTCGTTCGAGTAACAGGATGGTCAGGTATTTGCAACTTCGATTTCGTCTACGACGAGGAGAGAAAAGAACCAAAGCTACTAGAGGCAAATCCCCGATACTGGCGAAGTGTTTTAGGGTCGCTTGTGGCAGGCGTGAATTTCCCACATCTGGCTTGCAGAACAGGCAAGGGAGAGAACTATCCACTCCCCACGTATAGAGAGGTCAGATACTCGAAACCGGATCGAGGGTTAGGTCTATTAGCGCGGGGCATGCTGGGTTCCAAGCAGAAGATCTCTCGATTAGACGAAACTGGAATTCCGTTCATTTTGAAGGATCCCCTTCCAGATCTACTCATTCAGACAACTAAGGTGTTTCAGCGCCTTTCCCCCGGCGGAGAGCGCAGAGCGTCTATTAAAAAGCGAGCGACCTTGCGGGCTGGTTGAGAAATCACGTTTCTCAGACACCGCGCGGTGGTTGTTGCCTAATGCTGCGCGGATAAGGGGAGGATTTCGGCTGAGCGTCGGGACTGATGGTTTAATGGGTGCGGGAAACATTAGTACGTGGTTACTTTCACGGAGTTAGCTGAGGATTTAAAAGACCAGCTCTCCAGAAAGATCAGGTCGATATCAAGAGGCCAAAAGCGACCTAGTACCAGAGTAGTACTCACCAGAGCGATTCACCATAGTAGGCGCCTCTCTTACTCTGGGAATGCGACCCGCATCTCCATAAGACTCAAAAGAGGGGCTCACCGATTAATCTCGTCCGGACAGCTCCCGCTCGAAAAATAGCGTGCCGAGGGGTAAACATGAGGCTATCCAACAACGAATGAGTTTGGGAAGGCTCCACCCTTCTGCCCGAGCGAGTACGGCAGCCAAAGTTACGTACACTATAAATAAGATCCCGTGCGACATTCCCACCATTCGTACCGCCAACGGATATCCGTAGATATATTTGAGCGGCATCGCGACCCCTAGCAGCGCAATAAGTGAAAATGCCTCCCATCTACCCAACGATATAAATCCCCGATTCGAAATCATAGGTGGCCTCTTGTGAGTTTGGTTAACACGCGAAGGGTCCTCCGTTGGCTCCCATAAGTCAACGGTAGCGCTGACGTTCACACGCTAACGACTCTTACACCTGTGGCAACTCTCGCATGATAATGATTACTGATTATTGCTAGCGACGGACACAAGAGTTGCTCTATGCCGAAGATACCGTACGCACTCCTTCTCTTACCTCCGCTGCTCTTTATCGCGATCGCGTGCTCGACTACTCATATCGCGCAATCATGGATCAGTCCCACCGCCGCGAGACCCAAAAGTGTGATGGTGTTCGGGGTCAGTCAGGAGGAATCAGTTCGACGCACCTATGAAGACGCGGTCAGTGCGAAGCTTTCGGCTCAAGGACTTCCAACCACTCAAAGTTACAACGTAATAAAGATGCAGGGTGAGGTCTCGCCCGAGGAAGCGATGGTCGCGGTTCGGAGAGCAAAAGTTGATTCGGTGCTCATAACTCGCCTTGTACGCCTCGCCAAGGAAATTGAGGTTGCCCCGGATATCTCGACGATGCCTCCGCTCGGCTATGGTGCAGTGGGTCCCTACTACTCACCTCTCTGGCCATCGTACTACTACAACTCATACCGCTTAATTGAGCATGAGCTCGCCTATATAGAATCGAATCTCTACAAAGCGGATTCAAGCGCCCTGCTCATTAGTATTCTTACTCGAACCGAAGATCCAACGTACTCAACCCAACAGATCGAGGAGGTGGCCGAACTCGTCGCGCGAGAGTTTCGTAGAGCCGGGTTCATCCCCACTCAGGGGGTCAATCGCCGATAGTCCCCGGTGACAAAAAGTCCGCATACCGCCAAGGAAACGCCGCTTGCTAGCTGGATTATTTCTGATCGTGCGGAGGTAAAAACAGTCGCTTGTTTTTTTGCGTAAGACTATCACCTCAGGATAGCCAGCCAGCTGAGCGCTCTGGTCCCCAGGCGCTTTACTTCACCGCTGAGTTTTCCTCCGCGCACGATATACGAATCGATGTAATAGAGTTAGGCACCCATACTTTCGCAGGACTCGATCCATTACGAAGACGCTCCCCCTTGGGAGAAACCGTGTCTCCATACCCACATATACGTCGAGCTGATCCACGGGATCTTCCCTACCGGCCCATCAATTTTCGACCTCTATCGCCAGTTCTACCAGAAGGACTCAGACATTCGTGGAGCAGGGCGATTTCCGACCAAGCGTATGAGCCATTAAGAGTCATCGGGAATATCACCTTTATTCAGCACGCGCACTCGGTACAACACATCATGAAAGCCCAAGGCATCCCTGCCTTTCAAGCGCCTCCACCTACTCCAAAGTTCATCAACACCTCCCAGGCTATCGAGGAACTCTCTTTGTATGACTCGTTCGAGCCGTCACCTGATGACTTTTAGACTCCGCTTCCTCCATGGCGGTCTAGGGGGCGTGAAATTGACCCCCTACACTCAGCACCTTAGCGCCCCCTGCCCGGCTCGCCGCGAACCCTTGAATCACCGCTACAGAGCACTCGACTCCAAACTTTCACCCTCGTCTCATCGAATTCGGAAGATCCCGATTCGGTCGAGCACCGCAGATCAAATGCTTACGAAAAAGTGATCGATCTTCTTAACAACGAGGGAGGGAAAGGGATTCTTTCAGGAGGTTACATAGCAACTATGCTTGGGCGCATTGACTAGCGAGCCCAAGGGCAGGATGCTCTGCTGCTATGGAGAACTTAAACGATAAAAATCAGGGCAGTTCCAAAACTGCGACACAGGAAGCGGACGCCGCTCAGCAGGCGGCGAAACAAAAGGCTCCACGAGTTAAAAACTCAGACATCGCGCTTCAAGTCACGGCCGATTCAATCGCCAACCAGAAAGAGCTCTACGAGAAGCACGCTGGTCGCGGCACCTGGCCTGGCAACCACACTGCCCTGACCGAGCTCGCAGAGAGAGCTGTCACGGGTCGCGGTCTTCGAACGCGGCAGGCCGACGCGCTGGCTGTGAAGACCTATTACCAGATAGACACACTCTCGTATCGCATCGCGCAAGAGCTCTTCGTAGCGCCCGAACATGTCGTTGTTCCGGGTGACCTGCGCGCTACCGTGGCGACACAGGATCCAGCGGTTATATCGAAGTTTGACGACCCGGGGGCACATTCGTTCGTCGGACTCTTGTATACGCGAGTCACAGACGGGCTCTCGACAAAGATGGGCTGGATTGAAGAGAGAAAGCGAACCGGTCGCGAGGTAATCACCGACTGCAACACTCCGAATGTGGTGGCGTTAGCCAAGTATACAAGCGAGTGTCTTCGTCCGCTCGGCAACAGAGGTCCTTCGCGCGCTAACTCAATCGTGCTCGTCGTTGATCCGGCGACACCGATCACGCAAGAACGCTACAAACCGATTTTTAAGGAGCTGGGAATTACGCCCCCGAGCGATGTCACGGGAACGATCTGGTACACGAGAAACTCGGTAGCGGCGGCGAGGCGAGACACCTCCGTGGTTCCGCCTCAGAGAATCGTTCAATGCTTCACAAATAGCTTTGACGCGCTTCGTAAGACGCATGAGGAAGCGAACCAGTATCGTCAGGAAAAGTCGGAGCTCGCGACTCTTCAGAATGAGTGGCGACACTTCGCTGACGCCACTCTTAAAGGATGGGTATCGGTGGAGACATTACGGAAGCGAGTTGAAGCGGCTCCCACGGAACTGGCCGAAGCAAAGGCACGAGAGGAGGCGGCTACGGTAAACAAGGCGATCACGGATGTGTATCAAGCCCTTATTGAGAAGTCGCTAAAGCACTTTGAGGGATCATTCCACAAGGAGAAGAAGGCGGTGCTCAATCGGCTCGTTGATATGAAAGCTAAGTTCGAGAGGAGCCCGACGGGGCGCATCAACCCCAATCCTCTTGCGCTACGAGCGGGGGCCAATGACGCCTTACAACAGCTCCGAGCCGAGGACATTCGCGTTAAGGAATCTTACAACAGCAACGATCAGGGCCTCATTCAGGAGCGGATCAAGAAGGACTGTGAGATCCTCCGCAATACCGCGCTTGGTTTGCGAGGCAACTCGCCTCGTCTGACGGGAAATGAGCGGGTCTTCACTGACACACAGCTAAGTGAGCGTGAGCGCGCTCACGAGATACGCCAAGTTCTGGGCAAGTTAGATATCTCCCCGCAGGCCCTGCGAGAGATCCGGCTCCGTCCCTTCACGGCATATCGTGACAGAATCCTCGTCTGCCTGGAGAGGTTCGAATCACACTTGGTGCCGGGTCACTATCGTCAAGCCAAGGAATCGCTCGCCGAGATGTTTCTTGTCTGCAAGGTCTTCGGCGCTCAACGCACCGTGGAGGAGCTTAAGGTTTCCGTTGTGCGATCAGACTCAGATATATCCACCGAGCTTGAGAAAGCGAGAACCCGTCTCTCCAATCTGCTCGCTCATAAGGTGCTATTCAACGAGCCAATTGGGATCGAGAAGACCAAGGCTCCCCAGGGTCTCACACTACTAACGGAGGCTATGATAGAGAGCGTTGAGGCGCTTCAAGGGGAATATCTGAGCATCCTGCGACGCGAGATAGAGAGCAACCGCGGTATGGCGCTCGAGACAGAGCGCCAAGCATTTCGAAAGAAAGCACTCGAGACCCTAAAAGACTTCGACCCGGAGAAATTACTAAGAACCATGGCGCCTCGCTGAAAATCGGATCGCGGCGCGTAGTATGTGGCTTCGTCGTAGGTCCCCTACTCCACTCGCTCGAGAATCAGGGTGATATTCGGGTCATAGATCGAAAAGAATACGCCTCCGTTAACAACGAGAAGGCCCTTGAGACAGAGATGTAGAGCTCTTTGCAAGACAATCCGCGCGATGTCGATCGCACTAACGGGCGGAATTCGATATCCCTGCACATGAGTTTTGGCGCCAGGCACTCCGCTCAACTGAACAAGCTCTCTCAGCGAGTTTTCGCTGAACAGATTATGGTGAGTGATATCCGAGTAGCGCTCGACGATACTCAGGGGATTCGCGCCGTTCGGAACCGTGATAATAAGCTTTCCCCCGACTTTGAGACGCCTATACAGAGAGCGAATAAAGTCCTCAAGCGACTCCGTTCGTATGTGCTCCATAACTTGGAGCACGAATATTCGGTCGTAGGTAGAGAGCGCGCTGTCGAGTGATGAAATATTTTCGGCGCTACACGCCCATGCGTTTCGCGTTGGGTAGCGCGATTTCACATAGTCGAGAACTCCCTGATCGCGATCAATAACATCGATGCCCGAAATGCCCTTACCTGCCGCGAAATGAAGAAACTCCCCTCTTCCAGGACCTATCTCAAGGACCTCTTGTCCCGAACTGAAAAGCGATCCGAAGTTATGGTCTAGCCACTGACACTTTCGTCGAAAGGTAGCAGGATTAGATATGCTTTCTAGATAGTCGATGTATTGAGCCATGAGATCCGTACAGCCGCGTTCACTTCGTTAGCCCCGAGATCTTAGCTCGCCAGGTCATGTCGCGCCAAGACCGCTTTCGCTACCTCTTGGTCAGAAAAGAAAATCTTCTCATTTCCCAAGATCTGATAATCTTCATGCCCCTTGCCCGCGATGACAACTGTGTCACCTGTTCGAGCCAGGGATATCGCCTCTTGAATAGCTGACTTTCGATCGACTTCAACGACGCGGGGACCAACGGCCCCAATCATGATATCGTTGATAATCGCCCGAGGATCCTCAGTTCGGGGATTGTCGGAGGTGATAACCACCTGGTCAGCGAACTCACTGGCGACCGCCGCCATCTCTGGACGCTTGCCTTTATCGCGGTCGCCACCACAACCAAAAACTACCCACACGTCCCCTTCAGTCGTTAGGCGCACCGCCTGCAAAACACGTCGCAGCGCATCAGGCGTGTGGGCATAATCCACAAAAACTCGCGGCGTTCCCTCCCCCACTCTCTCAAGTCTTCCTGGCACCTGCGGAACGCGCGCAAGCGCCGCGGCGATAACAGCAGGCTCGTATCCCAGCGCGCGACATACTCCGTACGCCGCCACTACGTTCTCGGCGTTGTGACTCCCAATAAAAGGCGCCGCTATCCGGATCACATCAGGCAACTCGCGATCTTGTAGAGTGACAATCATCTGCTCTGAGGTCTCTTGCAGGTCGCGGATTCGCAGCGCGAGCCCCTCTGATGTTCCAAAGGACCAGTCGACAAGGCCAAGCGACGGCAGCTGCTCGATTAAGCGCCGACCGTGCTCATCATCACCGTGTATGACAGCTCCTTTGGTGCTCTTTGAGCTACTTTTAAGTAGTTCAAAGAGGTGCCGTTTGGCGGCGAAGTAGTTCTCAAAGGTCTTGTGATAATCAAGGTGATCACGAGTGAGGTTCGTGAAGACGGCCACATCGAAGTCGATATCCTCGACTCGCGCCTGGTCAAGAGCGTGAGACGAGGTCTCAAGCACACAGCTTCGCGCGCCCATCTCGACCGCTTGCCGCAACAATCTCTGCATGGAGATGGCGTCAGGACTCGTCAGCGATCCAACTTCCGCTCCCTTTCCCATGCATTCCGCGCCGAGAGTTCCGATACGCTGACATCCACCACCGATTCGATTAAGGACGTGGTAAACAATCCAATTAGTGGTCGTTTTGCCGTTTGTTCCCGTGATGCCGATTGTGCGCAATTTGTTTGCGGGATTCCCGTTCATCACAGCGGCAAGCTTGCTAAGCGCGAGACGCGTATTCTTCACAACGATGCCCGGTAGACCACCAAGAGCATCCGCATCCTCAACTACCGCCGCGTGCGCGCCTTTTGTCGCTGCATCCGCGATATAGCGATGCCCGTCCACTGAGGTGCCTCGAACGGCGACGAACAGCGCGCCTGTTTGAACATCAGCGCTCGAACACGTTATATCAGACACCAACACAGGTGAGGGACTCACCAGGTGACCACCTACTTCCTTCACTAAATCCGCAAGAGAGAATGCACGCATGGGGATCTCATACCGTGGACCGCGAGAAACTGGAAGGGGCACAGAGAGACAGAGAGTAAAGCACTAATATCACTAGTGGATACCAAGAACCACGCGATCCTTTTAGCGCTGTGGAGACTTGGATGGCAGGAGCGCGTTAAACGTAAAGTCCGCCGTACTTCCGGCATAATTCCTCAAGCAGTTCTCTTGCCTGTTCTTGTCCCGCTCTGTCAGAAGACACCTCTTAAATATCTCGTATGGCGAGCAAAAAACTTAAAGACGTTCTCTGCTATCCATTTCGCGTTCTTTTCCCGTTCGGGTTGGCGAATCGTAGCACCAAGAATGCTCAAGTAGCTCTGCCACCTATCAGCAACCTTCAGCTGACATTCGCACGCCACGCGGCGCAGTTCGTTTGAGGGTGAGGGCAGGAAATGGACGGGCTTTGGCTTGACCACGGTATTGCCGCCTTGCTTCGATACGGAATATCACTGCGGGTCTTGAAATTGTGGATCACCCTCCAGCTGGTGGGGTGGATTTACGGGCAATCTCTGGTAACTACCTTCGTGCGCGTCATACAGATCCTTTGCGGTCCGCTGTCGCTCTTCCGCCACACAGGGCAACCCTAGCAGTAGTATTACAACTACATACGCGCACCATAAAGTTCGTCGGTGGTATCTCATGGCTCTTGTAACGGCTTTCGCTCATTAGAACTAACGAGCGAGGCGCGCTTCCGATATCTCGTGCGATACCTGTGACTCAGGTGGGCGTCTCACCATTAGTGCGCGCGATAGGAGGCAGTAAAGAGCTCCTCGTCCTTAACCTCTATAGTTCCTTGGTCAGGACCGATAAACGGCTGACGAGGCTTGTCCGCGCCTAGCTGGCGCTTGGTCGATAGAAATCGAAAACTGCGATCGACCACCCGCTGAAAAACCGGGGCCGCCAACGTCCCTCCGTAGATACTCTTCGCATGGGGCTCGTCCATTATCACCATCGCGGTGATATTTCGTGACACTCCAATTGGCGTGCCATCAGCGAATCCTACGAACGACGCGACGTAGTTGCCCGCCTGGTATCCCCTTCCGTTCTCGGATGCCTTTTGGGCCGTTCCGGTTTTGCCACCGACTCTAAGACCCTCTATCTTCGCTTTTCCGCCGGTTCCGTGTTCGTCCTCAACAACGCCGTACATCATCTCGCGCGCCCACTCAGCCGCCTGCTCTGAGATAATGCGGTTACCTTCCGGGAGTCCCCCATCATCCATAACCACCGAAAGGCGAGGAAGCATACCTCCATTAGCGATCGCCGCTACCGCACGGACGATCTGAAGAGGAGTAACCGCGACACCTTGTCCGAACGCATGTGTGGCTACATCCACTTTCGCCCACGTTGACTCTGGTCTCAGAATACCCGCGGACTCCCCTGGTAAGCCTAAATGACTCGATTGACCAAACCCAAACTTCTTTAGGTACGAGTAGAGTCTGTCGCTCCCCATCTTAATACCGACCTTCGTCATTCCGATATTAGAAGACCGCACGACAACGTCATGAAACGGAATGGTCCCTGAAGGGTGAACATCTTTGATAGTGTGCTTTGAGAACGGATACCGTCCGTTCTCACAGTTGATGAGGTCGGTCGGTTTCACCACACCAGCGTCAAAGGCCGCCGCGGCGACTATCGGCTTCATGGTGGATCCTGGCTCGAAAACCGCCTCGACGAGAAGATTTCTCAACTCATTCTTCCCAGAACTTGTGGGATTATTGAAATTATAGCTCGGAGACTGACTGAGCGCTATTATCTCGCCCGTATCTGAGTCGACCATTATCGCCATGGCCTGCTTGGCGTTAGCGTTCTTACGTCCTATCTCCAACTCCTCATCCATGATGATCTGCAAGTCGGCGTCTATCGTGAGATTTAACGCGTCACCTTTTGGGGGCTCAAATGAATCCTCATCCTCGTTAATGCTCGTGTGGATAATTTTACCTAAGGCATCGCGCCCTGCTTGCGTCTTGACCTGCTCTTCATGCAACTGACGCTCGTATACCCCTTCGATGCCAGACAAGCCCTTGCCATCGATGCCCACCTTACCTATGAGTGCGCTCGCAGCGTTGTTATAGGGATAGAATCTCCGAGATTCAAGAACTGCGCCGACACCAGGAAAACTCACCTCAGTGATCTTCTCGGCTTGATATCTCGGCAGCTGACGCTTTAGCCACACGAAGGGTTGCTTGCTATTGAGTTTCTCGGCGATGACAGAGGCTTTCATACCCAAAAGAGCTGAAAGCTGTTTGGCCACCCTTTGCTTGTCCTGAACTTGACGCGGTCGGATGTAGATCGACTGAGCAGGCACGGACACCGCCATGAGCTTTCCGTTGCGATCGAGCACCGGTCCACGCTCCGAAGCGATCTCCACATCGGCTACGTGCTGTCTAACAGCCCAATCCTGCCAGGTCTCAAAATCGGAAACCTGCAAACTGTACATGCGCGCCACAAGCCCGCCTGTCCAGATCAGCGCCAACACACCTATCAGTCGCAATCGCATCGGACGTTGTCGCGATAGGGTTGAGACTGCGAATGATGAGCGCTTAAGCAGCGCGAAATCCATCCCTATCAGCGAGCTCTTGATCGAGCTTGACATCGTGGCATTATCTGCCGACCGCTCCACTTGAGTCTCCTTACGCCTATCAAAGGGAAGCTTTAACTGAGAAATCATGGACCGACCGGCTCCCGCTATCTCCAAAACGGAGAAATGACATGACTGATAAAAAGAGGCTCTACCCAGGCTCCCAAGTCGGCTTGCGGGACGTATCACCCCAAGACTCAATCTTCAGAGAGCTCGACCAACCGATAAAACCCCTCTTTACCCGAGCTAGCGAACAACGCTGCTAGTACGCAAGACGAATTGTATTCTGCGGGTTGTGCTCCTGAAGACGCCCCATCTGACGAGCAGACTTGGACAGGGAGTCAGGTCGTAGAAGAACTGAGCGTTGAAGCTCGAGCTCTCTCCTCTCCATATCCAACTCCACCGTCTTGCTCCGCTCTCTGGCTAACTGGTAACCGAGATCGGTCGCCTCAAGCTTCATCCACACGCGTGCCCCTAAAACCATCAGCAGAGCACATGCCGCTAGCACCTGCACTCGAACCGACACCGCCGCCGACTCTCGCTTCACGTAAACCGACTGATACTGCAAACACACTGCCATAAAACCAACCCTCTTTTTTGAAATGTACAGCCTTCTCGTTATTCTGTCGCTACCAAAAGTGACAGCTCTCTCAACTTTTTTACTTCATAAAAAATCATTCAACGAACTCGAACACGCGCAGTCGCGCGCTGCGCGACGCGGCGTTGCGTGACACCTCTTCGTCGCTCGGAACGATCGGTTTTTTCGGCGACACCACTCCTATTCGTTTTTGATCACGCGGACCTCGCCATGAAGCGGGGTATGTTCCCGCCGACTCCCATCCACGCATCGTGTTCGCCACCAACCTGTCCTCTAACGAGTGAAATGTAATAACCGCCAATTTTCCGCCCTTTTTCGCTAGAACCGGCACTACTTCAAGTAGCTTCTCGATCTCTTGAAGCTCCTGATTGACGTGCATCCGAAGGGCCTGAAAGACGACCGTCGCGGGATGCACGCGTGAAACCGCTCGCTTACCCAACTGAGATCCACGCACCACTTCAGCGAGCTCGAGCGCGTTCTCGAACGGACGCTTCGACACGAGCACTCTCGCGAGCTGCCGCGCCGTAGTTCCGACTCCACCCCGAGCTAGCGCGATGTATATATCTCGCTCAGCTGCGGTATTGAGAAACTCGCGCGCGCTTATCCCCGTGGTTTCGTCCATCCGCATATCGAGCGCGGACCGATCTGCGAACGAAAATCCCCGCTCCTCCCGAAGCTGGTCAGTGGACATGCCTAGATCCGCCAAGACCCCATCAAAACCACGGAAGGAAACCTGCTGAAGCACGTCAGAATAAGGCGTATGCACCAATTCGAGGCGCTCTCCGTATTTCGCCGCCCATCCGCGCCCACGCTCAATCGCCCGGACGTCTCGGTCTAACGCGACTACCCATGTATCCGGGTGAGCATCGAGCAACGCTCGCGTGTGCCCACCTCCTCCGAATGTGCAATCTAGGTACATGCCACCTCGCCCTGCCCCTAAGACCTCAAGAACCTCGTTCAACAAGACAGGGATATGAACCGCCCCCCCGCTTAACTCCGTCATATATCCACATCCGCGAAAAGGTCGGGGTTTTCGAGGAGCGCCTGCTCAGAGGCCTCAAAGATAGAGTCCCACACCCTCTTGTCCCACATCCGAAATCCATGAATCGAGGCGGTGAACACCACCTCACGCGCTAGTCCGCCATAGCTACGTAAATAGGGCGGAATTAAAATTCGACCACTACCGTCGATTCCGCACTCCGAGGCGCGACTCAAATAGAAGTTCTCAAGACGTTGCAGCTTGCCGCTAAACCGACTCTTTTCTCGGAGCCGACACTCGAAATCTTCCCAAGCGTCGAGCCCAAAGCCCTCGATGCAACGAGCGCCTTCGGAGACGTAGTTGGTCAACACCACACCCCGCTGCTCGCGCCCTCCGAGGGCCTTGCGAAAGCCGCTCGGGAGACTGATCCGACCTTTGTCGTCTAATGAATGTACGCAATTGCCGCGAAAAGAAACGAACGGCGGGCGCTTGGATGGAATCACTACCTGCGAGGAACGCTCCACTACTTCTGGCGTGTCATGTTCCTGCTTATCAATCATCCAAGTACCCACCGTCGCTTTGGGGAAATACAACCGAGACCGACAACCTGATTGAACCGAATTGCGGGGTTTTATACCACTGCGCCCCACTTCATGCCACGACTCTACAGAGCGACCCATAACCCGTCAATGAGGTATTTTTCGATGTCGACGAAAAAAACAGCGGGGCGCCAAGAATAGCGCGGACAGGCAACCACCTGAAATGAATGAGCAAAAAGAGAGTGCGCCAGCTCAACCTCCGCCCGCACACGAGGAAGAAAAAGATCGTGACGACGGTAGCTCTCCTTGCCACCTTGCGTGAGACACTCACGAACCATCGAATGGCGATGCCACACCGCCCGGACTACGGACTACTCGACGGTGACACTCTTAGCGAGATTCCGCGGCAGGTCCACATCCGTGCCGTTCATGACCGCGACGTGATACGCGAGCATCTGGAGCGGAATGTTGAGCAGTAGCGGGCTTAATTCCGCTGACACATATGGCACTCGGATGATCGAATCGGCCACGATTCCCAAGGTCCTGTCGTCCGCGGCGTCCGTGACTACGAGCACTTTCGCGCCACGCGCCTCAACCTCCTTCAGATTCGAAAGCGTCTTCTCGAACAGGAGCTTGTCGCGCTGCAAGATAACCACAACCGGCATACGCTCATCAATCAACGCTATCGGCCCATGCTTCATCTCGCCCGCGGGATAACCCTCGGCGTGGATATATGAAATCTCCTTGAGCTTCAATGCTCCCTCAAGCGCGATTGGGTAACACGTCCCCCTGCCTAAGAACAGAAAGTCTCTGGCCGTGGCGAACGTCTTGGCCGCGGCGATTACCTGCGGCTCCACTTTGAGCGCCGCTGAAATCGCCGTCGGCACGTGGATCATCATCTCAAGAACGGAGCGTCGCTCGTCCGCGGACATCGAGCCGCGCTTTTCCGCTAAAAACAACCCAAGCAATTCTAGCGCTATTAACTGCGTTGAAAACGCCTTTGTGGACGCGACGCTGATCTCAGGCCCCGCGTGTGTATATAAGACCATGTCCGCGCGTCGACAGATCGAGGCTCCAACCACATTACATACCGCCAGGGTTAGCGCCTTGCCCTTGGCGCACTCGAGAGCGCCCAGCGTGTCCAATGTCTCACCTGATTGCGACACCGCGATAACGAGAGTGTCGCCATCAAAGAGCTGTGGGCGGTAACGAAACTCGGACGCGTAATCAACCTCACATGGAATCTTGGCGAAGTTCTCAATAAAGAATTTCCCCTCTAAGCACGCGTGCCACGCCGTACCACACGCCACGAGCACGACTCGTCGGAGCTTCTTCGCGACTGTTTCGAGAGCAGCGAGTTCAGGAAGCATTATTGAGCCAGACTCTATGGAAAACCGCCCTCTGATGGTATCCCCCACTACTTGCGCTTGATCGAATATCTCTTTAAGCATGAAATGCTTAAAGCCGCCCTTTTGCGCGGTGATAGGATCCCATGTGACTCGCTCCTCTGGGCGCTCTACTGGCTGGCCGTTGTTCTCGATGTAAATGTCGTTGGCCGTAACATCGGCCATGTCGCCGTCCTCAAGAACGATAATTCGACGGGTATGCGGCAATAACGCGGGTATGTCACTCGCGATGAAGCTTTCACCATCCCCACGCCCCATAATGATAGGGGTTGAGTTCTTGGCTACATATATATGCCCCGGCGTCTTTTGATCGATCGCCAAGAAGGCATAACTTCCGCGCACGGATTGACACATCTTTCGAAACGCGTCACGAGTTTCTAATCCTTGCTCTAAAAAGGAATTGAGTAAATGCGCCGCTACTTCGGTGTCTGTCTCTGACTTAAAGACACAGCCCTGCTTCTCAAGTGACGCTCGCAGTTCGAGATAGTTCTCGATGATACCATTGTGAATCAGACTAACCCGTCCCGCCGAGTGAGGATGGGCGTTTGTCTCCGTTGGTCGTCCGTGCGTTGCCCAACGAGTATGCCCGATTCCTTGAGTGGCCTTATCCTTGGAATCGGTCGGGCGCTGCGCGAACACTTTCTTAAGCTCGGCCAACTTGCCGGTCGCTCGGGTAATCTCAATGGAATCGCCCTTTACGAGCGCCAAGCCAGACGAATCGTAGCCTCGATACTCAAGCGCTTCTAAGCCACCTAAAAGAATAGGCAACGCATCCTGACTACCGACATACCCTACAATTCCGCACATAGCTTCCGCACTCCTACTGGCAAATCCGCACAGAGATCAACTGATTAGTTGGACATAACCCCCTGTACGCCAAAGACATTACCACAAACCTTTAGTTTCGCACCTGATCTGTTCGTTGATTCGCAACCTCTCATACTGCTGGGCTGACCACCCTCACACTGAACATGTATACTATTTACGACGCATCAGACCATCTGGACTCGGCACCGTGCGCCCACCTTGGCATCCAACTTGCTTTGAGAGCTCCAGGAGTAGTCGCACGTCGTTGCAATAGAGGACCTTCACGATGAAAACGAAAGAAAAGATAGCGCAGACCCCCCGTCAACAGGACACTGTCGAGGCCCTAAGGGCCCGAAATAGTAGGCGGAAACCTTCGAGGGTCACGGAACCGACAACTGAGTTTGGGAAAAGTCTGCAGACCCTCCTGGGCAAAAGAGTGCAGACCTCAGAGGTCAATGAAGAGGAACTTTTTGCCGGTGCCGCCTACCAATTGATCAAGAACAGATACGGAGAAACAGTCGCGGGGGACTTTAAAAGCGCCTTCAAACTAAACCTCGTAGACAAGCCAACGGGCGAAAAGGTGTCATCCGATGAGCGTGCGGCTCGGGAGACCCTTAAGTTCTTCGTGAACTCAACACTGCTCACCAAACAGGAGGCCAACGACATTCGCCAGTTGGCGACTGCCGCTGCTCAGCTCGATGATAATGATGCCCTCTGGGATTCCCTCGGCGACACCCGAGCAGTCACTTCAGTGCAACGTGGAACGAGCGCCGTTCAGCGGCGACTAGAGGAGTCGGGGAACGCTCCGGTGGCGTCCAGTAGCGCGAAGGCAGCTTCTATCAAAGCGGGAGCGGCTAACGCCGCGGCGAAGAAAGGCTCCTCTCGAGGATCCAAGAACGCTGCGGCTCAGCGAAGTGCCGAGAACCAGACCCGTATGCAGCACTATGGGCAAAACAGTACGCCCGCTGACCAGATAAAGAAGGTAAAGAACGCTCTTAAAGGGATCATCTAAGAACTCTCAACGATCCCGCGGCCGTTCAGGACAAAGGATTGCGCAAGTTTCGCGTATCTCATGGTCTACCTCGATCGGTCCCTGACTGTTGTCATAAATCGTACCGGCAATCTATTCTAGGGTCCGTTCTTGGATACCCATGTCGCTACAAACTCTATGGTCCCTCGTTGTTTCGATCCTTTGCTCGTGGTTACACCCGATAACGAACGCCTGTGCCCAGAATGGCTGGCTTCATCCGTCAAGTAGCGGTGCCACTACAATCCCCGCCGCCCCAGGGCTTCAAGGGTTCGGAACAGGCACTCCAGCAGGAAGTGGTCGACATACAATCCCCGCGCGAACGCTGATATACCGAGTGTACTCCTTGGCGGACAGCGGACCAGGAACACTGCGAGATTGTGTCCAGAAACGCCAAGCTCGCACCTGCCTCTTTGAGGTCGGTGGCATCATTCGGCTTCGAAGCAAGCTAACGATTCGGGCCCCGTTTATCACGATTGCGGGGCAATCCGCCCCCTCTCCTGGTATCACTATTACCCAGGGAGGATTCGCGATTGAGACTCACGATGTGCTGATCCAACACCTCGCCGTTCGACCAGGCGATAGTCGAATCGGAGTATCTCCGTCTAACCGTGATGGCATCGCGGTCGGAACGCAACCGCCACGAGAGGCGTATAACGTGGTCCTGGATCACGTCTCAATCTCATGGGCCATCGACGAGAACTTCTCCACCTGGTACCGAGGGACTCACGATGTGACCCTCTCGAACTCAATCATCGCGGAAGGCCTTCATAACTCGATTCATCCCAAGGGGTCCCACAGCAAAGGAGTCATGATCGGGGACGGTTCACGTCAAATCACGCTTCTTCGAAATCTGATTACGTGGAACGAGGAACGAAATCCTTACATCAAGCCAGGGTCCAGCGTAGAAGTCGTAAATAACATCGTCTACGGCTGGGGCTCGAAAGGTCCCTGGTCCCTCTGCAATATAAGTAACAACGAAGGCACCACAGAGGGCTCCGATCTCTCATTTGTCGGTAACTCCTATATTCCCGGCCCTTTTAGCTTCCTCGCGCCGCCACTCTATGGAAAAAACATCAGTGGTGACACTCGTATTTTCATGACGGAAAACAGTGTCGAGCGCTCCTCCGCCACGGTCCACTCGCGGCAAAACAACGATGCGGCGCCCTTACAGTCAAATTACACCAGCAATCCCCCGCTTCAATCTCCTGGCTTACGGCACGTGCCCGCGAGCGTAGCGTACCAATCCGTGTTAAGCGATGTGGGCAGCAGACCTCGTCATCGTTCCGAGATCGACAAGCGGCTGGTTCAGCAGGTACGAGACCGACGCGGAGAGATAAAAGACTGCCTTAAAGGATGCGCTCGCTCCGTGGGACAACAGCTGTCAGCGCGCGTCAAACGTCGGAAACTCAGACTCCCTCGAGAACCCTTCGCGGACACGAATGGCGACGGGTACACAAATTTAGAGAACTGGCTGCAACGGCTGGCGAATAGAGCCTAACGTTCACTGAGATCCGCGAAGCACACAAACGGTCAGTACTTGAATACGCGAACGATACCCACCGTCCTGTTTTCGCGTCGTTCTGGCCCTCTGTAATCAAAACGAGTACAGCACGAACTCTACATTCGGGTCTGTCGGTACCACTCAAAAAAGGTCCCCATACCATCGCGGAACGAGGTGCTCGGATTATAGTCGAGCAAGCGTCGCGCCTTGGATACATCAGCGTTGGTTATCTCCACGTCACCTGGCTGCATCGGGCGTTGCTCTATCACGAGTTCACGACCGGTCACGTCTCGCACTATCTCAAGCGCCTCATTAAGCGATACCGTACTTGAGTTTCCGAGGTTGAAAATTTCATACCCGTGCGCTCGATCGATCGCGTTCACGAACCCCGTCGTGAAGTCTCCAATGAATGTGTAGTCTCTCCGGGTGGTGCCATCGCCGAATTTATATATCGTACCGCCCCGCACTGCCGACTGAATGAAGAGCCATGGCGCCATATCTGGACGACCTCGCGGACCATATACGGTAAACGGTCGTATCACGTTTACATTAAGGCCGTACAACTTGTGATAGGTAAACGCCATCACCTCCGTGGCTTTTTTTGTCGCGGCATAGGGGGAAATTGGTCTATCGGTGGCGGAGTCATCCTCACGGAACGGAATTGCAGTCGAATTCCCATACACTGACGATGATGATGTCACTACAAAATTTTGGACTGATCGCCCCACAGTCGCCTGTAAGAGGTTCAGGGTGCCCTGCACATTAGCTTCTTCGTAGATGTAGGGATCAGCGATTGAGGGTCTCACCCCAGCTCTCGCCGCTAGATGCGCGACATGAGAGATTGAACCGCGATCAAAGATGTCTCTCACCAGCGAGCGATCACAAATATCCCCCTCGACCATCGCAAACCGCGGATGTCGCGAGAGTAACTGGAGGTTCTCGCGCTTAAAGGAGACCGGATAGTAATCATTCATGTTATCGACGCCAACTACAGCGTCACCGCGACTCAAAAGCGCTTCAGCGACATGAGAGCCTATAAAGCCACCCACTCCGGTAACTAGAATAGTATTCATAATCAATTCTGTTGGGGTCTGGTCGACCACGTTCTCCCCAGCATTGTGCGAAGATTCCGCGAATAATGCAATCAGGACCCTCCAAGGTCGCCTCGCGCTCCGTCGCTGGCTGATCTGTGTTAGCTCAATCCGCTAGGAATTCGTTCATTATGCCTCATCTCCACTCTCGTATTGACAGGGTGACTGCCGCATTTTCCTCATTTCCTGGTAAGGCGACTATGAAACGACACTCGATGATTGCTCTCGTGCTCCTCATCTCCGGATGTATTCGGTACACCCCCTCATACAAAGAGCTTCAGGAACGGTCGGATTCCCCCTCCGACCAGCAGGGGAGCATAGGCGGACCGCAAGAGTTTGAGCTCTATGAGGCGGATCTCCAAACTCGTCTCGATAATTTCCTCAAAAAGCGATCTCATTTAATCGCCCACACGGGCGCTCCAAAAGGCTATCCGATAGGGACAGGAGATGTCGTGGGCATTGACGTCTTTGGATTTACCAATCTAACTTCCCAAATGCCGATCGCGCCTGACGGCACTATTACCGCGCCTCTCATCGGCAAGACTCAGATAGCGGATTTGTCCCTCGAAGACGCTCGCGCTCACATCGCGCGACAGTATGGTCGCTTTATTCGCTCGCCACAGGTTCAAGTCTCCCTAAAATCAACTCAGGCAAGCCGCGTCTCGATCATGGGCGAAGTCACCAAACCCGGCTTCTATCCGGTCTCGCACCAGGGCATGCTACTCACGGAGCTCCTATCGGAAGCGGGCGGTCGCTCTCCAAACGCTGGGAGCAGAATAATTCTACTACCTGCGCCACGTATCATCCCCGAGCAAACATTACAGCAATCGGCGGCAATCAAGCAGACTACGCCCGGCCTCGTGATGACAAGTGACGTGGCTGGCTCAACTTCACGACCCGATCTTAATGAGAACCCTGGAGTCGAGATCGAGCTTGAGGCTCTTACCGGACAGCTCGATCGTCGACCACTTCTCGTACCGCTCATGCCAGGCGACACGATTGTCGTACCTGAGGCAGGTACCTATGAAGTCGACGGGGAAGTAACGGCTCCGGGCTCATATAAGCTTGCCTCGCGCACCTCCGTAATCGGGGCGATCGCCGCCGCCCAGGGCTTTACCTACTCCGCCAACGTCAATCAGGTAGAGGTCCTTCGAGACACTGGGGGTGGGCGAAAGGCGATTCTTACCCTGGATATGGAGGAAGTCGGACTCCGTGGCGGTCGTGACATACGACTGCGAAACGGTGACTTAGTGCGAGTTCCAAGCGAACCAAACCGATTCTTCAAGCGTCAGATAGTCGAAACAGTGAACGGTCTATTTAACGGTTTTGGCGCCCAGAAGCGTATTAACTAGAACACATCAACGTAAGGAGCTCTCTATGAACTTCGATTCCTCCATCTCTCCTCACATCGTTCCAGATACCGAGGACGCTAGATTCCATTACCCTGAAGCACGAGACGCTTTTCGCTTCTCTTCAGTAGGTCCAAAGGATCAGGCTAGCGAGCTGCGCCAACGACTCTCCGTTATCTTTCGGCGCAAAAAGCTCATCTTTCTGTGTACCCTCATCTCCGCGACTATCGCGGCGATTTACTGCGTCTGCACGCCTCCTACGTATACAGCTAGAACCACCATCGAGCTGCGAGGGTACGACCCCCTCCTCGCGACAAACCCCTCAGAGACACTCCTAGGAAGCGATACCCGAAAGATCGAGTACCTTAAGACAACTGTGGCGAAGCTGACACTTGATGGTCTCGCCGATGAAGTTCTTAGCCAAGATGGTATCGGACTTGCGCTGCAACGGTACTGGAGAGGCCCAACAACACCAGTAATGGTCGCTCTCGGATCCCTTTTTCCCTCCAAGGATACTACCCCTCCTCAGATACAACACAGCCAGGCGGATTCACACTTCCTTCACGATCCTAGTTTCATAAAGCGGTATCTCAGTCTCGTACAGATACTACCGGTACATGAGACTAACCTGGTCTACATTCAAGCTGCCACTGCGGATCCCCACCTATCACAGCGAGTAGCCAACACGCACGCCAAGCAGTTCATTGAGCATTTAAAACGCGAGCGCCAAGAGGCTATATCAGCAAACGTCCAACTCTTACAGACTCAAGCGAACGACCTAAAGAATCGCGTCGCTAGCTCCGAAAACCAGCTCGCCGCGTACGCCTCGCAATACAAATTACTGACACTGAGAGGAGACGACATGAATAGCCTCAATATGCGCCAGATTGAGTCGCTGGCCCAGATGGTAGCGGACGCGACTGGACGCAGAATAAGGGCCGAAAGCGCGCTAAATGAGGCGAGACAGAAGAGAGAAAGCGAGAGCGCTGTATCTGATAGTGAAGTGACAAAGGAGCTGCGCGTAAGTCTCAACCAAGCACAGACTGACTACGCTTCTCTCGGCAGCCAGGTCACCGCCGAGTATCCAACGATGAAAGAGCTTCAAGCGAAGATTCAGTCGTTGCGAAAGAGCATTCAAGACGAGCGGAAACGAGCGCTTGTCACTTTACTGAGTCAATACGAAGCAGAACGGGCTACCGAGACGCACCTTCGCCAACAAATCGAGACTGAACGGTCCAAAGCTCAGGACGTAGCGAAACACCTGATTCAGTACAGCGTCCTAAACAAAGAGGCCACGTCCCTACGCGAGCTTTATCAGAACGTTCTCAAGCAGGCCAAGGAGATCGAGATGCGCGCCTCTACCACCACCTCAAACGTTTTCATCGCCGACTACGCGCCCTTCCCATCGTCTCCCAGCGCCCCGAAGACTAACATCATCATGACGATGTTCATCTTACTGGGACTGGCGAGCGGAATCCTCGCAGCTTATGTTCGAGATTCCCTTGAGGACACGATTGAAACCGCGAGTGGCGCTCAGGAAGCTCTGGATCTCCCTCAGCTCGGCAGCATACCGCGATTCACCGAGACGGCGTTACTGGAGCAACGACCTGGAGATTCCGAGGCTCAACAAAAGAGTCTTTCGCCCCTATCGACGCCTCCAGACGAGAACGTGTCAGGATCATCGCTCGCTCCGGCGACGACGCAAATCATAAGTGTATCCGCTCCCCATAGTCCTATAGCCGAAGCTTTACGAACACTACGGGCGAATCTCCTCCTTTCGTCGGCTGATTACCCACCGCGAGTAGTCGCTCTCGCCAGCGCACTCCCAGGTGAGGGAAAGTCAACCATACTCGCGAATCTGAGCGTGACTCTGGCGCAAGCCAATCATCGTACGTTGCTCATAGATGGAGATCTGCGACTGGGCGGCCTATCGAAACTGTTTCATCAGACCGGGACTCCTATCGGCTCTGGACTCACCGACTACCTCACTGGCCAATCGCCACTTGAGGGCGCCATCTATACAACTACCGTGCCCAACCTCGACATCATGCCAGTCGGAAGTATCGCGCCGAATCCGGCGGAACTTGTGGGCTCTGCTAGTATGAAACGGCTTCTCTCGCTTCTCAAGGAGCGGTACGACTTCATAATGGTCGACACGCCTCCCATCATGGTGGTGGCAGATGGATTATTACTGTCGCGATTGGTTGATAGCGTCATATTCGTGACGCGTTGTGGTCATACTCCCCGTCATACCGCCAGTGAGGCGCGCGCGAAGCTCAACCACATCCGAGCTCGAGTGATTGGCTTTGTTCTCAATGAGGTCCCACCTACACCTCGCTTTCGGGGGGAGATCCACTATGGCGCCAATTATCTAAACGCTTAAGGCGACCGACCGCGAACCTATCGCGCTCCGCTACCTGTGAGAACGACACTCACGGTACGGAGCGCTATCCACATATCAAGTAGGACACTCCTCTTACGGATGTATATCAGGTCGAGCCCGACCTTGCGGCGATAACCTTTTCGACCATCTGGATATCCTTGTATCACTTGCGCCAGACCCGTAAGACCGGCGCGCGTCTGAAGGCGCTGATGAAACCTCGGTATCGACTCGGCCAACTGAGAAGCGATCTCCGGGCGCTCCGGACGCGGTCCTATCAGAGACATCTCTCCTTTAAGAACATTCAGTAGTTGAGGCAGCTCGTCAAGTCGAGTCTTTCTCAGAAATGAGCCGATCGACGTCACTCGAGGATCCGCCCGCGTGGCTAATACCGCGCCGGAATCAGACTCCGCGTCAGCGCGCATCGATCGAAACTTTAGGAGACGAAACACCTGTCCACCCTGAGTAAGCCTCGTCTGGCCGTACAGAATCGGCCCAGGCGACGTCATCTTCACTCCGACCGCGACTGACGCCATCACTGGTGAGAGAGTGACAAGCAGAACACTTGCCCCCGCGATATCAACACATCGCTTGGTAACATCATAAAGGGTAATTGAAGTTTCTCGACCACCCGATCCTATTCGCGTGTTAATCGATGATATGGAACTGATCTCATTCTCTCGCATCACTGTCACTTTCACTTTTATAATCGACACCGCCTACATCAAGCGGACCAGCGTTTTTCAGGCTAGCTCCGATCACATCTGTACCGATTCGACTGTGATACGAATAAGTACGTCTTGAGGGAGAAAACTTCTATGCGAGCTGTCATTCTATATAACACATCGTGGTATGTGTATTTGTTGCGACGAAATCTAATCGCCAAGCTTCACGAGGCTGGCTTTGAAATTACTGTCGTAGCCCCAGAGGACAACTACACGGACCGCGTGCGACAGCTGAATGTTGACTACGTTCCGATCACGATGAGCCCAACTGGAAAATCCCCACTTAGAGAGCTTGAGACACTAACTCAGATCTACATCGCGTTACGCACTCTAAACCCCTACGCCGTACTTTCATTCACCGTGAAATGCAACCTCTACGCCGGACTGTGTCGGTCTCGACTAGAGTTCCGCCACATACCGAACATTTCTGGAACTGGGGATTTGTTCGACGGGGCCTCACTTCGAGAGCGCTTCGCGAAGCATCTCTATGGAAAGGCACTGCGGCGTAGCCACAAGGTCTTCTTTCAGAACGGTGAGGATCAAAGAACGTTCCTCCATCACGGTTTAGTGCGTGATGACCAATCAGAGGTAATCCCTGGCTCAGGAGTTGATCTAACATATTTCCACCCGGTACCCCGGAGCGCGCGATCCTACCGGTCGTTCCTCATGTTTGGACGACTACTGCCAAAAAAAGGATTTGGGAGATTTCTCGACGCCGCCATGGAGCTTAAGGCGCGTTACGGAGAGTCCGCTCAGTTCTGGATTCTCGGCGCGCCGGACTCTGAGCGCGCCGAGTCGCGGCAGCTATTCGAGCGAATCTTACACGCGCATGCGCACGGTGTCGTTCGATACATCAATCCGACTGACGACGTGCTTCCCTATCTCCACGAGGCCGACTCGATAGTTTTGCCCTCAACATACAATGAGGGTGTGCCTCGCTCGCTACTTGAGGCGCTCGCGTGCGGTAAACCGATTATCACAACCGACTGGAAGGGATGTAGGGAGACGGTACAGAACGACAGAAATGGTCTACTGGTGCGCCCGCACGACACGGAATCACTCACTCGAGCCCTTCAGCAGCTAATCGAATGCTCCGAGGAGACTCTGAACGAATACGGCCTGCGGAGCAGAGCTCTGGCCGAATCACGATTTGATGAGCGCTTAGTCTTTAATGCCTATCTCAAAGCGCTTGCCCAGGAAGCTCCTAACACGGACTCGTCATTTGAGACTATGACCTCCCCAAAGCCAGACCAAAGCTCAGCGCGCAACGTATCCGTTGGATAACCAATGCGGGGAAAGCATGAATAGGCGTCGTTCTGTCACATGATGGAGGAGTAAAGCCACCACCTTATCCAACGGCCTCGGCGTCTCCCACTCGTGGTTTATACAACCGTCGAGCTAGCGCGGAGGTCTCTTGTATCACCGTCGATGGGACATGATTATACGTTATGTATAGCCATACACATCCAGAGAGGGTCGCGGTTGTGATCGCTGTTATGAGTACGATGAGCGGCGAATCGGTTATGCCTTGCATCCATCCTCTGGTTGCCCATGCCGCCGTGCCACTAAAGAGACCAAGGAGGAGTCCTGGAATATGCGCGTTTACAATCGTCATCCATGAGACTCCTAGAATGCGCCGACTCAAGCGCGTCATCGAGAGATAATTCAGGACAAGCGCCGCGACAACGCCGAAAGCCACGCCAGATAGCCCCCACGATCGCGCTCCTAGCCAAGCCCCTCCCATGACTAAAAGCGTATAGAGCCCTTGCCGAGCGGCGTATGAGTACACTGCACCCACGGATCGGGCCAAAGTGTCGCTGCACTTGTAAGCGGTGCGGAAAAAGATTCCTCCTGAGAGTATGCCGAAAATGGGAACCATCCCGCCCCACCGATCCCCAAACGTTGCGAGGACTATCTCCTGCGCGAAGAGGTGCATCAGGATAGCGACAGGAATGGTGATCAATGAGATAGCCTCAAGGGAGAACAGAAATTGCTTCCGTAGCAACTCCATTCGATCCTGTTGCTGTGCCATGGCGGGAAACATTACCCGTTCGAAAAGTTGTCCCATATACATCGCTGGCAGGGTCATTAGCTGATAGCTACGGGTGTACGTTCCCAGCGCCTCTGTGCCTAGCAATCTTCCCACGACAAAATTATCCCCTTGGAGCGAGAAGAAATTAAGGAGCCTAGCGATACTAAATCCACATCCTACCCTGAGTAGCGCGGTGGCTCTCGTGAACAAGAACTTTCCAGCTATGTTTTTCTTAGTGTACCCATAAATGATCAATGTACGAATACACCTCAAGGAGAGTTGAGCCCACACGAGAGCCCACACTCCATATCCGGCGTACGCCAGAGCCGAGGCGATTACTCCCATCGACAACAGGTAAGATACGTTATCGGCGACCGTAAGCTCCTTGAATCGCAATTGCCGCTGCAGGATAGCGTCTCCCGCCGCTCCGAACCCCTCCACCAGGCAGCCAAATGACAAGACGCGAAGGATGGACCTGAGTTCCGGCTCGCCAAAGAAGCTCGCCAAGTAAGGCGCTAGCAGCCAAATGCCGATTGTCGCGAGCATTCCCGAAAAAATACTTATGGTTTGGGTTGTACGCGCCGCATGACCGTCAAAATCCTTGAGTTGGACCAAGGCGGGACCCACACCCATCTGCCCGACTCGCTCCACGAAGCTAGCGCATAGCAGCGCGTATCCCAGGAGTCCGAAATCCCGAGGAGACACAAGTCTGGCAAGCACGATTAGAACTACAAGCTTTAGTAGACCTTGAAGCACTACCGACACATAGGTCCACGACAGACCGTAGAGGATACTCCGAGTCGCGGTGGAAAAGTGCGAGTGGGCCAGGTCGGGCGAGCGCATAAGGACACCAAATAATTGAAGGCGCCAGAGCCTGCCACACTCCTGAAATGACTGGTATGCGCCAGCTTTGGGATGAGAGGGTGAAAATTCCATTAACCCGCTCCACTGGGAGAGTACGAAACACCATACCTTTCCCTATTGTGCCGCTCACGATCCACCCACACTTCGCGAGGCGATTTTTCGCTTCAGTGTAAGCTGGCTCATCGCACCGCATACCACTTCTTGGTAGAAGTGCTACAAATCGCTACCACGCATGTTCTCACCCCAGGAACCTACGTGCTCAATTGACGTACTTCAGCGCTGAGCGTGTATTATCTCTATCGGAGGACCCCCCACGATGCGACGCCGTCGTCTTGCGCTCACGAGTTTATTTTGGAAAATATACGGTCTCATCGCTCTCGTCCCGTTTCTCTGCGTCGCTGATCAAGCGATGGGTCACTTTGGCGTACTACCTACCAACGCCACGCTTCTTTGCGCCCTCGTACTCGTGCCGTTCGTCTGCGCTCTCCTCGTTCATCACATCTACCAACGCTCTCTATCGGTAGTGGCGACACCGTGGAGCAAGAACGCCCTACCACTTATAGCCTTTTTTCTTTTGGCCGCGACCGCTTTATCGCTCTCGGCGGCACCTACCGCGTATTGGGACGAAGGTGGCAAATGGATCTTTTTACTTCCCTACGGATTTCTGATCACGGCGCTGAGTATCGCCGCGGGAACATGTCGACCTGTAGTTCAAAGTCTGCGACTCTACTCTTTTGTGAGCTTACTTCTTATGGCTGGCTCGCTCTGGTACGAATTTACGCATCCTGGAACGTTCTCTCAGCTTGACAATCGCGCGGCGGGATTCTCTGGAAACGCGAATTACACCGCTCTGGTGAGCGTTTTTGTGTGTAGCGTTGGCATCGACTTTGGGCGCTCAGGTAGCAAAAGGCGGTATCAGACAGGATCTATCCCGCACCCGCTTACGAAGACTCGCGGCGTATGGATCGACATGGTGTTACTACTCATGTGCTTTCTCATCGTCGTGATGACGATGTCCCGCAGCGGCCTAATCGATTTCGGCGTGCTCGCGGGTTCCTTCGTCATACTTCGCATATTTCGATCTCAGAACTCTTTTAAGACCGGGCTTCAAAGCACCCTAGCTGTCATCTTCGCGTCCGCTGTCGTAATGGCCATCGTGCCACTTTTGGTGACTCTGATTGGGGCTGGAGGGCAAAACAATCGCCTAGCTCGATTCATGAACAACCAACAGATAGACGATGGTTCGGCCGGCACTCGGCTCGCGGCGGCGCTGGACTGCTTTAGATTAATCGAGGAGGCGCCTTTCCTTGGACATGGAACGGGCTTCTCACGGACGATGCTCGAACTTCCTCACAACCTTTACCTTCAACAGTGGGTCAACAATGGAATAGTCGGATTTGTCGGCTACATTGTCTTTCTTATCTCCTCATATCTGCTTTTTCTTCAGCGAAACTGTCGTAACGGACAGGTGCTCGTCGCTATCGCCGCTGTCGGAAGCCTGTTTAGTCATAACGTACTAGACCAGAGACCTTTCCTTATCCTCTTAGGGATTCTCATCGCGGCCTCTCGGGCAGATTCGCGCACGCGAGATACGCGGATGTCGCCTCTTCCGCGCCATAGCGACTCCATGCGCTCTCTTGAGCCGCGCGATGCTTGGGGAGATCCAGCGACTCTGCCAGCGCTGTCACCAGACTTTCATGCGATTTCACCGGGATGAGGCGCCCGAAGCGCCCCGCCTCAAGAATCTCTGAAGGACCGCTTTTACAGTCTGTTGAAACGATCGGCGTTCCAAATGACATCGCCTGAATAATAACGTTTGGTAGTCCTTCGTAATATGAATTGAGAACGAACAGAGCGGCGTGATTCATGAACGAAAATGGGTTCTCTTGAAATCCGGGCAAGTCCACATCGTTGGAGAGTCCCAGCTTCATGACTTCAGCCTCAAGCTTAGCGCGAGCCGACCCCTCGCCTATGATGATCAATTTGGCTTCACGAGACTTTCGGACGACGGCAAAGGCCCTCAGAAGCTCGAACATCCCCTTGTGGCGCTCCAGGCGCCCCGCACTGAGAATCACGGGGACTCGCTGCTCGGTGAACCATGGATGCGCGGGCGTCTGCTCACCCTGCCGCCGCACCTCGTTCGTTAATACCGGAGTCGGAAGCACTTTTATGCGTCCGGACAACTTGGGCTGCATCGAAATCAGCTCCGATCGAACTCCCTTGGAAACCGCTATGACGGAGGAGGCCTTTAGATACGTGATTGGAATCAAACGTCGCGAGACCGTGTGCATGACTCCCGATTTGTGCTCCGACAGGGGCGCGTTCGACTGACGTACAATTAACGGGGCCGCAAGCTTTACCGCTTGGCACGCCAAGGCAGCCATAATATTGGCGTGAGTAATTGTTGAGTAAACAGCCGCGGGCTTATTGGCGCGGAGATAGTTGGCTAGCTTTGGAAATGTATGCAGCATACGTCTGCTTTCGCAGTCGAAAACTCGCGCTCCAAAGGGAACAAGCGGCAGAAGAGCTCCTTCCTTCTTGGCTAACACCAAATCGACCGGGTAGCCTCTACTCAGTAACTCTCGAGCGAACACAAGCATCGCCCGCTCCGCTCCTCCCCCGTGTAAGCTAGGCAGAAATATCGCTATTTTTGATAATTCACGCTGAACTGGTGAAATACCTTGTCTTATCACTCTCACGCTTATGTCTCCGTGAATAGTTTGTCTCACGGACATGGCTAACGAGATATGATGAGGGAAGCTGAACGAGCGGACGCGACGTCCGAGCCGGTAGATCACTTGGATAAAGGAACTCTTTTTTGGCTGGCGCGACATTGCCCGCTCGTAAATCGCAGGGTTCGGTGAATCGGGTCGCCTTCCATGAGACCCGGCGACATGCGCATGGCGAACTGAAACAGATTAGATTAGCGGCTTCCCTCGCGATACCAGGCTAGCGTCTTGGCGAGCCCCTCCTCCACTCCAACCTTCGGGGTCCAACCCAACGTTGATTTAGCCAGAGAGTTATCGATCACACTCCGTAATTGCTCGCCGGGCCGAGCTGGGGCGAAATCAATTTTCGCCTTCGGGCTTGCTTGATCTCGAAGAGCGGTGGCGAGCGAAATGACTGTAGTCTCCGTGGCGGTGCTTATGTTGAACTCTCCTTGCGTTCTACCTTGCACGGCTTTGGCCGCGGCGTCAGCGACATCGCCCACATACACGAAGTCGCGGGTCTGCTCTCCTGAACCATTAACGGTAATATCTTTGCCAGCGAGAAGGCGCTCAGAGAAGATCGCCACAACCCCAGCCTCACCATGCGGATTTTGACGCGGTCCATATACGTTCGAGAGCCGCAACGATGTGTACGAAACGCCCCAGATACGAGACCAAAACTCAAGAAACCGCTCCCCTACCCACTTAGAGAGACCATAAATACTCTCAGGTCGGATCGGGTGATTCTCGGGAGCTGGATAGACGTCTTGAACCCCATAGCACGAGCCGCCTGAGGCGAGAAACACGACGTGCGTGCCCGCGCGGCCACATAGTGGCGTGATGATATTAACTAAACCGGTGATATTGATATCAGTGTCGAGCGCAGGCTCATCCATACTCCTTCGCACAGAGATCTGCGCCGCCGCGTGGACGATTACATCAGGCTCGAACGACGCCACGACCTGCGCGGCTTCCTTTGAGCGGATATCGAGCTCATGCAGCACAACGTCGCTAGGAAGATTGTTACGATTCCCACTCGAGAGGTCGTCAATCACGTGCACCTCGTTGCCCGGTCTAACCCGGTCCACGATATGCGACCCAATAAAACCAGCTCCACCCGTAACTAATATCTTTGCCATACGTAATTCCTAATCTCGGCAAGGCTAACGCATCCCCCCTGCTCGGGAAATCATAAAACGATACCGTACCCATCTCTTGAGTAGGATGACCGCGCTGATGCGATTGTAGTTGATGAAAACGGGGGATAATCCTCAATGGGCTGGCCCGCCCAGGATATGATCTGAGAATAGAAGAAATGCGCCCTGAGGGACTCGAACCCCCGACCCTCTGGTTCGAAGCCAGATGCTCTATCCAACTGAGCTAAAGGCGCACAGTGGCGGGGAGGTTACACCATAACCGCGATAGCCGTAAAGCATCCTGTAGAGAAGGTGGTCCAAGGATACCCTAAAGGCATAATTGCACTTGCCTAAACTACTGAAGGGAGGAAAAGCTACCGCATATGCTTTCAACCCTCATCAAAAGAATCCTGGGGCTCAGGTATCAGGTTTCAGTATCCGGACTAGACCGTCTTGACGCTTCGCGGGGCGTCTTAATCCTCCCTAATCACCCTGCCGAGATTGACCCGGTCATCGTCACCACCTACATGTGGGATCTTCTCCACCCGCGGCCAGTTGTGATCGAGGGCATGTACAATCTGCCTCTCCTGCACCCGATTCTCCGGCGTATTAGAGCGATACCAATGGCGGATATGGAATTCGACTCAGGCCCCTACAAACGCCGAAGAATCGAGCGTACACTCGACACGATTCGTACCGCGCTCGAATACGGCGACAACATTCTGATGTACCCATCAGGACGACTCTCTGTCACGGGAGCGGAGCGTATCGGCGGCGCGTCAGGTGTGCACGCGATCGTGCGAGCAAACCCAAATGTCGGCATCGCGGTGGTCAGAGTCCGTGGGTTGTACGGAAGCATCTTCTCAAAAGCGGTAACCGGGGGTACTACTCCAGATGTCGTAGCGACCTGCCTAAAGGGCGTACAAATTCTCGCCCGCAACCTTCTCTTCTTCACCCCGCGGCGTTCAGTCACAGTTTCGATCAACTTCAACCCACCTGACTTCCCACGTTCAGGCGATGCGCTTGCCATAAATAAATACCTGGAGGGCGTCTACAACACTCCCGAGCCCGAGGCTCCCTCGTTGGTTAGCCATAGCTTTTTTCGTCGTGACGTGCCGGCTCTTCCTGAAAGACGAGCTGAACAATCCAGTCTAGAGTCCGTTCCTCCTCAGATCAGAAGCGCCGTCTATCAACACGTGGCGCGCGCCGCTGACGTACCCATCGACTCGCTGACAGACTCTACCCAGCTTGGAGATGACCTCGGACTCGACTCCCTGACGGTCGCCGAGCTCCTGCTATGGCTGGATAGGGAGTTTGAGGCGAGCGATGTGGAGCTGGCAGAACTGGTGACAGTCGGTTCACTCATCCGCGCCGCCCTAGGCGAGCTGGCCTCATCCACACCCAAGCCTGAGTATCAGGTCCCATCCAAATGGACAAAAGATCTAGCGTCGCGCCCCCTTCCGGAGTTGAGCCCCGCGTCGACGATCGCTGAAGCCTTTCTCATAGCGTCGTCGCGAATGGGGAATCACCCCGCGTTGGGTGATGAACGCTCAGGAGTGGTAACATGGAGCGAGCTGCGGGTGCGCGCTATTCTCCTCGCTCGTCGCATGGCAGAGACCCCAGGCACTCATGTGGGCGTGCTGTTACCAGCCTCCGTCGCGAGCTCAACCGTCACACTTGCCGCTATTTTGGCGGGCAAAGTTCCGGTATTTCTTAATTGGACGGCGGGAAAGCGCTCACTACTGCACGCCTGTGAAAGCACACGTCTGGTTTCGGTCTACACGTCGGAGCGCTTCCTGGATATCGTACCGACAGAGCTAGATTTCCTTGAAAACCGTTTCGTTCTCCTCGAGGAGCTCACGGCATCTCTCTCACTCAAGGATAAGGCGCGCGCCAAGCGTATGAGCGCGGAGTCGACGGGGCAGATTCTTAGCGCGTTCGATCTGACCTCAGTAAAACCAGATGACGCCGCGGTGGTGCTCTTTACTAGTGGATCGGAGGCGCTTCCTAAAGGAGTCCCTCTATCACACAGGAATATCCTCTCGAACGTCCGTGGAGTGCTAGAGGCGTTCCAAATCACTAGCCAGGACGTTCTGCTTGGGTTCTTACCGCCCTTTCACTCATTCGGTCTGACTGTGTGCTCGTTGTTACCGTTAGTGACCGGACTGCGAGTGGCGTATCACCCCAATCCGAATGAGAGTCGCAAGATCGCCAAGGCGATCGACAAGTGGGGCGCGAGTCTCGCCGCGGGAACTCCGACCTTTCTGCGCTCAATTCTCAAGGCAGGCTCCCCTTCTCAATTCACCGCCATGAGAGCGCTCGTATCGGGCGCTGAACGGGCGCCGCAAGAGCTATTTGAGTTAGCTAGCTCAGTTAACCCCGCAATCGAAGTTCTTGAGGGCTACGGCATCACCGAGTGCTCGCCTGTCGTGAGCGTATCCCGTCCGCACGAAGAGCGGATCGGCGTTGGTCGACCAGTAGATGGAGTGTCGATCACAATAGTTCATCCTGAAACGATGGCGCCGACGACCGAGGGCGAGCAAGGATTAATTCTGATCCGCGGAGCAAGCGTGTTCTCTGGATATCTAGATCCGTCGATCGATCCATTTGTGACGCATGCGGGTCACACCTGGTACAATTCGGGTGACCTTGGACGCATAGACCAAGGACGCCTTGTGATCACGGGACGACTCAAGCGGTTCATCAAGATAGCCGGCGAGATGATAAGCCTTGGTGCCATTGAAGAGGCGCTGCAAAAACGCGTGCCTAGCACTGACGGCGCGCCAAGCGTGGCGGTGCTCGCACAAGGGACTGAGGGTGACGGCAGACCAAAGCTCATCGCCTTCGCGGCCGGAGCGCTTTCGCTTGAATCAGCCAACGTGTGCTTGCGCGAGGCGAGCTTTCCCCACATCGTTCACATCGCCGAGGTTCGAGAACTCAAGACATTGCCGGTTTTAGGTACAGGAAAAACTGATTATCAAGGTCTAAAGACGATGTTAGCCTCGTAGACGACCTTACGCGAGATGCTCTTAGGTCGCTCTCTCATACACACGAAACGAACATCGTTCGCCTCGTGTTTCGGAGACCTGCGTAAAATCACCCTCAAAGGTAGGCAGCCACGCGTCACCGTCGTGACAGCCGTCAATAATCGTCAGGTGCACCTCGGCGCAAAACGGCAACGTCGCTCGATAGAGCTCGGCCCCACCTATGATCCAAACTCGCTGACCATCTTTCGCGAGCGCTTTCGCGGCGCTCAGAGCTTCCTCTGGCGAACTGGCCGCGACTACCCCCTCGGGAAGACGCAGCTTCGCTATATCGCGCGACACGACTACATTTGTGCGGCCGGGAAGCGGTCGAAACTTCTCAGGAAGCGACTCCCACGTCTTACGACCCATCACGACGATGTGGCCCTTGGTGAGCGCGCGAAAATGCGCGAGGTCTTCGGGAACATTCCACGGCAAAGTTCCCGCCTTACCAATTACCCTATTCTCGTCCATCGCAACTACCGCGGCGACAGGAACCTCTGTCGTCATACCGCGATCGCGAACTGAATACGCTCGTGAGGCTCGTAGCCCTCAAGCGTGAAATCTTCGTAGTTGAATCCAAAGATGTCTTTGACTTCAGGATTAATCTTCATGATCGGCAACTTGCGAGGTTCTCGCTCTAACTGCAAGCGAGCGCCCTCGACGTGATTGGCGTAGATGTGCACGTCACCGAACGTGTGCACGAACTCGTGCGCTTTCAATCCCGTGACCTGCGCGACCATCATGAGGAAGAGCGCGTAGCTGGCGATATTAAACGGCACTCCAAGCATGAGGTCAGCGGATCGTTGATACAACTGCAAGCTTAAACGATCGCCAGCCACATAAAATTGGAACAAAGTATGGCAGGCCGGTGGCGCTACTTCGGGAAGATCGGCCGGATTGAAAGAGATTACGACGATTCGACGACTGCTCGGGTTAGTCTTGATCATCTCCACGGCACGAGCGATCTGATCGATTTTTCCACGTGGACCTTCCCATGAACGCCACTGTTTGCCGTACACAGGTCCGAGGTCACCATTCTTGTCGGCCCACTCGTCCCATATAGTCACCTTCTTATCTTGAAGATACTTGATATTGGTGTCGCCATTCAGGAACCACAGCAACTCATAGATGATCGACTTAAGATGAACCTTTTTTGTGGTGATCAGAGGGAAGCCATCTTCCAGATTAAATCGAAGCTGCCTACCAAACACCGAGTACGTGCCTACTCCCGTTCTATCCGGTCGCACCACCGAGCCGTCCTTGAGCACGCCTGTCTCTGGCTTGCCGTTCTCAAGTATATCGCGCACTAAATCAAGGTACTGTTTCATGCGTCTTTCCCCTCAACGAAATAACACGCCAAGCATACTTCCACACGCTGGCGAGTTCAACCGCGCAGATATCCCCTTCTAGGACGAATTTCGAGTAACCCAGCGCCTCAAACTGAACCTACGCTACCTGCTTCGAGCAATAAATAACCTCAGGACCAACCGTGGCGAGACAACAGAATGAGAGTGTGTCAGGTTGCGTAAACACGTCCACACAAAGATCTTCGGCGGCACGCGGCGTTTGGGTCATAGGGAATCCCTCCGCCGAAAGCGCCTCAAGGTGCTGAAACAAAAGAGTCTCATTAAGTGAGCTTAACGGTCTCGAAAACGCGCAGATAACGTCTCCTGCCCCAAGTGTTACCGACGCGATCTCCACGTCGATTAAAGAGTTCGCTCCCACGAATGCTTGGCGCTGAACCGAGAGATCGGAAGGGAACTCCTCAAGGTCACCCACTACCGCCCTCTCCGCCTCATCTGAGCCGAAGAAAGGAAAAAGTTGATTATCTCGAAAAAGATAGACACTTCCCGTTCCCACTCGACCGGCCGCGAAACGCCCCTCGTCGATCACCATGCCGAGCAATGACGCTGCCATACGCCCACCAGCTGCTAGCTTATGACCGAATGCGTACACGGACGAGTTGGCGGTGCGAAACGCGTCTTCAAGGAGCTTAACGACCGAGTCTTCCCCGCCCTGTGATACCTCTCGGGTTGATTGACCATCCCCCGAGTCGGCGTAATGTGACTCTACCCCGCGCATGAAGTACTCAAGCGCCAATCGATACGCGACCTGAGAGCCTAGTCCCTGCAAGACCGCCGTCGAGCCCGCGAACACGAGCTGTGCGGGTTTCGCCACCGGATTCAGCGCGACATATGACGAAGCGTCAGCGGGAGACTCACGTCCCCGAAAGATATCGCAATCTAAACGGGTTAAACTCATATCTATCGCTGCTTATCACCGCTACATCTGACGTGCCCAGTCTACACTGCTTAGGGCGCCCCTCACAGAGGATATTGACCGTTTTCCCTCACAAATGGCGTAGTATAGACTTGTGGTATCCGACCACTTTCCGATAGGTTACCCCAGAGTTAATCTATACCCTCCAGGAGCTCTCGTCATGATTCCGTTTCGCATGATTTTCGCTATTGCCCTTGTTATTTGCACAGGTGGACTCATTGGCTGCTCAAAAAAGGGAGATAGTGGCGCGCTAAACGAGAGCCCGCTGCTCAGCGAAAAGATGCTCTCGAAACTTCCTCCGTCCGCAGCTGGCTTTACAGTGCTTGATTTAGGGGGAGAAGGCTACAAGCTGCTTCAATCTTCGCCTTTCAACTCCTCCGCGAACGTGAAGAAATCGTTTGACGCGTTCGTTCAGAAAGCTCGCGAGAGCAGCTTCGAGGACGACAAGCCAACTCTTGATCGACAACTCGCCCTCGCCCAGAAGGGCTACGAAGCCTTAGTAAGGCTCGGTGTGGTCGGCGCTGATGGCACATACACCCCAGCGCTGGTGTTCTCGAAGGTAGTGGGCTTCGTGGGTCCTGTTAACGACGACAAACTACCAATCGACCTCGGATTCTTCTCTGAGGCTAAGACCGGCACAGACATGGTGGAGAAACTTGCCATAGTACGGAACTTCTTCTCCGAGTCAGGGGTTTTAGTCACACAGGAAAAAATGGGAAGCGCTGATGGGCTTGTCGCCTCAGTTGAGGGCGCTTCCGCCAAGCTCTACATAGCGGCTACCAAGACACATTTCGCGGTCTCAATCCGAAAAAGCGACATCGAGGGATTCTTCTCTGACGCGAACACGGACACCCTCGCTCAGTTGAAGAACGCCCCGGAATTTAAGAAAGCGAGCGCCTCTCTTCCCGGGAACAAAAACGCGATTACCTTTACCTACGCCTCCATCGATCGCATGCGCCCCTTAATTGAACGAATCGCGTCTCTCGATGAGGAGACCGCATTCGACCCGAAAAACGTGCCAGTTGAGTCTCTCGCGGGTCAAACCGTATTCAGCTCTCAATATTCAGCGCGCCTAAATATCGCCGTGACACCACGAACAGATAGTCAGCGAAAAATCTCCGCCGCCTTCGAGAGTGGCTCGCTATCCCCAGCGGCGACGAAACTTCCAGCGAACATAGCTCTCGCGATCTCGCTCGACGCCAAGGGTATCACGAAGCTCGACTCGCTCCTTGAGCCCCTGCAGAACGGCCCAGGAGCAGAGGTTGCGGCACAGGTGAAAAAGCTAATCGGTCTAACGCTCGGTGTACGCAATAACAGTGGCGGATCCCCAGTTCCCGATATATTTATCTCGGTTGATTCGCAAAACCGAGATGAGCTCGGCAAGCTCCTCGAGTCTAGCCTCGGAATGGCTCTGTCGATGACTGGCGAAAACACGAAATGGATGTCGAAGGAGATCGATGGAAGCTCAACGAGGTATTTCACCACGTTGATCGGCGCTGGCGTGTACATGAGTTATCCTAAGAACTCAAACTCGCTACTCGTGGGGACCTCCGAGAACGTAGTACGTGACTTAATCGCCTCTGACTCAGGCAAAGCGCAGACGCTGTCCGCTTCCCTCACCGAGCCGCAGCAAGCGCAGTTTAAGTCATACAACCTCGCCTCTGCCTACTTCAACTTTAGTCGAGTCGGAGATCTCGTCGACTCCGTACAGAGCACCTTGGCTATGTTTACGGGCGGCAACTCCGACCTGAACAACGCGCTCAACTCAACTAAACTACGAGCACTCGGTATAGGCGTAGGCGGAGTTTCCTACGCGGCTGGTGTGGTCTCTCTCGAATCGAGCTTTGAGCCGCCAAGTCCTAAGTAGGACTGAAAATAGCGACTCTCTCTTCAAGATACCTCCTGAAAGCTTGGCGTCGAGCTAAACCAAAGTTCTACAACGAGAGGGCTAGGAACAACACTGTCCGCTCCCTGGATAAGCTAGTTAGCTAGCTACTTTGCGTATAAGCAGAAACCTCCTAATCCCGCCTCTCATCATATCAGATGTAACGCACAACGTTTTGTTTGAGGCGCCCATGAATACCCTATCGCAACTTCTTGAAATCGCCAGCCGCCTCGATCACCTCGGGGGATGTGCCGAGTGGATCGCTCGTGAAACTGTACATACAGATAATTCTATCTCTCAAACCGGGACTCTTATTTCTGTCCTTGCCGAGGATATTAGGGAAAAGATCACTAATCTTGTATCCGAATTAGAGCAGATCTCGGGGATGGAAGGATCGCATTAACCCTCCGCTAAGACCGCTAGCTCTCCGTGTTGACCCGTTCCTGCCGTGGCAGGCGGGTCTTTTCTTTATCCCCAATCCGCATTTTCCCTAGCCGTATGCGCCTGGAGTTTAAGCCTCCTCCTCCCTCATGCAACACCCAAACTATTGATATCTCATCACTTCCAATAATTTACTGAATCAACTACGCTTGAGCTCGGGATAAGAGATGACCGAGCGGACCTGATGTATATCGATACGGCTCGGCAAGTCTTAGAACCAGAGCTGTGCGGTATATATGACTAATGTAGCCCTCAAACACGACATATCTGAGATTAGGGCGCATCGCTCATTCTCTGTTCTTGAGGGCGGCAAGAGACTCGAGCTCTCGGGTCCGGATCGGGGACTCTTAATCCTGGGATCCCTTCTCATATTGGCGCAGTTTCTCGATGGAGCGCTCACCATCAGCGGTGTCGCTACGTACGGCACTGCCGCCGAGGGGAATCCGATGCTACGCACATTGATAGAATTGATCGGTCTGACTCCAGCCGTGGTGCTTACAAAGCTCGCCTGCTCAGCTCTCGTGATCGTTTTATGTTACCAGGCTCACTCAATCGCGTGGCTGCCACGCGCTCTCAAGGGCATCCTGGGCGTTTATACGATCTTCGCTGTCATCCCCTGGTCAGTGATGCTGGCGAGCGAACTACTCAATTTCTAATGCCTTTCGGTCGGCAACCCTTGCATTCCGTTACTCACTGCTGAGAGTATTTGAGAGTCCGCGGACGCGGATGACTCTAACGATAGTGGGTGGCGTACCATGCGTGTGACAAAATGGGGGGAATGCGGAGTCCTGTGCTCCCTATATCTGGCGAGACGATTTGGTGAGTCGGCCGTTGGTGCTGTTGAAATCTCCGAGAGCCAGGGATTAGACCTACAGTACACGCAGCAGGTTTTGCAGCGTCTTCGAAAGGGCGGAGTGGTCGAAAGCGAGCGAGGACCACGCGGAGGCTATCGACTAGCGAACCAGCCAGAACGCGTCACGCTAAAGGATATCCTCTACGCCGCGGAAGGTGACACGTTTCAGATCATTTGTGATTACGCGCCCATTCATCCAAACCCAGAGAATTCCTCGATGTGCGCCACGAAAGAGAACTGTAGTTTGCACTTGGTCTGGCAAGATCTACATGACGCCATCGACGCGCTTCTCGAACGTCGGACTCTCGCGGATCTCATGGCTCAAGAGAGTCAGATGCCTGGACTAGTCACGCTGACGAAAAGGCAACCGTCGTAGGCCGCCATTCTCGTCTTTTCGCTTATCTCATTTGAATCGTGGGCACAAAGGTATACTTAAGCAAGCGAGCCTCACCCCCTCTACGAATCTCGATGGTGGCCTCGTTCTCGTTTTGCAATAACCTCATGAAAGCCGGAAATTGCGCTTGGTTTTTGATCAGGAATTTATCCGCCGCGACGATGATATCCGAGTTCTCTAGCCCTAAGAGGGCGTAGACGCTATCCGGGGTAACATCAAACAAGCGATATTCATAACTTTCAGTGGAAGTAACTGACTGGTAAATCGGAACGAGCCGAACCGGCACTTCGCCTAACCGAAGCAACGATGCTTGTAGATCTCTGCGTTGAATCGTAAACGAGTTAACCTTGATCGCGGGAGGTATCGGTCGAATATCCTCGATGTACTTGGGCTCACGTGGCGGCCGAGGCGCGCATCCGATGATCTCGACAGCGAAAAAACACGCGATAAGACCGCATACCGCGCTCATACCTCGATTCATACTTTTACCTCGCAAAATTGCTCTACAGATTGCTTGTCCATGCGGTGGTACCTCGCTCGCTCAGCCATGACAATCGCTCGGACCTCATCGTACGTTGTGTCTAGCTTCTCATTGACGACAAGGTAATCAATCGCGTTCGACTTTCCATGAAGCCGTAAAAGAGCCTCGTATTCACTTTGCGCTGTCGTAAAGCGCCTCTGCAGCTCCGCCTCGCAAACAGTTCCCCGACGGTTCAAACGTTCTTGAAGGTCTTTAAAGGACGGTGGGACGATAAAGATAGTGACCGTATTCTCAGAAAAATGTCTTTTGAAATTCAACGCGCCTCGAATATCGATCTGAAAGAGCAGATCTTTGCCGGTCTGGATCCCATTGATAAGCGTTGCTTGGAGCGTTCCATACAAGTTACCGTGTGTCTCTTCCCACTCGAAGAACTCGCCTTGCTCCCTACGAGCGATGAACTCCTCGCGTGATAAAAAGTGATAACTCTTCCCCGGGATCTCCTTCGGACGGGGAGGACGAGACGTCGCTGACGTTGAATACGACAACTCCTCGGGAAATTCCGCTATCAATCGCTCACAGAACGTCGACTTACCGCTTCCAGTCGGTCCCATCAGCACAAAAAGAATTCCCTTTCTGGTTAGCTCCCGATTCATATCTTACTCTACGTTCTGTACCTGCTCACGAATACGCTCTAACTCTGTTTTCGCGTCCACCACCAGCCCCTGTACGAGGGCGTCTTGCGCCTTTGAGCCGATGGTGTTGAGTTCACGGCCAATCTCCTGCGTCAAGAAATCAAGCTTTCGCCCCACTCCATCAGCGTGACCAAGAAGCGTGCTCGAGAATTGCCCGAGATGAATCTCAAGTCTCGAGAGCTCTTCAGCCACATCGACGCGGTCAGCCAACAAGGCGACTTCCTCCGCTAGTCGCACAGGGTCCACCGTCACTTCGTCCGTGAGCAGTCTCAGTCGTTCCCGCATCCGATCTCGCAGTCGCTCCGACGCTCCTGACATAGCGCTTCCGATCTGATCACGTATGCGCCTGAGGGTTCCGACCCTAGACGAGATATCCTCATACAACCCTTTACCTTCAGCCTGCCGAGCGCGCGCCAGTTGTTGGCTAGCCTCATTGATAACGTCCACAAGAAGCGCGAGCTCACTTTCATCCGCCAGCTGCCGCTCCGCAGGGGCAATATCCTGTCGTAACACGAGATTGGCCAAGAACTCCCCGAGGGTATCGCCTCTCACTCCATAACGCTTGCACGCGGCGGTGTAGCTGGATACAGCCTGGTCCACCTCGCTCCAGTTTTGCTCGGTTTCCGAATCATTGGCTCGCGCCCGACGAGAAACAGAAACCTCAATTCTGCCGCGCCTGTGAATTTTTTGAAGGATACTTTTCACATCTCGCTCGACAGTGGAGAAGCAGCGAGGAGCTTTCACGGCGACCTCGAGAAAACGGCTATTCACCGAACGGATCTCGACATCAACATCCACGTCGCCGCCGCTCGCGGACGCCCGGGCAAATCCCGTCATACTACGCAAGGATGAGGCTTCGTGGTTCGTTGACATGATCCCTAAATACTCCACTCAGAGACTGCCTCACGCAGCCTGGTCAGGTTAACCGCGGCTGTTCCCACTTCTGAGACAACGATTCCCGCCGCGATATTCGCTAGCACTCCAGCAGTCACCGGAGAGGCTCCTACCGCCAGCGCTGAGGTAAACACGGCTATTACTGTATCGCCGGCGCCGCTTACATCGAATACCTTCTGGGCCATTGTTTCAAGGTGTAGTCCTTCAGGGCTATTTGCCCCTCTTACCACCATGCCATCCTCGCCTAGCGAGACGACCATCAACTCGGAATTCCATTTATTGATCAGCATTTCACAAGCGTGGAACGCGTCCTCGATCGTTTTAATGCTCTGTCCGGAGGCCCTCTCCGCCTCTTTCCGATTGGGTTTCGCGGCGCTCATCACCTGGTAGCGATCGTAGTTGCGGGGGTGTGGATCAACAAAGAGGGGCCGTGTCCGCAATCCAAGCCTGCCGGCGGCGTAGGCGTCCGAAAGGACATGTAAGAGCTCCGACGACACGGTACCCTTACCGTAATCAGAGAGGACTACCGCTTTACAAGCGTCGATTTCCGAGTCTACCGTCCTCGACAACTTCGCCGAAGTTTCCGCGCTGAGATCCTCCCGTATTTCCCTATCCACACGGACAATCTGCTGCGAGGCCGCCATCACTCTTGTCTTCAAAGTTGTTGGTCGCTCAGACGCGATGATGATGCCCGAACAGTCGGCACCGTTCTCCTCAAAAAGACGAATGACCGACTTTCCATCCTCATCGGCTCCAACGACGCCGCATACCTTTGGCTTCGCCCCGATAGTCGCCAGGTTACACACTACGTTACCAGCGCCGCCGAGCCGATCCTCAATACGCACCACTTCAACAATAGGTACGGGAGCCTCCGGCGATATTCGTTCGACCTTACCCCAGACGTATCGATCTAACATGATATCCCCGACAACAAGAATCGGCACGGACGCGATACGCTCGAGCGTAGAGAGCAGTTCTTCTTTATTTCCCAATCTCATAGCAGTGTTATAGCAAGACGCCTAGGGCGGCGCTACCCAACCCGAGAACAATCGAAGCTAAGGGACCGTGTTCAGGCGCTCAAGAACCGCCTCGGGAGTGATTAAACGCATACAAACCTTGCCTAGACCTGGACAAACACGACGCTTGCACGGCGAGCACGCGACGGTCGCCGAAATAGCCAGGTGCTCACTCCCCCGAGGGGCGTTTCTGAGCATGGGCGTCGGACCGAACAACGTAATATGAGGCACGCCTACGGCGCCGGCGATGTGCCCTGGACCCGAATCTGGTCCGATACAAGCTCGGGCTCCCCGCACCAACGCCACCAATTCAGCCAAGGTGGTTTTGCCAGCGGTATTCACGATCTTTGCCTTCGTCGGCACTTTTTCCAGCCTGGCAGCCATGTCTACCTTGGTCTTGTCACCCAAGAGGACAACCGTCTCTTCCCCGATCAGCCCCAAGAGCCCGGCATACCCTTCTTCAGGCCAGTCCTTTGAGTCCCATGATGAGCCCAAGATAAGCGCGACGTATCCCTTTGATAATTGATTCGCCCACGGCGCCGAAACCGTATCGAGCGTAATGTGAGAGAGGCCCGAAGAGAGATTCCCGTCGCTCGATACCCCAATGCGCCCGAGGAAGGTCTGATAATGGTCAACTTTGGCGATCACCTCACCTTGAGGATCGACGTGCTCTGTATTGAACAACCAATTCATCTCCTTAGCGTCGCGTCGATGAAAGCCAATCCGCCGCGGAGAGCGCGAGAGCCATGAAAAAAGACCACTCTTAAAGTGGCGTTGAAGATCCAGCGTCACATCGAACGCGCGGGCCCGAAGCTCCTTCCGAAGAGATAATACGCCCCTGATTCCACGCGGCCTCTCAAAGACAAGCACCTCGTCCACTTTAGCGTGAAGTCTCACTATTCCGGCGCACGCAGGCTCGACCAACCATGTGATGTGAGCAGTCGGTGAGACCTTCTTAATCATGTCCACGATGTAGAGACCTCGAACCACATCGCCCAAGGCCCCCATCAGGATTACCAAGATCCGCTGTGGCACGTCACTCATCATAGCTCCGCAAGGTCAGAGACATCATCTCGGACAACAGCGGAGAGAGCTTGTGTTTAATAACGGCTCGCCTCCAGCGGCGTAAATAGAGCTCTCGTAACGCGTGCTGAGTACCCTTGAAATAGCACGCCTTATCGAAATCGACGATGTAAACCTTGTCACCTTTGCCCACGAGGACATTGCCCGGATGAAGATCAACATGAAAAATGCGGTGCTTTATGAGGATACGAATCTGTTCTGATAACCCGTCCAATGCCCGCGGTAACGCGTCCCCCTCATTTTCCCCAATTTCGACGATAGATCGTGTATCGCGGAGCTCTTCCATCAACAACCAGGTGCTGTATATGGTTGATCCCTTCTGAACGAAAGCGATTGGCTCTGGGGCGTTAAGACCCAGCGAACGCACCAGCTCGAGCATCTCGAACTCTACCTTTGACCGTAACTGCCCGAGACAAAGAAAATGTCCGGCAGTGAGCTTTCTCAACATGCCACCGTGCGAATATCGCTTCAGAAAGACCTTCCCTAAACCCGGGACATCGATAAGTCTTGTCTTCCCTCGACCGCCCAAGACACCAGGGCTCGGTGAATCCACATCGCTCAGTAGCTCTTGCACAACTTTAGTGGCTTGCTCATCGCTCAGCAATCCTCGGCTCGATATGGTGTAAGGTCCCCGCACAAGCGGAGTAAACGGCGGTGTCGATTCTGACGTGGTTACGGCTGCGCTCATAGCACTCACGATGAAATAACCTGAAACGGAGCCCCACCTCGCAATCGGAGACTCTCGGACCGAACATCCGAAATAGCCTGCAATACGAGGTCACTCGAAACTCCCGTAATGCACGCGTTAGTGCCCGTGGGGCATCTTCGCGAACCATGTCGACGACAAGGCTTGCAAAACAGATCACCCTTTTCTACCACGATTGCTCGATTCTTCCAGGGACCAAACCCAAATAGAGGAGATGTCGCGCAGTATACAGCCACCGTTGGGAGCCGCGCCGCTGACGCCAAATGAAGCGCCAAGCTGTCGTTACACACAACACCCTGGGAGTGTCGAATAATATGGATAAGCTCCAGAAGTGTCGTTCGACCGCACGTATCAACCACATCGTCCCCAAGCCCGGCGGCTACGTCGCGACACGCGGCGCTATCGTCCGGCGCCCCAACTACCACCACTCGGTGGCCACGCGCTATAAGCCCCTGGGCGACCTCTCGAAATCCTTGAGACGACCAGCGCTTCGTCTCCCAAGCGCTACCGGGCGAAAGCACGAAGTATGCCTTGGGAGCGGCGACAACGGCTTGAACGCTCTCTGAGATATCCTCGCTATCAGTCTCGGGAATCCGCAGAGAAAAACGCTCAGAAACCACACTCGGCCCCGGTCGTTTGAGCGCATCTATCTCGCCTTGGAGATCAGGCGAAAGATCCTCACTGAGGAGCTCTAAATTCCTGATAACTTCGTGGCATCGGGCGGTCTTTACCACACGCCTCGTATAGAGGAATGAACCATAAGCCTCTGCATAGCCTACCCGTTCGGGCACTCTCGCTAACCAGAGGAGAAGGCTCGTGCGCGGTGAGCGATGGAATGAATATGCCCGATCAAAATTACGCGCGCGAATCTCCCGCGCGAACGCGCGAAGCGCCTTCCAGCCTTTGTTGGCTTTTCTACGATCAAAAACGATAACGTCATCTACGAGCGGGTCGCGCTTTACGTAGGACACAAACTGTGGAGGCACGAGCACTGTCACGTGCGTCGTAGGATCAGAGACCTTGAGTGCCTCGATCACTGGCGACGTGAGTAGCAAGTCACCGAGATAACCTTTTGGAACAAGAAGAACTCGCTTGGTCACGAATATAGCCTGAATTACGCTGCCACCTGGTCCACTACTGGAAGACGAGATGCTTGCGTAGACTCCGTTGCAAGTTGCCCACAAGCGGCGGCGATGTCAGCTCCCTTCGACCATCGTATGAACGCTTGAAGTCCCTGGGAGTTAAGGTATCGCTGCCAGGTGAATACCCAGTCTTTTGCTGGCGTCTTGTACCCGAGTCCAGCGTTGTCATTGTACGGGATAAGGTTGACCTTTACCGGCAAGCCTCTCATCAGCTTCGCCAGTCGACGCATATCATCCTCAGTGTCGTTGAGCTCTCCTAGCATCACATACTCAATCGTCACTTTCTTTCGAGGCCCTACTGGAAACCCTTTCACGGCGTCTAGAAGCTCTGAGATTGGGAACCGAAGATTTACTGGCATTACCTGCGAGCGAATTTCGTCGGTCGTCGCGTTGAGAGACACCGCTAAGCTTACCGACACATCACTAGCCGCCAGTTTTCGAATCGCGGGAACAAGCCCGACGGTTGACACGGTAACTTTACGAGGCGACATACCGTATCCCCGTCGATCAGTGAGATTGCGCACTGACCGAGTGACGCCATCAAAATTATGCAGCGGCTCTCCCATCCCCATGAAGACTATATTTTGGAAAGAGTCCCCAAAGTTCTTCGCGTCCTCAATGACGCCATTCACCTGCCGCAAAATCTCCGATGTGGAGAGGCTGCGTTTTAAGCCCATGGTTCCTGTGCGACAGAACTTACATCCCATCGCACAGCCCACCTGCGACGAAACGCAGAGGGTCATTCGGTTAGCCTGCTTTATCATCACTGACTCAACGAGATCGCCGTTCTCTACCTCAAAGAGATACTTACGAGTCCCATCAGTACTAATCTTGCGCTCATGAATCCGCGCCTTGGGAAACACGAATGACGCCGCCAAACGAACGCGCAGTTCGCGACTAATATTCGTCATCTGCTCGAAATCGGTGACACCCTTGCGGTACACCCATTCAAAGAGTTGCGTGGCGCGAAACTTAGTCGCGGCGAACTCGGTTTCTAAGAGCTCTGTAAGCTCAGAGTAACTGTAATTGTAGAAATCTCTGACTTCGTCACTCACAGAGCCCCCTCAGATAAACTGTTATTTCAGCTCAGGGAAGAACAACGCGATCTCAACAGCCGCGTTCTCGGCGCTATCCGAACCGTGCACCGCGTTCGCCGCGATGCTCTCGGCGTACAAGGCCCGAATTGTGCCTTTGTCCGCCTTCTTTGGGTCTGTCGCGCCCATGAGAGTTCGATTGAGATTAACCGCGTCCTCACCCTCGAGCACTGAAACGAGCACTCGACCGGAGCACATATAATCAATGAGCTCTCCGTAAAAAGGACGATCTTTATGAATGATGTAGAACTGTCCAGCTTGCTCTGGTGTAAGCGTCATCATACGAGCCGCTACGATTGAGAGACCCGCTTCCTCGAAATGGTTAAGGATCTTTCCGCACAAATTGCGCGCTGTAGCGTCAGGCTTAATGATTGAGAGAGTTCGTTGATTTGTCATAGAGATTACCTAAGAGAATTACCTTTTCGTAAAAATGCCGCGGGACTTCCCGACACTGTCTCGATCGAGACCAGGGAGCCGCCTGTACCATACGCATCATTGCCTGTCGGCGACTGCGGGGTTCCTGCGCTCCCAAAACACATTCATCTTCGCCAGACCTCTGATGAGAACTACGCCGGCTACGATCACCTGCTCCCGACGATCAGTCGCCTCCTTGAGGCGCCACACCCAATCGAGAGTCGAGAGATTATAGACGGCTAACGGCAGCAACTCAAGCCACCGAAGAACGGTAAAAGCGTTTTAATATCAAAGTATTAGGCTAGTCCAGTCGAACAACACGCACAGCGTTGTTAACGAACTCCTCGGCGTGAGACCGACTGCTTAGCTCGCCACTTCTCTTTCAGGGCTCGTTCCACGACTGGAGGGACCATGTCCGAGACGTCGCCTCCCAGCAGCGCGACCTGCTTGACCACAGTTGAACTAATGTACGAGTTCTCCTCCCTAGCCGCCAAAAAGAACGTCTCGACGTCGGGGGAAAGCTTTCTATTAATGAGAGCCATCTGGGCCTCGTAGTCGAAATCCGAAATCGCCCGAAGTCCTCGAATGACTACCCGACTGTTAACGCTCTTCACAAAATCAACCAAAAGACCCGAAAAGCTCACCACCGAGACTCGCCCTTTGTATCGAGAGACCTGGCGCTTGATCAAATCAACCCTCTCCTGATCCGAGAACAAAGCATTCTTCGATGGGTTATTAAGCACTCCGACGACGACTCGCCCGAATATGGTTACAGAGCGATCTATAATATCCACATGCCCATTCGTAAGTGGATCAAATGACCCTGGGAAAACCGCTACTACGGAAGCGGGACTGGTACTTCTTCTTGGTGAGGTCTTTGCCATAGCTAGGGTCTCGCTGATAGCACCCCCATTAATCGGGCGCTGCCTACCGCTACTTCTACCCCAGAATTTTCCCCTCCTCCAGCCCCCTTTACCTCAGAGGCTCTATGTACAAATATTAACAAGGGAGTAGGCTACCAAAGGTCAACAAACCTCTCCCCTCAGGAAATAGCTATGGAAATCTGCCGACTCGCGGCGAAACAGAAGCGGTACAAAGATATTCTCTCCTTCACGGAAACCGAAGTGCGAGATGAGCAGCTTCGCGGCAGCCTTTTGTCGGCTCTAGCGTTGTATCGAACTACCCTGGCCCAGCGCTGGAAAACTCCCTCTTCCGCGGTCGAATTGGACACGACCCTGATATCACTTGAACGAACACTAGCGGAACTTCACAACCAGGCTCGCCTCAAAACTGCCCAAAGGTGATGGCAATGGAAGAGAACACTCATACTAACCACGCTCAACCCACGACCCTCGCTGAACAGAAAGCCTCGGTTATCTTCATGGCGTTCTTACTTATAGTTTCGGCGGTCACCGCTTCAGTGGTGGGCTTCAGGGTCAAGCAAGCTGACCTCACCCGAAAGGCAACAGAGCTTGAGGTCTACACGCGTTTGGGTGGCTCGTTTGAAAAGGCCAACACATTGGGTTTTTCCCTATTTCAGGAAGGCGCGCCAGCAGAACGGAACACCTTTGTGCTCGCCTACGAGGTAAATTGGCGGGCGCGCACTTTTGGTCTCTATCGCGTTTTAGAGACCACCCCTACTTCTCTCATGGAGGAAACGATCAAAAGCTTATTCGCGATCAACGCGACAGAGGCGGCTCATTCAACTGAGGACGCGTGGAGCTCGTTTCAAAAACCGATGCCTGGAACTGAGGACGGCTCACGGCGTAAGAATGTGAACCCAGAAGCGGCGCGGTACGCGAAGCAGTACGACCGATATCTCGCTCGCGATACGGAGGTAAAGCTATTCGCGTATCTTCGAGATCACCGCGGAACGATTGCCCCTAACAAATAAGAGGCTCATCCAACTCAAGGTTAGTCGAGTCCAATCCCTGCTAGCATGAGAGCGAGACTTAGAGCGATTATGAAATGCTGTGTATTGAGGATGCGTGGAGAGTAACTGGCGGGCCTCTTTCCCTCTGAGAGTGGCCCAACGTGAAACAGGCGCCGTCTGGGTAGTCGCCACTGTTGAAACAGTTCCGCGGCAGATACGCTCAGTCCGCAGAGCCGCCGGAGAGAGGTCCCCGCTCCAGCGACGCCGCGGCATTTGCCGAACTACTTAGTTTTCTTGGCTACCGGGGTCTTTTTCAGGGTCGTGCTCGTCGCAGGCTTACTCGCGCCCTTTGGTAACGACGTAGCTACCCGGTGCTTGCGAACATTGCCGTATGACGCCTTGAATATCTTTCCACGCTTGGTGCGGCTATCGCCTCTTCCCATAAAAACTCCCTGACTAAAATATAAATCTAACTCGAAAGGTCTTACTGGAGACCCGTATACGTTATAGCCAGCAGCGGCTTTTGATAGCAACCGCTATTTTACCTGCCACGCCCGTACTGTATACTTCCAAGGATGGAGCTAGCATGCGCATGACCAAAGAAACCAACGCGATACCGCGGCAAATTAAACGACAGGGATCGAGCGGATTGCTTGTCACGTGGGCTGACAACTCCGAGTCGCAGCTATCGAGCGAAACACTCCGTCGACAATGCCCATGCGCCGAGTGCCGAGAGAAACGAGGAGATGACTCCCACGCGAAACCACTCACGGGCAAAAAACGCTCTCTGTCGATAGTTCAAAACACTCGCGAGGAGCAGTTAGGACTGGAGACCATTTGGGGTGTAGGACAATACGCTATTGGAATCCGGTGGAATGACGGACACGATTCGGGGATTTACACCTTCGAACTCTTGGCGCAACTAGCGGGTCGCTAGGCACTGCTTCGCGTTAAACACCGCTAGGTCTTTCAACATTATAAAGCGAATTTAGAGACGCTCGGCTCGAGCGTCATCATACGAGTACCAGCCTCGCCTACTAAATTCCAGACGTCTTAAGCCGTTGGCTCTGGGTCTGTGCTCGGTCCTCGACCGCGCACTTCAGCTATTCGGCGAACGATGCGCCCCTTGCTGAGATCGTAGGGAGAGATCTCTACTACTACTTTGTCCCCAGGAAGAACTCGGATGTAGAACTTACGCATCTTTCCGGCTAAGTGAGCGAGCACTTCGTGACCATTATCACACTGAACTCGGAATGCGTTCGGAAAGCACTCCTTTACCACTCCATTTAACTCTATCGCGTCCTTTGCCATGCGTACCTATTTCCGTTGTTCTTTTATCTGCACTCAGTGCCACCTGGTCTGCTTTCAATAACGAGGTGGGAGCCTACCGCCGCTTCCCGGCGAAAGCAACTGAGGAGCCCAGCCATCGGGATTCCCAGGCCTGGGCTCATAAATGGCCGCCCCCTTAATTATCCCCTGTAAACGGTCCCATCCGTCTAAACTTCTCATAGCGCTTAGCCACGAGATCCTTCACCGAAAGCTTCGACAAAGGCTCCAGATTACGCACCAAAGCGGCGCGTAGTAGCTCAGCCGCCTCTTTGTGGTTGCTATGCGCCCCACCGACTGGCTCCGGCACGATTTCGTCAATCAAGTTAAGCCTCTTAAGGTCCTGCGCGGTAACATTGAGTGCCTCAGCCGCCATGGATGCTTGCTCTACAGAAACTTCAGCCTTGTCCGCGGAATGGTACAGAATCGACGCGCATCCCTCGGGCGTTATAACTGAATAACAGGCGTTTTCTAGCATCATGATCCTATCGCTAACACCAAGCGCCAAGGCACCCCCGCTCCCGCCCTCTCCGATCACAACACTAATGATTGGTATCGTTAACTCTGACAGCACAAGTAAGTTCCTGGCTATGGCCTCAGCTTGCCCGCGCTCCTCAGCCTCAAGCCCCGGAAACGCCCCTTGCGTATCGATCAGGGTAATAAGGGGGAGACCAAACTTTTCCGCCATTCCGAAAAGACGTAGCGCCTTACGATACCCCTCGGGATTAGGCATCCCGAAGTTACGCTTGAGTCGCTCAGCAGTTGTACGTCCGCGTTGGTGACCAACGATCATGACCGGAACCTCACCTAAGCGAGCCGTTCCTCCCACGATAGCGGGATCATCACGGAACGCCCGATCGCCGTGGAGCTCCATAAAATCGGTGAAGATGAATTTAATATAGTCCAGCGTGAATGGTCGATCGAAATGTCGTGAGAGCTGTACCCGCTGGTAAGCGCTCAACTTGCCGTATATCTCTTTCCGAATCTTAGAGACCTTCGCCTCTAGGGCGGCATATTCGTGGCGGCGAGACTGATCGCCCCCTGCTAATTCATCCCTCAATCGCTCCAGCTGATACTCCAACTCAACCAGTGGACGCTCAAACTCTAACGGATGCTCTATAGGACTCATGCGTGTATATCCTGTGCGTTATCGAGGGCACTAACTGCCCTCTATCCAAGGACGTGATGATTCCACACCTTTACTAGCTAGGTCAAAGGGTAAGACTCCGAAAAACCTCGAGCAAAAGCGCTGTAACTCCTCGAAACCCTGAGGTTTTGCTTTACGTTTCCTGACGGACCATTACATACCAAACCTCTGTCTTCTCAAGCGGCCTCATGAGTCGCTCCTGCACAGAGGCGATTAATTCGGATTGCGTGACGCTTAACGCGCGAAAACTTAACATCCGCCGCCAAGCCCGACTCGGAAACGAGTCAAACCCGGAGACCTCCACTCCCTCAAGCTCTGAAGATGGTCGCACACCCCAGTCTCGCTTGGGCGGTTCGTTTCGCCAGTATGTCATCTGACGCTTCGCGAAACGCCTCGTATGAAGCGCTATCTCTTCAGCGAGATTCTCCTCTGCGAGCTTACCATCGAGAACCGCGCACGCCTCGTGATATCCGAGCGTGCCGAGGGCTGGTACATGACCGTATTTGCCGAGCACTCGCTTGGTCTCATCAAGCAAGCCATGGTCAACCATAAGACGAGAGCGCTCATTGATTCGGCGGTAAAGCTCATCCCGTGGGCGACACAATACCAGCGCTAAAGACACGTTTTCCCGGGGGCTAAAGGCGTGCTCGGCGAATATCTCACTCGGTCGCCTTCCAGTCATTCGAGCTATCTCGACAGCCCTGGAGACTCTCTGCAGATCCCGTTGGTTTAGACGCTCCGCCGTCAGTGGATCAACCCGCCGAAGCTCCTCGTACATTTCAGCTGGGCTTAGACGCGATACCGCCTCTCGCACCTCGGGCGGCGTCGGCGGCACGTTCGCCAACCCGTGCAGCAGTACGGTAAAATACATACCCGAGCCCCCAACAAGCACAGGCATACGCTCTCTCCTCGAGACATCGGTAATCGCCGCTTGAGCGACGGCGCGAAAGTCGGCGACATTCACCGCGTGCTCAGGACTGAACACATCCAGAGCATGGTGAGGTACTCCACCTCGCTCGATGACCGATAGTTTAGCGGACCCAATGTCCAGCTCGCGATACACCTGCACTGAATCAACATTAACCACTTCGCCCTTGAGCGCGTGACACATTGATATCGATAGTTCACTTTTTCCGACCGCCGTGGGACCACATATCGCCAGGGTCTTGTATGGCTCGGTCATTATCGGTCTCGCCCAAACCAACGCTCCACCGCCTCTCTCGAGAATTCGGTTACACACGGTCGCCCGTGAGGACATGCTCCGGAAAGCTCCGCCGCGTCGAGCTGCGCGAAAAGCGCGTACGCCTCATGCTTCGTAAGAGCGTCTCCCGACCGCACGCTCGCGTGACACGCCAAGCGGGCCGCCATATGATCGATTCGCTCCTCAAGCCGCTCTCTCCATCCGGCGACGACCTGCTCAACCGCGAACTCCTTCAGTAGTGACGCGCATGATCGATGCGCCAAGATACTGGGGACGCCATGTACCACGATCTCATCGATTCCCCGCTGTGTGATCTCAAAAGCCAGCTCTCGAAGAGCGTCTTGCTGTTCCATCAGAACCACCACCTGCTCCTCGGAAAGTCGAAAAACCTCCGGAATCAACAACTTTTGCACGACAAGCGCTCCAGTAGCTCTCGCCTCGCGAATCCTATTGTAATTCACCCGCTCATGCGCCGCATGCATATCCACGACCACAAGCCGCCCCTTGAGCTCACAGAGCAGGTAGCACTCAAGCGCCTGTCCGATATAGCGAAGATCCGAAAAACGGAACGCTTGTCGCTCCTTCGTGTCAAACAGATACTGAGGTGTCGAAACAATCGGCTTATCTGAATATGTCTCTCGTGGGGATGCAACGACATCGACCGCCCTGGTCGACGGCGTCTCAATCATCGACAGGGATTCCGGCACCGATGAGTGTCCCCACAGAGACGGCGCTGTCGCCACTTTAGACTGAACACGAGGAGAATCCTCTCGCGCGCCGACAACAACAGCAGCACTCTCCTGCAGTAACGCCATGGGCCGTTTAATACTTCGAACGCCGGTCAATACCGCGCCGCGGACCACCGCGAATATCTGGTCAGGTCTTCGAAAACGGACCTCACTTTTTTGAGGATGCACGTTAACGTCGACATCCTCGGGACTCATGGTGATAGATACATAGCCGACCGGATACTCACGATCTTTGAGCATCGAGTCGTATCCTTCGCGCACCGCGCGCATGATTAGCTTGTCGCTTATGAGACGACCATTCACCACGATCACTAACCCTGAAGCGTCTGATAATGCTTGTCCAGGGTGACTGACCATGCCTTCCACGGCGATACCACTCTCACGCAGAGAAATTGGCATCAGGTCGGCTGGAAAGACCTGTCGCGCTCGCTGCTCCAAGGAGGTAACTGGTGGAAGATTGAGCACTTCATCGCCATCAGCGACTAATCGATAGCGAACTCCAGGACGTCCTAAACTCGAATGCGCCAACCAAGTGCGAATTCTCGCCAGCTCCGAGCGAGGAGACTTAAGAAATTTTCGACGCGCGGGCATATTGAAGAAGAGGTGCTCGACCTCAATCTCTGTCCCCTTGCTCCACGCGCAGCTTTGAACATTCACCAGTCGACCACCGCGAAAGATAACCTCCGTTCCAACGTCATCCTCGGCCCGACGGGTGCGGAGTTTTATCTTAGACACCGCCGCGATGGACGCTAAGGCCTCGCCACGGAACCCGAGCGTTGAGAGAGTCATCAAATCCTCAATGGCGGAAACCTTCGAGGTCGCGTGCCGCTCAAACGCGAGGATCGCCTCGTCGCGGTTCATACCACAGCCATCATCTCGAACACTCAATCGGCTATGTCCACCAGACTCAAGGGTCACGAACACGTCTGACGCTCCGGCGTCGATGGCGTTATCCACCAACTCTCTCACGACCGACGCCGGTCGCTCGACCACCTCGCCCGCGGCAATTTGATTGATGACAGTATCTGGAAGTACCTTAATTCTCATTCCCACACCGGCACGATAGAAACCTCTCGCTCCCCACCGTAGATTCCTCCGGTGCGAAGAGTCAATCGAACGGGCTGAGAACGCTCCGTCTTGCGGATCGCATCCTCGATCTCATCTCGTGTTCTTACCCGTTCACCGTTCACTTTATAGACCAGATCGGCGCCCTCTATGTCTCTACGAAACCCTCTCACGAATCCGCCGCTTGAGAACACCTTCTCAATCGGTTTTATACCGCCCTTCTCCGCGACGCCATCGGCCTGAACCCTGAGCACCATTGGACCTTGATCCGTATCCACGAGTTGCCAGCCCATACGGGGACGACGCACTTTACCTGTGGCGATAAGCTCAGGAAGTATGCGCTTAATGCTATTAATAGGCACGGCGAAACCCACTCCCGCGGAATCTCCCGACTGACTCAAGATCGCGGTATTTATCCCTATCAATCTACCATCGGAATCGAGCAACGGCCCCCCAGAATTTCCCGGATTAATGGCGGCATCTGTCTGAATCAAATCTTTTAAGACCGCGCCTCGCGGCGTTTTCATAGTACGTTCAAGAGAGGAGACGATACCAGCGGTAAGACTTCGGTAGAGCCCAAATGGATTACCGATGGCGAGCACGCGTTGGCCGACCTCAAGATTTGAGGAGTCTCCATAAGGAATACCAACCATTCCTTTCGGCAGATCTTTGACGCGCAGCGCCGCGATATCACTCTCTGGATCGTATCCTATAAGAGAAGCCTTACTGCTCAGTCCCGTCGAAAGCATTATCTCAACACTTCCCCCAGACTGCAGGGCACTCTCTATGACGTGAAGATTCGTGATAACGATTCCACGCTGCACATCGATCACCGTGCCGGTTCCCGTACCCTCTTGTGGTTTGACTTCGTCGAAAAAAGCGAACGGATCGGCCACATACGAGCGGGTAGTGATGAACACAACAGATCCGTTGGCTCGCTTATAGAGATCAATCGTCTTTTGCTCATCCTCGGTGCGAGTGGCGACACTTACTGGAGCTGATCCTGTGGGGGCCGCCTTAGCGTCTACAATTCCCAATAGAACCAGACAAACCATCACCAACTCGGACACGTGTCGCGTCAGACTCTGGTGAGATTTTCTCATAGATCTCCTTCCTCTTCCCTTCCGGCACTAGAAAGAGTTCGAACACGCTCAACTTTGATAACACCAGGAACCATCTCTATGGCTCGCTTAACTTTATTGAGTTGCTCGGCGCTCTGAACGGTCAACTCAAAGTTGATCGCCGCTCGCCCGTGCTCGGTTTTAATCTGCGCGCTCGTGATATTAGCTCCTTGGGTAGTGCACGCCTGTGAAACACTCGCCAAGAGCCCCATCTGGTCTTGAGAATGAACAGTTATGCGAACGCGCCGTGGCGCCGATTTGCCAGTATCCCAATCCACTTCAACGCGGCGCATCGGATCGGCGTTAAGCACCTGTGGACAATTCGCGAAATGCACAGTCACTCCACGCCCCCTGGTAATGAACCCAACGATTCGATCCCCGGGCAGCGGCTCACAACACTTAGCAAAGCGAATGAGAATGTTGTCCATCCCTGAAACTTTCACCCCCACTCGCTCACGACTTGCCTGAGCGGCCCGGTGAAATATTCGCTGTAACGGGGACGGCTCTTCCTCAAGCTTCGCGGCGGGCGCGGCGTCCTCGGGCAACAACTTCGCGATGATCTTAGATGTGGAAATTTTACCGTACCCTACGCCCGCGAAGAGCTCACCCTCGGATTTCAATCCCATGTCCGCGGCAAGTGAGGCGAACCGGCCCTCTTTCTCAAGCTTCTTAAGACTGAGCTTCACCTTGCGAAGGTCTTTGCTGAGCAAATCCATTCCTAGCGCCATCGAACGCGAATGTTCTTCCGCCTTCAAGAACGCTCGAACACGTTGCTTCGCTTTCGATGATTTAACGAACTTCAGCCAATCTTTGCTCGGAACGTGATTCTTAGAAGTCAAAATCTCTAGAGTGTCGCCATTTGAGAGTCGGTGATCGAGCGACACCATCTGCCCGTTGACCTTAGCGCCAATCGTACGATGCCCAACGTCGGTGTGCACCGCGTACGCGAAGTCGACCGGCGTCGAACCATACGCGAGTCTCACGAGGTCCCCTTTGGGCGTGAAGACGAACACCTCCTCGGGATACAATTCCCCTTTTACGGATTGGATGAACTCATCTGGGTTCTTAAGATACTGCTGCGTCTCAACGAGCTCTTTGACCCATTGCAAATCAAACGCTGGGGCGGCGCCACCCTCCTTGTATCTCCAGTGCGCGGCGATACCCTCTTCCGCTACGCGGTGCATATCAGGGGTGCGAATCTGTATCTCTATTCGCTGGCCCTCTGGACCGATCAGCGTCGTGTGCAACGACTGATACATATTCGGTTTGGGCATCGCGATGTAATCTTTGAAGCGACCGGGGACTGGTTTCCACGTTGAATGCACGATCCCTAACGTTTCATAGCAGGCGCGCACCGTAGGGACGATCACTCGAAATCCCATCAAGTCATACACATCCTCAAACGAGAGGTTGTCTTTCTCCATCTTCTGCCAGATGGAATAGAGATGTTTACCGCGCCCCTTGACCGAGGCTGACACCCCCGCGCTTTGGAGAACTTTTTGAATCTCTAAGGCGACGCGATCTACGTACGCGTCGCGTCCTGGCGCTGTCTTACGCAGGTGCTCCTCAATTTGCGCGTACAGCTCGGGCCGAAGATACAAAAGGCATAGATCCTCTAATTCGGACTTGAGCCAGTGGATTCCGAGACGATTGGCTAGTGGCGCGTATATCTCTTGGGTCTCAACCGCGATGCGCTGCTGCTTGGCCTCACTGAAAAATTTAAGGGTCTTCATGTTGTGCAATCGGTCGCACAACTTAACCAAGACGACACGAATATCCTTTGCCATGGCGAGCAGCATCTTGCGGAAATTCTCGGCTTGTTTCTCCTCCCGTGATTCGAACTCTATGCGAGTAAGCTTCGTCACTCCCTCTACGATATCGGCCACGCCCGGCCCAAACTCTCTCTGAATATCCTCGCGAGAGGTGTCACAGTCCTCAATCGTATCGTGTAAAAGAGACGCGACAACCGATGGCTCGTCGAGCTTCAAGCGACAAACTAACAGCGCTGTCTCCTCAACGTGAGTAAAATAAGGCTCGCCTGAAGCGCGCACTTGTCCGCTGTGGCAAGAACTAGCGAAATCGTATGCCTTCTTGAGAGTGACGAGATCAGGAGTCGGATGGTACTTTTTGAGGGCCTCGGCTACCTGCTCGAAGGACATACCATCCACTCACCTAAGAAAAAAACGAAAAAACTACTAGTGAAAACTATCGAGTACTACTCCTCATCTCCGTCGTCATCATCTGCCGCTGGTAACGGGCCAGTCTTCATGAGTGACTCGCGTAGAAAATCAGGTGAACGTGTCTCATCGTTGTTGGTGAACAGTCCCGCGCCGATCTCAGGCTTGCGCTCTACGACAGCTATCGCGGCAGCGGCAGCGGCCTCAGCCTCGCGCGCTCGTTGCTCCTCAAAGGCTAGTGTCTCTTCCGAAGTCATAAAACGAACTTTACCGTCCGCGATCTCACGGAGCGCGGTAACGACCGCCTTGTTTCTCCGGTCCTCGGTCTGCGCCGTTGAGCCCTGAAGCAACTGTTTCGTTCTCTTGGACGCTAACTGAACAAGCGCGAAACGGTTATTCTCCTGAACGAGACAATCCTCAACGGTGATACGGGCCATACTTACACTCCTGAACTAGCAATACGACGGTCGGCGTAGGCTACCAAACGCCTCGATCCATGTAAATGGCTGAGAACTCAAGGTATCTTTTCTTCGTCTCACTTCCTGACTAGAAACACGATCATATACAGCTTTCTGAAAAACCTTACATAAAAGCATAGTTATTTCAAATAACTACGGCCGCGGGTTCGCTCATACTGGACCAGCTCGAATCGTTAGACTAGCCGTCGTGTCTCAGGTACAAATGAAATGAGTGCGAAAAATGGCGCAATTCATGGGACTAGAGCCGGAAAAAAAAAGACCTGCTGAGGACGCGAAACAAGAGGCCCAAGCCCCATCGGAGGGCCTATCCGCGCCTGGCGGCGCTTCGATAGTCAACCTACATGACCTCTCTCGCGGCGATCAGCTTCGACTGCTCACCAATCTCAGCCGTATTAATTCGGCAATTGAAACATTCGGTGAGACAATCGCGAAAACGGTCATTCCGACTCTCACCAGAGCGGTGCAGGCTCCTCCAGGCGAGACCGCGCACGTCAATGATTCTATCACCAAAGCTATCGCAAACATCACTAACACTGTCGCCGAGCTCTCTGAGACAATCGATTGGTTTATACGAGTCGGCAACGAGCCGCTTCGAACATATCGAGACTTAGTGGAGACCGGCACCAAGCAAGCCATACGACTTCTTAACGAAGTGGACCCAAGCGGCGATGATGAAAGATGGCGCATCAAAGTCCACACCGCGACCCTTCTCGTACAGCAAGCGATTTCCGACGACTGCGAGGTTATTACTCCCAACCTCCTGCTCATGATAAAAGAACTTGAGAGACTCCTTGGGAAATAACAACAAAAGACTCCGCGTGTCCGCTAAGTCGATCGAAAACGCCGCGCTGTAGAAAGCGGATACTAGCTCACGCCTGTGTAATCCTGTAGCGCTCGCACTGCAAGATACTGTCCGCTCTGTACCATCGCCAACGCCTCTGAGACCGCTCGCGCCGCCGCGATAGTGGTGTATGTCGGCACGCGCAACTCGTTCGCTACCAAGCGAATAGACTTAGAGTCCATAACTGGTCGCCATCCCTCGGGTGTATTCATTACCAAAGCGACTTCTCCCGCGCCGAGTTTATCGACGATATGAGGGGAACCATCTCGCACCTTATTAACTTCTTGCACAGGGATCCCCTGCTCTCGCAGAAATGTCGCCGTACCCTTGGTGGCCATTAACCCGAACCCAAGGCGATTGAGCTGACGCGCTATATCAGGCAGCTCGTCCTTATCGGTGTCCTTTACGCTTAAGAAAATCACACCATCTTTCGGAAGCGAGATATTGGACGCGAATTGACTCTTCGCGAACGCTCCGGCGAAGCTCTCATGGATACCCATCACCTCACCCGTGGACTTCATCTCGGGTCCGAGAATCGTATCCACCCCTGGGAACTTAGAGAACGGAAACACCGAAGCCTTCACTGAGACATAGCCCTTCGGCTCAACCTCGCTCACTCCGATCTCTTTAATCGATTTCCCAGCCATAATTCGACTGGCGACCTTAGCCCACGGAATGCCTGTAGCTTTGCTCACAAATGGCACCGTACGAGAAGCTCTCGGATTAACCTCAAGGATATAGACCTCGCCTGAGCGAGGCACCGCGAACTGAATATTCATCAGGCCGACGACTCCAAGTTCTTTGGCGAGCACAAGCGCCTGTCGCTTAATCTCGTCTATGGTCGACTTGCGTAGAGTCTGAGGAGGAAGACAGCAGGAGCTGTCTCCTGAGTGGATACCAGCTGGCTCAATGTGCTCCATAACGCCGGCCACCAGCACTTGAGCGCCATCGCTCACCGTGTCCACATCAACCTCGACCGCTCCTTCAAGGAATCTATCAAGCAGCACTGGACGGTCGTGTGACACCTCCACGCCCTCTTGCATATAACTAATGATCTCATCTTCTCGGTAGATCACTCGCATCGCCCGGCCACCAAGCACGAACGAGGGGCGGATCATGAGAGGAAAACCGATTTTTTTCGCCGCCGCCACCGCCTCGTCTACCGAGCGCGCTGTCGCGTACGGGGGTTGAAGCAAGCCCAATTTCGCCACGAGCGCCGAAAATCTCTCGCGATCTTCCGCCACGTCAATCGACTCCACCGATGTTCCGATGATGGGCACTCCAAGAGCCGCTAATTCCGCCGAAATCCGCAGCGGAGTCTGTCCACCGAACTGCACGATTACTCCGTACGGTTTCTCGCGCTCGACTATCTGCAAAACAGATTCGACTGTCAGTGGCTCAAAGTACAACCTATCGCTGGTGTCGTAATCCGTCGAGACGGTCTCGGGATTACAATTAACCATGATGGTCTCGAAGCCATCCGCCCGAAGCGCCATGGAGGCGTGCACGCAACAATAATCGAACTCAATTCCCTGTCCGATGCGATTAGGGCCCGCCCCGAGGATTATGATCTTTTTCTTCTGCGTGGGAGGCGCCTCCGACGGTCCGTCATATGTCGAATAGAGATAAGGCGTGAACGCCTCGAACTCCGCGGCGCATGTATCCACTGACTTAAATGATGGCGCCACTCCTAGCGCCTTCCGACGTGAACGCACATCGATCTCTCGACTTCCCGTGAGCGCCGCCAATCTTCTATCGGTGAATCCAAGCCTCTTGAGATCCCGAAGCTCAGAGGCTTCGATAGAATTTATCTTCTTTGTCGCCAGCTCCTGTTCACGCTGTATGAGCTCCTCAATCTGTCCAAGGAACCAGGGGTCGATCTTCGTTGACTGGAATAGATCTCGCACGGAGAATCCGGCGCGCAACGCCTCTCCCACTAACCACAGCCTGTGTGGCGCGGCGACCGCGCACGCCTCAAGCAACTCACTCTTGCCTAAGTCCTTCGCCAGCTTGGCGCCGTCGAAGCCATACGTGCCCATCTCCATCGACGTCATCGCTTTTTGGAGCGCTTCTTGGAAGGTGCGACCAAATGAGAGCACCTCCCCCACCGACTTCATCTGAGTGCCAAGCGTAGCGTCAGCGAGGGGGAACTTCTCAAAGTTGAAGCGAGGAATCTTAACTACAACGTAATCTATCGAAGGCTCAAAGCACGCTGGGGTTTCCTTGGTGATGTCGTTTGTGATCTCATCAAGGGTGTATCCTACGGCGAGCTTCGCCGCGATCTTGGCGATCGGAAAACCCGTCGCCTTGGACGCGAGCGCTGAGCTTCGGGAGACTCTAGGGTTCATCTCAATAACGATCACTCGTCCATTGACGGGATTAAGCGCGAACTGCACGTTTGAGCCACCCGTATCGACACCTATTCGGCGAATGACCTTTATCGCGGCGTCTCGAAGAAGTTGGTATTCCTTATCCGTAAGCGTCTGTATGGGCGCTACCGTGATGGAATCGCCAGTGTGAACACCCATTGGATCGAAGTTCTCGATACCGCAGATGATGACCACGTTATCTTTGAGATCCCGCATCACCTCAAGCTCGATCTCCTTCCATCCGAGCAACGACTCTTCCACCAAAACCTCATGATTCGGGCTAGCGGCGAGCGCGATAGAGATCTTTCGGTGCAGCTCCTCTGGCGCGTACACGATGCCACCACCGGTACCTCCCAAGGTACGTGAGGGGCGTAGCACGAGCGGATAACCGAGATCTTTAGCGACATCATCGGCGTCTTTGATCGATGTCACCATTCGAGAACGAGCGGACTCTAATCCGATCTCATCCATGGCGCGGCGAAACAACTCTCGATCTTCGGCCGTCATGATCGCGTCGACCTTGGCGCCGATGAGTTCACAACCGTATTTCTCAAAAACTCCACGCTCCGCGAGCTCAAGAGCCGTATTGAGCGCCGTCTGTCCACCCATCGTCGGCAACACCGCGTCGGGTCGCTCTACTCGAATGATCTCCTCCACGAAATCCGCCGTTATTGGCTCGATGTACGTCCGGTCAGCGAACTCAGGATCCGTCATGATCGTGGCTGGATTCGAATTGACCAGGATAACTTTATAGCCTTCCTGTTTGAGCGCCTTGATAGCCTGCGTCCCGGAGTAATCGAACTCACACGCTTGCCCAATTACGATTGGTCCGGACCCTATTAATAGAATCGATTTAATATCAGTTCGCTTTGGCATATCCGCGCTTCCTCGACTTCCTAAACTCCTACCACCAAACGATGAAACCGCTCAAAGAGATAGCGTGAATCGTGCGGACCAGGTGATGCCTCTGGATGATACTGCACGGAGAACGCCTTTGCGTCTCTCGCCTCAAGCCCCTCAACGGTCATGTCGTTTAAGTTCAGATGGGAAACGAACACTCGGCTACCGAGCGAGTCCCTATCCACCGCGAACCCATGATTCTGTACCGTGATCTCAACTTTTCCGTTCGTTTCATCTCGAACCGGGTGATTTCCACCGCGATGACCAAACTTAAGCTTATACGTTTTTCCGCCAAGCGCCTGCCCTAGAATTTGGTGTCCGAGGCAGATACCGAACATCGGAACCTTGCCAAGCATCTCCTTGACTGGATTCACGACGTACCCCAGCGTCGCGGGATCGCCGGGACCGTTCGACAGGAATACCCCGTCTGGTCTAAGCGCCATTATATCCGCCGCCGTTGTGCCCGCGGGCACTACAGTGACTCGAAAACCAACATCGACAAGGAGGCGCAAGATGTTCGTCTTCACTCCACAATCGATCGCCACGACATGCGGTCGTGACACGAGCTGCTCTTGAGATAACTTACGGTTATTTCCGTGCGACAGACTCCACGGTAGGAGATCCCAGGTATATATCTCCTTACAAGCGACCTGCTTGACGTAATCCTTGCCTTCCATCGAACCGAGAGAGCGCGCGCGATCCACAAGAGCCTCAGGACTCACGTTCTCGCCACCCGCCATCACCGCCATCTGAGCTCCCTTCGTGCGCAGGAGCGTCACCAACTCACGCGTATCGATCCCCTCGATGCCCATGATGTTTCGCTTTCTCAGATACTCCGGCAAAGAGACCGTGGACCTAAAATTAGACGGAACTTTTTGCGCGCTGCGAACGATGAGCCCTTCTGTGAAAACTCTATGTGACTCGACATCTTCCTCGTTGCATCCCACGTTACCGATGTGTGGGTAGGTGAAGCACATAATTTGACCAGCGTAACTTGGGTCCGTGAGGATCTCCTGATAGCCGTACATCGACGTATTAAAAACCGCCTCGCCCTCAACGGGGCTCTCCTCCCCGCGTAGCGCGCCAAAACACGTTCCCTTGAAGATAGTGCCATCCGCTAACGCGACGTAACCAGGTTCGCCGCTCGCTTCTCGTATCGATGTGACCGTCTTCTTCGCTGTCATTTCCTCTCTTCCTTTACGTCGATTCACCGATACCAATTACCGAACGAGTTCCCCGCCCGACACTACCTGTCTGCCCGCCACGAACACATGTTTCGCTTGACCAGTGAGTTCCTTGCCGACAAACGGACTGTTCTTTGATTTTGACCGAACATCCTGTTCCGAAAAGACCCATGTGCGCTTCGGGTCAAGCACGACTACGTCCGCGTCGCTGCCTACCTTAAGCGTGCCGTACGGCAACCCAAAGGAACGCGATGGTCCCGCGCACAATAGATCAACCATGCGCTTACGACTCATGGCCCCCTTAAGAAACATCTCAACCAGCAGTGGAAGGCTAGTTTGTAGCCCCAAAATACCAACTGTAGCGCGTGAGAACTCGACCAACTTACTATCCTTGTCGTGCGGGGCGTGATCGCTGGCGATCGCGTCTATCGTTCCATCAGCGAGTCCCGCGAAGAGCCCCTCCACATCCTCATGCCCTTTGAGGGGCGGCATCATCTTGTAATTCGTGTCATATCCCCGCACGCACTGCTCATCTAAGACTAGATGGTGTGGAGCGACCTCGCAGGTGATGTTAATTCCATCGTTCTTGGCTCGACGTATGAGCTCTACCCCGCGCGCGGTCGATACGTGGCAAATGTGGACCTTGCCCTTGGTGAAACGCGCCAACTCAATGTCTCGCGCTATCATCACGTCCTCGGCAACGCCCGGAAATCCTTTTAATCCCATCTTGAGCGAAAGCGGAGATTCGTTCATGCACCCGCCACAACTCAGGTTGCGGTCCTCCTCGTGACACGCCAGTGGCAGACCCAGCATAAGGCACCACTCCAAGGCGCGCCTCATCAGTCCGGCGTCGACAACTGGATCTCCATCATCGGAAAAAGCGACGCACCCAGCCTTCGCGAGCTCCGAGTAAGGCGCAAGCTGCTTTCCTTTGCGCTCCATAGAGATAGCGCCAATCGGCAGAACACGAGCGGCTTGAGCCGCCCTAGCCTTCTCAAGAATGAAGCGAGTCACCTCCGCCGAATCATTCGCGGGCTTGGTATTCGGCATACAGCAGATCGAGGTGTATCCTCCGAGAACCGCCGCCTCCGCTCCAGTCTGAACAGTTTCTTTCCACTCTTCGCCAGGCTCACGTAAATGCACATGTAAATCGACACAGCCGGGGATTACCCACGATCCTGTAGCGTCTAGCCGGTTTGCGTCCGCCTTATCCTTGAGAACTCCTGGCTTTTCGATTGCGGCGACCACGCCATTCTCGATGAGAAGATCGAACTCGCCATCTCTGTCGGAGGCAGCGTCTACAATTATTCCACCGTGTATGATCGTTGATTTCTTGTTACTCACGCCACTACTCCCGTCTCATGAGATTCAACCGTACGCGCCAATAAGTACAAGACCGCCATACGTACCGCGACGCCGTTATTCACTTGGCGCCTAATTAACGAACGGGGTCCATCGGCGACCTCTCCAGATATCTCCGTGCCTCTGTTCATTGGGCCTGGGTGGAGCACCACGCTCGACGGCGCGAGATCTTTCAAGAGCCGCTCGGACACGCAATATTCCTTGCTGTACTCATCAAGGTTCGGCACAAAATGCTCGTCTTGTCGCTCCAGCTGCATTCGCAAACACACCACGACATCGAGTCCCTTCAGGCCCGCCGCGAGATCGTGCTCAATCGTGACGCCGCCTCCAAATACCCCCGCGAAATCAGACGGCACTAAGGTTGTCGGACCAATCAAGCGAACCTCGTTACCCAGAGCAAGATGCGCCCAGACGTTGCTGCGCGCGACCCGTGAGTGCCGAACATCCCCGACAAAACCCACTTTGAGTCCCTCTATTCCTCGCTTCATCGATGAAAAGTGCTGACGCAAGGTCAGCAAGTCTAGTAGAGCCTGCGTGGGATGCTCATGCGAACCATCTCCAGCGTTAACAACCGACGAACGAGTTAGATACTGCGAGGCGAAACGGGCCGCACCACTCTCGGAGTGGCGAATCACCAACACGTCCGGGTTCATGGACTCGAGTGTACGAACGGTGTCGAGAAGGGTCTCGCCCTTCTTTACTGAGCTTGAACTCGCCGACACGTTTATGGTGTCCGCCGAAAGGCGCTTACCAGCTATATCAAAACTGGCAAGGGTTCGTGTGCTTGGCTCAAAGAAAACGTGAACGATTGTTTTTCCGCGGAGAGTTGGAACTTTTTTAATGTCCCGCTCAGATACCTCTACAAAAGAGTGTGCCGCATCGAGGTACCGATATATGTCTGTCTTCGAAAGCCCTTCTATTCCCAACAAGTGGTCGACCATCGAGTGATCAGTTAACCTTACCGCAGGGAACTTTACAAGTGGCTAGCGCACAAAAAAGAGAGGACTATTCAGTAAATTAGACTTCTCACACGTAAGCCCTATGTAGGGGGCAGCGATTGAATTAGCTATGATTGTGGGGAGAGAAGCAAGCGAGAAAGCACTCCCCTATCGTCACGGTCTCGCCACAGGCCTTGTCTAAATCCCTTCCGAAGACATCGATAATGCCTCGAATAAAGCTCGTTAGGTAAAGAGTCGACTCCGCCCCGGGCAACCAACCATCAAGGCTAGCGCGGAGCAGCAAGCTAATTGCTTCGGACTTAACGGTTCTCTCGCTCGATAAGATACGCCCCATCTTTGTATCCCATCTCACTCAAGCGCACCCGTACGAGCTGAGAACGCTCAGAGGGAACTACTTTCCCGATATAGTTCGCTTGAATCGGCAACTCACGGTGTCCTCGGTCAAGAAGAACAGCGAGTTCTACTTTTCTCGGCCTACCGAAATCTATAATCGCGTCTAGGGCGGAACGAATAGTGCGGCCTGTAAACAAGACATCATCCACGAGCACTATTCGAGACCCGGCGATACGAAACGGCAGGTCTGTGCCTCTCAGGGTTGGTTGTGACTGGGCGCTTGAGAGATCGTCTCGATAGAGAGTGATATCAATTACACCGTAGGCGACTTCGCAACCTTCAATACGCTGGATCTCTTGTTGCAGACGCTTGCCGAGATACTCCCCTCCTGTTCGAATACCGACTATCGCGAGGCTGCTGAGATCCCGATCCTTTTCGACTATCTCAAAACTCATTCGGGAGATCGCCCGCGCGATAGTCTCCTCATCCATTACCTGCTGCCATTCTCTTGGAACGGGCTTAAACTTCGCGTTCATACAAACATCTCCCTGGCAGTTCGCTCCGCGGAATCCGCCATACTCTAGAAGTATCTCTCGACTTGGGCGTTCAGCGTTACCGAAAGTAGCGTGTAGCGGTGCCCAAGCACGGTGAGCTGAACCTCGTGCTTATACGGCATATCAACCACCACATGACCCCCGCCACGCGTCACTACGATATCCTGTTCGACGCACTGAACTCCAGATCTCTTTGCGCGACCAACCACCTTTTTACGAATTTCCGAGTCAGTCTCAAGGTCCGCCGTTTTAAGCGTTTGCGCCAGGTGGTTTTTTAGGTCGTAGAAGCTATAGGCCATCTCCAAACAAGTGAAAATGCCCACCGCCGCGATAAGAGCGCCGCAGATGTAGTAAACACGCCTGATCATATCTCCTAGAGTTTCGAGCTTAACGCACGCAGACGACTAACCGCGCCTCCCGCAAGCGCGTCATAGCCATGTGAGGAAAGCAGCGCGCCACGACTAAACGTCCTGCTTGCGTCACCCAACTGACGAACAATTCGATCGGAGGAGAGAAAAAGTGATAGTGTTTCTACCGCCGTTTCCACCATAGCTTCACGATACGGGAGATCGTCCGATTCAACATTCGGTTCCGCCACAAGCACAACGGTGACACCCACAGCTCTCAGCGTTCGCACCGTCTCAGTTAGTTGGTGTCGATATTCACCCGCCGGCACCCTTGGCCTATTTTTCGAGGTATCTTCCGGCTGGGCTGGGCTGGTCGCCCATCGCATCAACATACTCGACGATAGACTCGCCCTCACTCCATCATCAGGGCTGGTGTCAGTCACCTCCGAGGAAAATCGACTCCAGGCTGGTCTCGACGGTCCGCCGAGCTCCTTGTCATTGGACCACCCCACGAGAAACACGAGATCAGGACGGAGCGCCGCTACCTTCTCACGCGCTAACCACGCCAGATCGTGGACAGTGGCGCCCTCAAACGAAGCGTCATGCACCGAAACTTCAGCGCCAGACGAAGCGAAAAGCGACTGCAATCGGGACGCCAGGGTCTTGTCTCGCGGGAGCGGGAATCCATTGGCCGTATCTCCGCCGAGCACGACTGCTTTGCGCACGGCGGCATCTGAGGTCGCCGCGACCTGCAGACGCTCTATCGCCCGCTCAATCGCCTCTTTCGGCACAACCGCTTCCAAGCGCTTAAGATCGTCTCGCACCACCTCCTGCGGCAGCTTATGGAGAAATACCTCGCTCGCCAAAACGATCGAGACGAATGACCACATGACAAAGAAGAGGGCCGCTCGAAGTACCCTGGCCAATGACATGGACATACTCAATAACGAAGCGCTCAACAGCACAAATCCGGCGGATCCGCGCCAGCCAGGAGTGTGTCGAGTAAGGACCTCTGGGTTTACCAAGAGCAACGTCGTAACAAGGAGCGCGCCGCCTAACACAAAAAGATATCCGAGTCGGAGAAGGCCAACACTCTTCGCCGCTCCAGACACAATCGGACGAACCAGCACCCATCCAATGGCGGCGCTCAGCATAACGGCCCATGCGCCCCCAATTAGATACTCAGGGTGGCCGTGAGTTATCTCCTTCACGAAGGGAAGCCTCACAAACGGCAGCGCTAATGGGGCGCTTGCCGCCACGATCGTTCCTATTATGGAGATTTTAAGAAGTCGGCTGATCACCAGCGAACCGAAGAGGACAGCTAGGGGCAAACCTACCGCAAAACCGGGAAACGCTACGATTTGAGTCATGTAGTCCCTCTGTAAAGAACTCGTGCACCGCAACAAAAATCACTTCAGTGTCTCTGTCACAGCTAACCGCACGCTGCGTATTATCCGGCTATAGACAGCTCTCGCAATTCGCCGCCCGTAAGATTAGATGCCGCAAAGACCCTCCCGTTACGACGATTCGGCATCTTTATTTCCATGATCGTTCTACCTAAACAAACAACGGACTGGCCCGTGGCTGTGGCTACTAGCTCGTACCGAGAACATCCAGCTGGCGTCGTCACTTTCATGCCGTTCAAGGGAACTAAATCACCACCACTAGCGGACTTAGAGAAGGCCTCTACCGAAGAACCAGAGAATCGAACCACCAACGCTCCCGACTCCACCGGAATACCAAGGTCAAAAAAGGTCTCGGCCCTCGTGAACACCGCATCCAAAACCAACTTCGAGAACTGGAAACTACCTTCCAAGCTTGGCTTGTACGAGAACTCCCCAACGAACAAATTGCTGACATCGATGCCATCGACAACTATGGGTTCGACTGGAACCCACTGATCGAGCGACAAGAGCGGTCTTCCCTCAAGCCCAGACAATTTTTCGATCCTATCCTTTAACGCGAGTTCCTGGGGCGAATTGGCGAACAACTCACTTCGAACCCTTAATCGGTCGGTGCTCGAGTCGTGGTGTCTCACCCGCTCATCCAAGACGACACCAACAAAGCACGCGGCGATAACCGCCGCGATGGACACAAAAGTTTTTGGAGATAGATTTAAGCGGCGCATGGCTAATTTCCCTGTGATTGGCGACAGTGGGTTCAAATACCCCGCCTATTCGCCCGATTCAGGCCAGGCGAACTCATCGCTAACACTCTCCGTATTCGTAGCGCGAACCACTACCCCAGGGAAGACAAAAGATTGGGGAGGATGCTCACGAACCTTGAACGTGGCATGACATCTCCAAGCGCTAGCTGGCGGGCGCTTTCGGCCGTTTCTAAATGCACGTGGGAGAAAAAACTACAGATGCGCCACTGAGAGTCGCCCCCTAGCGGCAGCGCGCCGCGGATTGTTTCGAGGGGCATTGGACATTTCTCAAGGTCAATCATGACCACTCCTCCTGAGGGATTGGCCGTCAGCGCCTCCCCGAGAGCCTCGGCCGACTTCACCACGGTTAGTCGGGCGCCCGAGGTCATCGCCGTCTCTTTAATCTTGGTAATGAAAAGGAGATCTCTTGAGATAAGAATAGCGTTCATCGCCCTACTCTAACCCATACTCCTGAGTCTTGGCGATCAGATTTGACCTCGAAATTCCCAGCTGACGAGCCGCCTCGCTCTTGTTGCCCTCACACTGGGCTAGCGTCCTCTGAATCATCTCACGCTCGACCTGCTCTAGAATATCTTTCAACGCTTTGCCCTGCGTATCGAGGGCCGCGCTTATACGCTTGCCCGGGCTAGCGGCGTCGACAACCGCTGGCGATAAATGCTCTCTCACGATGAGCTCATCCTTTCCACACATCACGCACGCCCTTAGAATCTCATTCTCTAATTGGCGAATGTTTCCTGGCCACGCGTGCGACTCAAGAGCGTTCATGGCGTCAGGGGCGAGGTTCTTTCGTTGCTGACCGGATTTAGCCGCTATCTTTGAAAGGAAGAATTGCGCCAGTTGTGGCACGTCCCCGAGGCGTTCGCGCAATGGCGGCAGTCGTAAACTCACCACGTTCAGGCGATAGTAAAGATCTTGTCGAAAAGTGCCTTTTTGCACCATATCCTCTAAGTCGCGATTAGTGGCGGCGATGATCCGCACATCGACTTTTTTCTGCTTTATGCCACCCACAGGCATGAAGGTGCCATCCTGCAGGACTCGCAAGAGCTTTACTTGCAACGCGGGGCTCATCTCTCCCAACTCATCGAGAAAGAATGTCCCACCGTCAGCGACCTCAAAAAGGCCCTGCTTATCACGCACCGCGCCCGTGAATGCCCCCTTCACATGACCAAACAGCTCAGACTCTAGGAGATTCTCATTAAACGCGGAGCAATTCTGCACTACGAACGCTCTTTCCTTTCGAGGCCCATTGGCGTGAAGCGCCGTGGCGATCATCTCCTTTCCCGTGCCCGACTCCCCAGTAACGAGCACCGGCACTTCGCTATCAACGACTTTCGCCATGACCTGGTAAAGCTCAGCCATTGCCGCGCTCTTGCCAATGATGTTGCCGAAGGCGAACTCCTCTCGCAATTTCGCCTGCAGATGACGATTAACGAATCGAACGTCACGCAGCTCCGTGTACAATCGGCGAACTCGAAGCGCCGCGTGAACGCGCGCCACCAGCTCCGCCGACTGGTACGGCTTGCTGATGTAATCATCGGCTCCCTGTTCGAAACCACGAAGAACGTCCTTGAGCTCGTCTTTCCCGGTCAGAAGCACTACCGGCGTGTAACGCAAGTCGGCATGCGCCTTAAGACGTCGAGCCACCTCGTAGCCGTCTGGCTCGGGCATAACCACATCAAGGAGAATCAGATCCGGGCGCTCACTTTCCGCTTTTTCAAGGGTCTCCGCTCCGCTGGAGGCGGTGACAACCTCAAAGCCTCGCGCGAGTAGCAGCTGCTCGAGGGCGAATAGCCCCTCGTGATTGTCATCGACGGCTAGAATTTTAATTCCCTGAGGAGTTGAGACCATAGAGCGTTGTGGAGAGTGAACTAAAATGCCGAACTCATGGGCGCTTCACGAGCCCACTACGGCTTGAGATAAGATGCGAGAAATCCCACTGAGGGAGCAAGCCTCTATCTGCCCAAAATCCCAGAAGAAATACGCTCTATTCCGAGCCTACCCCTTCATCATCTCAAGGAAGTCCTTATTGCTCTTGGTGCCGTCGATCTTACTGAGCAACCACTCCATGGCTTCAACAGTGTTCAACGGATTGAGAACCTTTCGGAGCAGCCACACCTTCTGCATAACGGTGTCGTCGAGAAGAAGGTCCTCTTTTCTCGTCCCAGACGCCTTCAGGTCCAGCGCTGGATAAATACGTCGCTCACTCAACTTACGGTCGAGCACGATTTCCGAGTTACCGGTGCCTTTGAACTCCTCGAAGATAACTTCGTCCATGCGGCTTCCCGTCTCGATAAGCGCTGTACCAATAATTGTGAGACTGCCGCCCTCCTCAACATTTCGAGCCGCTCCGAAAAAGCGCTTGGGCTTATGGAGAGCGTTCGCGTCGACTCCGCCCGAGAGGATTTTGCCGCTCGGTGGCACCACCGTGTTGTAGGCGCGCGCGAGACGAGTAATAGAGTCCAAAAGAATGACCACATCACGCTTGTGCTCAACGAGGCGCTTCGCCTTCTCGATTACCATCTCCGCTACCTGAACGTGGCGTTGAGCTGGCTCATCGAAGGTCGATGACACGACCTCGCCCTTCACGGAACGGGCCATGTCAGTTACTTCCTCAGGACGCTCATCGATCAGGAGAACAATCAGGTAGACTTCTTTGTGGTTCTCCGTAATCGCGTTCGCGATATTTTGAAGCAGGATTGTTTTACCTGTACGCGGCGGAGCTACTATTAACGCGCGCTGTCCCTTACCGATTGGGCAGAAAAGGTCCATGATACGAGTGGCCAATCCACCCTTGCCGCCCTCAAGCTTGAGGCGCTCGTTGGGGTATAGCGCTGTCAAATTATCGAAGTGAGTCTTGGTCTTGAGAACCTCTGGAGAGTCCAAGTTCACGGAAGTTACTTTCACAAGCGCGAAGTATCGCTCGCCTTCCTTCTCGCGCGGCGGTCGGATCTGCCCCTCAACGATATCTCCCGTCTTCAAACCGAACCGACGAATCTGGGCAGGTGAGACATACACATCATCTGGTCCCGGAATGTAGTTGTAATCGGGAGAACGGAGAAACCCGAAGCCATCTGGCAGACACTCTAAGGTGCCCCCGGCATAGATGATACCGTTCGACTCTGACTGAGCAGTGAGAATACTAAAGATAAGCTCCTGCCGACGCATTGAGTTCGCGGTTTCGATGTTGAACTCCGCAGCCACTTTCATTAGCTCATCGGTCTTTAGTTGCTTAAGTTCGTTGAGATTCATCGTTGTTTTACTCTTTTACCCTGACGGGCTAGACATTTGTTTAGAAGTGACCCCTTAGTGCCTCGATTCCGAAAGCCCGGTCTCAAGAGCGCTCGCCTTGTTAAGAGCTGCTGGCACACAGAGTCTAAAATTTACTGGATTGTATCAAAACGATTCCAGGTAGACGGTTAATAGCCGCACTACTCTTTACTCTCTCGCTTGAGATACTCGCTGCAGGTACTCGCTGTATTTCCCACCGTTAAAACCCACGCTGAGAAACAAGCCACACAACTGGACAGTTGCTGCGCCGATTCTTAACTAGGGTTGCCAGAAGAGTCAAGCCCCTCTCCGCTCAGCTATCGATTTAGCGGAAACTCCTCGGACGTATTCCGGTTCCAGGAGCGCTACGGTGTGCCAAGAAAAAGTCCCTTGCGGCGGATTAACCGCCAGTAAACCCTCAGCAATACGGGACTCTACGACCAAATCAACCCCCGGAATCACCCACTCTCGAAGCGTCGTCATCACTACCCCTCCCGTGCGCTCTACCCACTGGGAAACGGTGACATCCGCAAGTATGGTCGGTGCCTGTGAGCGTACAGCTTCCCCGCCGACGACCTCATATTCCCCGGCAAAGACCTCCTGCCTCCGAGCATCGGAGACTACCAGGATTGGACCCTGCGCGCCTGCAATCATCGCTCGCCGCATAGCGACTCCAAGAAACGACGAAACCCCGACTACCGGCACCTGTCCCGCGCACGCGACACCTTTGGCGAAACTCATTCCGATCCGCAATCCCGTAAACGAACCCGGTCCCACGCCGATCAGCACCTGGGCAAGATCCAACAAGCGAACCTGGGCTTGGTTACAGAGCGACTCTACGAGCGGAGGCAACCGCTCGAAATGATCCCCGTTTCCCTCTGACTCAGCGCGAAAAACGACACCGTCCGCGCGTTGGAGCGCTACGCTACAAAATGAGCCGCTGGTATCAATCGCGAGTCGGTGCGCCACAAGTGCCTTAGTGCGTTAGAGCAGGACTCGATAGAGATCGTTACCAAGAGCGAAGATCATCAAAGCGCCTAAAATGAGCATTCCCACATTCATGATCCTCGCCTGGCTTCGAAGTGTTAGTGGTCGACCTCGCAGCAACTCAATCGTGAACAGCGTCAGATGTCCGCCGTCGAGAATCGGGATCGGCAGCAAGTTCATTATACCCAGCGTGATATTTAAGAATATCATGAAGCCAATCAACGCCATGATTCCCTGATCAGCGCTGGCCGCTGTCTGTTTAATAATCTCAATTGGTCCCCCGATACTCTTCGTGGGGGATATGCGACCCGTTATGAGGGCGCGTAGTCCTCGCAAGTTCTGCAGCGACAAGGCGATTACTTGATCGCTCGCCACGGCGAGAGCAGTCTGAACATTCGTGGGCTCATAGCTCACGTTTTTGAGGGACCGCTGTATTCCGACCCTATAGGTGGGAGTGGTGGGACGACCATCCACAATCTCAAGCTCAGATGGCATCTCCATCGTTGGCTTAACCGGAATCGTGACGACCTCCGTGGCGCTCTGCTGACTATCCGCCATCGGACGCTCAACCTCAAACGCGAGAGCGTTGCCCTGAGAGCCCTGGACGATCGCCATCAAGTCCTTAAACGTCTCGATTCTCTTTCCATCTACCGAGAGAACCTTATCACCCTTTCTAATGCCAGCTTGATCAGCGGGAGATCCATTAAAGACACCCCCAATGGTCACCGGCCCATCACTAATTACTGGCAAACCAATAGCCAGGATCGCCCCAAAAGCGAGCACCCACGCGAATAGAAAGTTAGCGAGAGGACCCGCTAAGACGATCGCGCAACGAGGACCATACGATTTCTTTAGAAACCACCTCGATTCATCCTGAACCATGCGCTGTTGGGATTCGGTGAGCTCCTCTTGCGAGCCTTCCATGGGCGACGCCCCCTCGACCTCGAGACGCGGCCCTACGACGCTTTCACCGTAGACGGCCACAGGGTCATCGCCCGACATTCGCACGAAGCCTCCAAGCGGTATCGCGCGGATAGAATATGTAGTCTCTTTCCCTTGCCACCTGCAAAGTGGGCGGCCAAAGCCCAGCGCGAACTCAAGAACGCCAACGCCGAAGAACTTGGCGACTAAGAAATGCCCAAGCTCGTGGACAAAAACGAGAACTCCAAGAACCAGAATCGAAATAAGTATTCCCATGACTCCTACTTTCGGACACTACGCACAGTCTGTCGAGCCCACTCTGAGGCTCGGTCGCACAAACTTTCAAGTTCCTGCAGAGATGCGTATCCCTCATCACCGCAACGCTCTAATGTTTTATCGATAACCTTGTATATGGACGGAAATGAAATCGCGCCATTCAAAAACTCCTGTACCGCGACCTCGTTAGCCGCGTTAAATACGGCGCACGCTCCCCTAGCCCCCTGTAAACACTCAAGAGCTCGGTCGATGCTGGGAAACCGCTCTTTGTCCACCGGGCAAAAGGTCAACTCTCTTACTGTCGTAAAATCAAGCGGTCTCATGACCCGATCGAGACGACAGTGTGGATACTGGAGCGCATAAGCTATAGGACCCTTCATATCGGGCTCTGAGAGCTGCGCCAGCACAGTCTCATCTTTAAGCCGTATCATGGAATGAATAATACTTTGCGGATGAACGATAACCTCAATGTCGCTGGGAGAAACATCAAAGAGCCACCGCGCCTCAATAACCTCAAGCGCCTTGTTCATCAACGTCGCCGAGTCGATTGAGATCTTCGGGCCCATATTCCACTTTGGATGCTTTAGAGCTCGCTCGGGTGTTATAGAATCGAACTCCTCTCTCGGTGTCTTCAAAAAAGGTCCGCCAGAGGCGGTCAAGATAATCGAGCGAAGGTCCGCTCGAGCGACCCCTTGCAGCACTTGAAAAACCGCCGAGTGCTCGCTATCCACCGGTATGAGCTTAACTCCCCGCTGGCGAGCTTGCTCGACCACCAAGGAACCGGCCACTACCAAGCTTTCCTTGTTCGCCAGCGCGACATCTTTCCCACTCTCAAGAGCGGCGAGCACACCAGGCAATCCCGCCATACCAACGACCGCCGCGACGACAAGCTCGGCTTGACTCTCACGAACCGCCGACTCGATCTCATCGCTTCCACAGAGCAGTCTCGTCCCCTCAAAAACTCTCGACTTCGGATCGACCCCTAATATCTCACACAGAGACACAAACGCGGACTCGCTCGCCAATCCCGCCACCGAGGGACGAAAAGTTCGAATCTGGTCCGCCAACACCTTAGACTGGGAACCCGCGCACAACAGATCGACCGAGAACGAATCGCGGTGACCGCTGACAACCTCTAGTGTAGAGAGCCCGATCGACCCCGTCGATCCGAGGAGCGCTATTCGTTTCATCTGACTTACAAGAGTCCCATCAAAGAAAGCGCCACAACCACTACGGGAGAAGCCGCTATCATGGCGTCGAATCGATCCAACACACCACCGTGACCGGGAAAAAACGCGCCCGTGTCTTTGACGCCCCGCAAACGCTTGAGATAGGACTTGGCGAGATCCCCACCCTGCGCCGCTATCACCATCGCCAAGGATAACGCCACTCGCTGGTATACAGGAACGCTCGCTCCTAGGAGCGCCTGCCATAGAAAAACTCCAGCCGCGGTACCAACGATAAGACCCGCTACGCTTCCCTCAACACTCTTGTTCGGCGATAGCCCCGGCGCCATCTTGTGTTTGCCAAACGATTTACCCGCGAAATAGGCGGCGGCGTCGTTAAGCGCGGCGACTCCCGCTATCCACCACAACAGACGCACACCATGGGGAGACCCGGCAATCACGATTAACTGAGAAGCGCAGACTCCCAGCAATAAGAACGACGGCGCCCAGCGCTGCGCGTAATGACTCGCGTCTTCTAGACGACGGCGACCAGCAAATACCTGCCCGAGTAACACGCACTGTCCAGAGACAAGTAGCGCCCCATACACAATCCGCAAATCGATTCCAACACCCAGTACCTCTCTCGCCGCGGAATACGTAGCCGCGACGCCAGGCAACATCAGAATGGTAAACATCACCACGCCAAGGCTGGGAAGATAATGGAGGGTATCCGAGGATCTCGCGAAGAGACGAACGACCTCAAAGGTGCTCACCGCCGCTACCGCCGCAGCCCACGCGACACATATCAATCCACCATATGGAACGTAAATGGCGACAATCGAGAGCGCGAGCGCCACGACCAAGACAAGAAGCGCCGTCAAAAGACGATCTTTCAGCGAACCATCGCCCTCAAATCGGAATACTGATGGGATCACACTACGAAGCACTTGCCTGCTCTTGAGTGAGTCCGAACCGTCGGTTGCGCCCTGCGAAGACATGAAGACACCTATGAAACTCATCACGTGAAAAGTCAGGCCACAACTCCGGCGAGACCACGATCTCGGCGTAGGCTAACTGCCATAGCAGAAAGTTGGAAATGCGGGTCTCATCACTGGTACGAATGAGCAGATCGGGATCTGGTACATCCGGCAGATACAGCGAACGAGACACCAACTCCTCGGTGACTGTCTCCGGGTCCAGCTCACCTGCCTTTACCGCGCGCCCAAGCTTGCGAAACGCGTGCACCAACTCGTCTCGGCCACCATACGAGACAGCCAAGATAAGATCCATTCCAGTCAAATCTTTGGTGCGCTCCTCGTTGCGCTCTAGAAGTTCCCGAACCGCGGCAGGCAACCTCGACAGATCACCCATCGCTCTCAAGCGGATGCCATTCTTAAGCAGCAATTCTAGCTCTGACTCAAGATGCTGCACGAAGAGGCGCATTAAACCACCGACCTCCTCCTCTGGACGTCGCCAGTTCTCCGTGGAGAAGGCGAACAAAGTCAGGTGACGCACACCGAGCTTTCTACACTCCTCAACCACCATCCGTACGGTCTTAGCACCATTGCGATGACCCTCAACGCGAGGCATGAACCGCTTTTTAGCCCAACGACCATTGCCGTCCATGATGATGGCAAGGTGGCGTGGTATAGCCTTCGGCGCGGGGCTGGAGTCCCGCTTCTGGTCTACAACATCAACGCTCGCCGCCCGCCTCGTCATGACTTACTTTGAAGTGGAGGTCACACCTCCATCAGCTCCTTTTCCTTGCCCGCGGCGGCCGCGTCCACATCAACGATAAACTTGTCGACTATCTTTTGAATCTCATCTTGAGATCGCCGGGAATCATCCTCAGATATCTCTTTATTCTTGAGCTGTTTCTTAACCGCCTCAACCTCGTCTCTACGAAGATTGCGAAGAGCCACGCGAGTCTCCTCCGCCATCTTATTGACCTTTTTTATCAGGTCCTTTCGTCGCTCCTCGTTTAGAGCGGGAATAATTACCCGAATCAACGAACCATCTCGCGAAGGATTCAGACCTAAATCAGCCTGTTGAATAGCCTTTTCGATAGCTTCAACAGCACCAGCATCATAGACCTGAATCGTGAGCATACGTGGCTCGGGTGCCGACACCATACCCAACTGCTGCAACGACACGTGAGAGCCATAATACTCCACGTTCACGCCCTCAAGGAGGCTCGGCGTAGCGCGACCCGAACGGAGTCGCGAGAGCTCTTTTTTGTAGTGCTCTAACGTCTTAGCGCATTGAGCTTTATAATTGTCGAACTTGCTACTCATATCGTCTGCTCCCGTCTGACTACCCTAGTCGCTGAAAGAACTACCCTTGAACCAACGTCCCTACCCGATCGCCACATACGATGCCCCGTAGATTCCCTTCTACCCCAACGTTAAACACGATAATTGGGAGGTTGTTATCCATGCACAGAGAGATAGCAGCGGTGTCCATCACCCGCAATCCCTTCTGCAAGACGTCCATGAAGGATATCTCCCGGTACGGCTTGGCGTCCTTGTTCTTGACCGGATCGCTATCATAGACAGCGTCGACCTTGGTGCCCTTGAGCAGCACCTCGGCGCTAATCTCCATCGCGCGAAGACTAGCCGCTGTATCCGTCGTGAAGAACGGATTACCGGTGCCGCAAGCGAAAATAACCACTCGCCCTTTTTCAAGATGCCGAGTCGCTCGACGCTTGATATACGGCTCGGAGATCTCCTTCATCTCAATCGCTGAGAGCACGCGAGTGTCGACACCTTCGGCCTCAAGCCGATCTTGGAGCGCGAGAGCGTTAATCGCGGTGGCGAGCATCCCCATATAATCACCGGTGACTCTATCGAGCCCCTGAGAACCGGCCTGAACACCTCGAAATATGTTGCCGCCACCGATAACGATTCCAACCTCAACGCCTAGGTCCGCTACCTCTCGAATCTGCCGAACGAGAGCGTTGATGATCTCAGCGTCGATGCCGCCGCTCTTATCACCCGCCAGGATTTCCCCGCTTAGCTTGAGTAGTATTCGCTTATATCTGACCTCTGGCCTCACACCCTCACTCATCGCGGTTCCCTGTGATTTACTCTTGATTATCGAAACTGCGCGCCTGATAGAAGATCGAGCCAGCGCGTTTAAAGCTCCTGAGGGTCTCGTCATGAGACCTTCAGGAGCCATGGTACCACTTTACTTGTCTCCGACCATCGCGGCGACATCATCCGCCAAGTTGGCTTGAGCCTTCTCGATACCCTCTCCTACCTCAAGACGGGAGAAACGACGGATAGACACCTTCTCTCCGCACTTCATTCCGAGAGCCTCTACCATGTCCTTGATGGTCTTCGACTCAGTCTCGTCCTTGATGTAGATTTGACGGAGCAGAACTTGAGTCTCTAGGAACTTCTCGATCTTACCTGGGAGGATCTTGTCGGACTTCTTTTTCTGCTCGTCGTTGAGCTGCTCGAAGAGGATCTCCTTCTCCTTGGCGAGAACGTGCTCCGGCACATCCTCTACGGAGAGGTACGATGGCTTCATCGCGGCGACGTGCATCGCGAGGTCGCGAGCGAGAGCGCGGAACTCCTCTCCACGTGCCACGAAATCCGTCTCGCAGTTAAGCTCAACAAGCGCCACAACCTGATCTCCAGGATGAGTGTATACTCCGATCGTTCCCTCAGCCGCCGTCTTGCCAGCGCGCTTGGCGATATCCTTGAGTCCCTTCTTTCGGAGGATCTCAATCGCCTGATCCATTGAGCCCGCAGCCTCGTTGAGCGCGGTCTTGCAATCCATCATTCCCGCTCCGGTCATCTCACGGAGCTTCTTGATCATTTCGCTTGTCACTTGTGACATATCTGTTTCTCCTTGTACTGGTTGTGTGATTTGTTCTTGGTTCGACACGAGCGGAAGCCGGGGCTTAATGCTGCCCGAACCTCCACCCGTGTCGATTCAGGGTTCGTTACGCTACAGCAGCGCCGCCCTCAGTAGCGCCAGCGGCATGCTTGCCGTTGGAAGCCTGCGCGCGCTCCGCGCTTGAAGGCGTCTGAGGAACGCGAGCCTGGTGTATCGCTCGTCCCTCGATGATCGCGTCCGCGACCGCCGAGCAGAAGAGACGAATAGCGCGAGCCGCGTCGTCGTTAGACGGAATCGGGAACGCGACTGCCGCCGGATCAGCGTTTGTATCCACAATCGCCACTACCGGAATGTGCAGGCGGTTAGCCTCAGCGATAGCGATCGACTCCTTAACCACATCCACGAGGAAGATCACGTCCGGAACCTTCTTCATGTTGCGAATACCGCCGAGGTTAGCCTCAAGCTTCTCAAGCTGACGGCTGATATCAAGGCGCTCTTTCTTATTGAGTTTGATCTTCGATCCCTCTTGAGCCGCCTCATTGAGGAGGTTCTCAAGCTTGCGCATGCGCTCAATCGACTTCTTCATCGTCTGGAAGTTGCTCAAGCAACCACCCAACCAACGTGACGCCACGAAGAACGCGCCGCTGCGGGTCGCTTCCTCGCGGATGATGTCCTTAGCTTGTTGCTTCGTGCCAACGAAGAGCACGTTTCCACCAAGCGATACTCTGTCAACGATGTACTTGCGGGCGATCTCCCACTTCTTCATCGTGAGATCCAAATTGATGATGTGAACACCGTTACGCGCTCCGTAGATGTTTGGAAGCATCTTGGGATTCCAACGCTGCGTTTGATGCCCGTAGTGAGCTCCGGCATCCATCAGGTTCTTGATTGTTACAGGGGTTCCAGGCTCAAGCGCTGGAGTGACGGGTGACGCGGAAACGTCTTTTGCAGTAGACATAGATATACCTCTTTTTGTCTTAGTTTGACCTCCCCGACCGATAGACCGTATCAACCCCGCGTTATACGAGGGACTTCTACAGCACTAAGACCGGACCGGGTGCGATAAGTTGTGCGGGGTTATAGCACTTTTCATGCTTGAGTGCCAAGGCAACGGCGAACCTAATTTCAGGCACATACCCCACCTTTCCAGAAGCATCTGGGAAAGAAACCCCCTCAAAGAGGAGCCCGTCATGCGACTAAGAGTCAATATTTTGGTACCATCGTAGGGGTTCGGGAGAGGCTTAGAGATCGCGCAGTGGCCCTCCCTGGTCGTTGGTGTGTTTCGATTGTAGTGGTGTGCTATGCAAAAACTCATTCATCTCGTTATGGATTACGCTCCCGGTGACTTGGCGTGCGCGGAGGTGGTGTCAGCCCTCGCCGCTCAAATCCCCGGTGACTACCACTGGCACATTACCTCCGTGCAGAGCTTCGACACCGTCGCTACGGGGTTTGTCGTCGCGCAACTCGGTAATCAGTCAGAGCAACTTCGCCCTCAAGACACATTGATATACGCCAATTGCGCGCCTCGAAAAGATCGACGAGAGGCGCGGTCAAACAACGAGGGCGAAGGATTTCTCTACGGCAAGCTCGCCAGTGGCGTGCGTATCATGGCAGTAAACTCAGGATATTCACTCTCGTTCGTGCGAGAGGAACTCACAGAGCTCTGGACACTGCACGTTGACGCTGGCGGCTCTCAGTTTCGGTCTCGAGACAACTTTCCAAAGCTTGTTGGCCAGGCCTCCCGAGGGGAAACATGCTTTCTCAAGGAGCGGTTGGACCCACGCGAGGTAATCCCCGCTCCTCCAGCGACAGCTGTCGGATACGTTGATTCCTTCGGAAACCTCAAGACCACAATCCGTGATGGCGATCCTATCTTGTCATCACTCAAGCCTGGCCAGCGCGTCATCGCTGAGATAAATGGCGTGGCGATGGCTGTTACCGTCGCCGCTGGAAGCTTCAATGTTCAAGAAGGTGATATCGCTCTCTCACCAGGCTCAAGTGGTCACGCTCGCAAGTTCTGGGAGATCTTTCAGCGCGGAGGCTCTGCGTGGCATACCTACAAGAAGCCTCGTCCCGGGACCCCAATTACCATCAGAAGGTAAATTACGGCTTACCGCGCCCCGTTACATTTTATGTCATCGAAAAACGGAAGGTATATTTGCAGTCGTCCATCCTTTGACTCCACAGGCAAAGAAGCGAGCACCTCACTGAAGCCTCTCGTCTCTGAGAGAATATCTCCCAAGGCGACATCATTAACCCCAAAAAGCCTCAGTGCGGCGGCATGATCTCGCGATGGCGCGCGCGAAAACGCCGCCACTTTGTGATTGTTCATCGCCAAGAATTGCGCGTAGTACAGCTTGGGCTTAACGACCTTTGGATCTCGATACGGTTTGGAATCATGTCCAGCCTTTCCAGCTCCCTCTGAGTCAACATGATAGGGAGAGAAGCCTTCGTTAAAAGGGCTTAGCGACTGTTGTGAGCAAGGAGCGTCTGGATCCTGCCCTCCTCCCACTGAGCACAAGAAGACTCCCACCACTCTCGACTTACCCGGAAGCGGAAGGGTAACGCGATAGGTGCCGACGTTTTTTTCATCAGTTTTCTCTTTGAGAGGCTCCCCTTGCCACACCATGGTCTTCGCGTCGCCGATCGACTCTACGGTAAATTTCAGCGCGAGATCACCACGGGCGTTCTGAAGATCATTCAGGAGAAGATCATAGTCTCCAAACATACATCGAGACACAGGCACTATGTCAAAGAGTAGGACTCGCTCACGCTCGCTATCTTTAAATCCTGTCATCTCAACGAGCCCTTCAGCGTGGCTATTCGACTCCATCAAAAGCGCGGCAGTCAAAAGGCACGCGAAGCGCGCAAGTGTCTCGGACCATTTCATACTCTCCCCTCTTCCCAGCGAGCGACTCGTCACTTCTTTCGGCGCGCGGAGACCTCATGCTGAACTATCAGATCGCCTACGACTAGCCCCTCCGCCACCATCAGTCCATCATGCGAAGATCCATGCCGTTCCAACACAAAATTGATTACTGAGAGGCCTGCTGCCGGCTTCTCATGTGATACCCGAAGAACCTTCACCTTTTTGCCGGATGAATCCTCTACGATATCCCCTACTCTGATCTCCTGCGCCTGCCGGAATCCTTTGGTCGTGAACATCGGATGTTCCGTTGACGCTCGTAGCCGAGCTTTGTCGGTTTCAAGAACAACGATCCCTTTCTTCTCCGGTCCCTCAGAGATATTCAGAATCTTCACTGCTTTCTTGAGGCCAGGGTTCCACACCGTTTCGCCAGCCGAGAAGTCCTCGACTTTCTTATACGTCACTCCATCACCCGTCAGGATAGTGACCCCATGTGGAAAGCAGCCCTTCTTCCATCGGATCAGGCCGCAGATAAAACAACTCTTCGCCGCTCCGCCCCTAAATAGATCCGCGAAATAGGTGCTGTTCACCGTCCACTGCCTTTGACCGTCATACTGACCGTGACCAACGTCAGAGCGAACGTGGTTAAAGTCGAAGGCTAGGTTGACCCCTGTAGTCCCCAGCTTGTCCGCGTTTGGATTTTTCGCGCAGACCCAGGAAGCCCCGTTGTCCTTGAAGTACCACCGTTCTCGCTTCTCATCGTATTGCGTTTTAGCTGCGTCGAAACGAAACTTGACGCCGTCGTGCTTCTGACCTGCTAACGAGATCTGACCCACCGTCTTTCCGTCGCAGTAACTAGCTTGTCGTTCCGGAACGGGAGTTGCGGTCGGTGGTACCACTGGTGTCGACGTGGGCGGCGTGACGGGAGCTGAAACCTCCCCCCTCTTGTTGCGCTGAGCAGGTGGTGAAACCAGCCACCAGCGGGAACTGAAGTAGAATTCCAACCGCTAGAAGTAGCGCGCTCTTACATGGGCCGCGATGTCTGTCCATATGAACTCCCTTTATACTCAGCTGGAAGTCGGCTCACTACCTAAGTTTCTTGAGTGGAAAGTGATTTAGTACTGCTATATGGGGCGATAGTCCCATCTTATTGCTCGCTTTTACTGGTTGGTCCAGGACCGCCGGAAAACGGGCCTATTCCGTATCCGATTGATCTCTTAGACCATTCTCACGGAGCCTCTACGATTATCTCGTACTCCTCTGTGGTCGTTACTGAACATGTACCCCCACTTTCATAGCATTACGCAACGCTTATGACAGATACCGCCTGAAATAACTTAGTTCGGCTAAAGCACTCCGATCTCAATAAACGCCATACTACTAGAAACACCGCTCGGTGAAGGTGTGAGAGCGTATCTATAACTGGATGCGGCAAAGGACAGAGACCACGATACAAGAGAGCGTGTCATATGAACGACGGTTTGAACCCCTCTGGAACACCACCACTGCGAATCTATGGGGCGGAACAGGACGCAAGGCGTGGGGATGCTCAGCGCGACTCCTCACACGTTAGCCAAGATACGGCTCAGCTCAAACATCCACAGATCCTCACCCCTGAGCAGATCTGCGCGCAGTTGCTGAGCTCAATCAGTTTTTCAGACCGAGTCACCAGAGCCGTAGCGCCTCCACACGCTAACGTCCACGACGTAGTTGACGCTCTTAATGCGCGGTGGTGGACACTGACTGGTGGTGGGCATCTGCTGGGTCCCGATGCGTTAAAAGCTCTCCTCATGGGGTCTCCCGTGCACCTCCAAAAGGCAAGCGGTCAGCACCTGGTATTTGAGGCCGCGTTATCCGAGGGACGAACTGAGAATAGGACTTTCGCCCAACAGCGGCGTGAACTAGGAGTCGATACGCTTGGCGTGGCTTCTCCAGCATCGACGGCCATCGCCATGGCCGCTCTGCTCGTCAAGGCGATTGAGCATGGTAAGGGTATTTTCATCGACCACCTCACGCTCAAATCCTTTCGAACGCAGGCCGTTGATCCGGTGGACGGACACTCACTCGATCACCACATGGTCGTCGTGAAATACGACTTCACGGACGGGATTGTCGCGCGCCACGAACCGTTGAAAAATCGAAGTAGCAACCTCTGGTGCGCCGGTAGCGCTGAAACATTCGAGTCGAGCACTCGAAGACCAAATCTCTTGGGATGGCTATTGGGCTCCTAACCGCGGGGCGAGCTGACTACCGCAGCACTTCGTTAAGACGATCAAACGCCTGACGCCCCGCGTCTCCGAGGTCAACGCTCCATTGATTAACGTACAACTCAACGTGCGCCCAGAGAGCGTTATCATCGAGCTCTTGAGCGTAACGCCGCATCGTTGAGACGGTATCTTGGCGATGAGCGTAGGCGTATTCAACTGATGCTCTGACCACATCGGCGAATCGCTGACGAGTTTCAGTTGGCACACGCCGATTAGCCACTACACACCCGAGCGGAAGTGGCATCGCGTAGCGCTCTTCCCAGAGCGTTCCTAAATCCGCGACACACTCTAAACCGAAACTTGAATAGGTAAAGCGCCCCTCGTGAATCACAACACCGTAATCAGCCCGACCATCTCGTAAGGCGGGCATGATGTCAGAGAAAACGACCTGTGATACCTCTCCACCTTCGGGGTAGAAGTGCCGAAAAAGAGCGTTCGCGGTCGTCGACTCACCTGGGCATAACACACGCGCTTTCCCGTCAAGGGGTGGAGCGTCGCGTCGCCTCAAGAGAAGTGGTCCCACGCCGTACCCGACGGCGGCACCGCTCGCGCAAAGCTCATACGACTCTGCCGCGCGAAGAGCCGCTACACTACTCGCCTTACAAAAATCATAGCGCGCAGCTTGCATTCCAAGATTGAGCTCTTGGATGTCACACAACGTGATATCAAACTCCAAACCACGCAGGTCCACCCTTCGCTCCAGGATAGCGTGGAACATGAAGGTGTCGTTCGGGCAGGTGGATATCGCGAGGGAATAATCCATAAGGGGCATGGTTCTAAACCCGCTGCGCGGAAATGACAACAGTCGGCGTGTAAACCCGAAAAGTCGCCACTCATTCCCGAGGAAACGAGCGGAGTCCGTAAGGACAGACGGATAGTATGACCCAATCCCTATCCAACCGCGTAGAGCTCTCATATGACCGCTCATCACGGGGTCCCTCTAGACTCCACAAACAGTCGCGACCAACTATGCGCGGCCTGAGGAAGCAGTTACCTGCCTGAGCGTCCGGGAGCATAACCTGCGAATACTTAACACCAAACGCTCAAGCCTCTCTCGTGGTCCGCCGACCTATATCTAGGGAAAGGGGTCACCCTCCGCGCCGGGAAAGTGGACATTGAGTGGCGCCTTGGTTGTCGTTCGAGAGAGACCCTCAATGTATTGCAAGGGTTATACAACCATGGTCGAGCGAGGACCCGGTGCCCATCGTCGCGAACCACGAGCACAGAGTGAGGCAGCGGGCTCCTCATTGGGCCGTGAGCCACCAGCGACCATCTCACCGGAACAACCATTTCAAGGCGTTGTGGTACCCGTGCTCCCCAGCTCAAGCGAGCGTCATCAGCCAACGGGTCACTCCACAAGCGGGCTCAAGCCCGAGCTCTTTCGAATTCCGATGTCCGAGGATCCACAACTCAATACTGCGCAGCAGCAAATACTACGAACGGTTTCCACAAGCCTCATTCAAGGAGTGACGCAGCTTGCAGAGAAGAGAGAGAAAGCATCAAACACAGAGTCTACGAGGGACCAAGTTCGTCGCCACACGCAGGATTTCACGAAATGTCTTCCGGAAGACCTGATTGCGCGATCGTTTGTTGGCGCTAGCGAGGCTGGAGTCGACCTAAAAATCCTTAACCAAGCTTTCTTGGAATTTCGTAATGCGTACCTGCAGTCCGGGTGCAGCGATGGCTCAACTCCGATGGTTCATAGCCTGATCGCGAGAGCCGGCTCTATGCTTCAGTCAACTCTCTATCCTTTGCTGCCAATTGAGGCGGACATGGTGCTCGTGCGTGTTGAAAAAGGCCTGCAGAGCCTCATCGAGCTAGACAAAAGTGGATGGGGCCTTTTTGGCGCTCGCCTCGCGTGGAGCGCACTCCTTACTCAGTCCGGCATATTGCGGGACGCGGGCCCACATCACGAGCTGCTCAGCCCTTCGCTCGTTCACCGTCTAGCGATGGTGCCTCTCCATCAGAGCCAACGGCAAGTCACTCGGCCTAAGGCCCTCAAACAGTTAGAGAGGGATCTCGCGACGATGCCTCCGGGCTCCGCACCAGGCGGGCCATGGCAGAAAGATCTGTTGGTCTTCTCTCAGATCTACTGTGAGCCAATTCGTACGCAACCCTTTTACGAAGGGAACCACAGAACTGGCTGGATTCTCGGGAACCAGTGGCTACTGAGGAACTGCAGGGCATATATCCCTTGGGACCAAACACTAGCTGACAGACTGCAGGAGATATCCAATTTTTCAGGCAGCACTATTCCTCTATTCTCGTCCTTGCTCGAATCCCGTCACTATCGGGCCATTCCGCATAAACTCTCGCAGCTACTTGAAGACAAAGTTCAACTTGTGGACGACGTATAGCGTCGAACGTGTGAGCACGCGTCCCTGAAGTGATTCGTCAAGCCGGATCGAGACGCGTCTCCCCGGTACTCCTGTAGCGAGGGTTACAGCCGCACTATGCCAGCAGAGAGCAGAAAGAATCTCTCGTTATCTCCACGCTTTTTTCTAGGCCGAACAATCTTTAGCTAAACAAACCTCGCAACCACCTACTCGCGATGGACACGATATCGCGTTGGTTCCGTTCGGGATCGAACTCCCTCATCGACACCCCACGGCGTATTGATACCCCACCGATAGTGCCCTCGATTACTCTTTGAATGCTCTTTTGCGGAACGGAGCTGTCGCTCGGAACGAGCAAGGGGAGTACCGCTTTCAGCTCCCACTCCTTGAAGGCTCGTTGCTTGCCTGTCGGTTTCACCTCAGTGCCTCGGAGCTGCCCCAACCAGCCACGCTCCCCCGATGAGAGGAAGATCGCCTCGACTCCTTCAGGGCCAATGACCATCGTGTGGTAACTTCTTTTTCCATTCAAGGAGGAGTGTTGGGTGAGCGCCCACCGTCCATCCCCTAACTCGTGGGCGCCGTACGGACACGTTCGCGAAAAACGAGGCGCGATTACTTGAGAATCCTTGAAACTCCGTCGCCACAGCAACGCGATTCGATCGACGCTCGCGTACAACTCCTCGGCGGCGCGACTCGGAAAATTATCGCTTCGCACATCAACGCCTTCAAAGCCCAGGACATCTGTGGCGAACGTTGTTGGACGTTCACACATCGACATCATAAGTCCCTCAAGACTCTCCATGCGCTTGCGCCAGGATCCTCCCAATCCATGCGGCGTGACAATTAACTCGCCGCCTAGTTGATTCCAAAACACCAACTGACCGTACAGATCCTCGTCAAGGAACCCCTCACATTGCCATGATGAGGAAAGGCTTGGGCCCTCAAAGCGGGCGTGAATCGGAGCCATTCCGCGAATCAATCCACCGACTAGCCACGCATTCGTGGCGATATCCGCGCCGGCTAGAGGAGCCCCCAGACCCAGCTCAACGATTCCCCCCAGCTCGCGCCGATCGAGCCGATCAACCAGCTCATTAACCCCTCTTGGAAAGACTTCTCGATCAGTTACCTCGGTAATGGAGAACTGGACACCTGGACTTCTCGCCAGCGTTATTAATCCCCGCTCTAAATCGGTCCACGAGCGTGAGAAGCGGATTTGTCGGACTGCGTCCCACAACATACCCTCGCCTGTCTGGGGCACGATCGCGCTAACTTTGTAGGGTGCTCCATAGGTGGAGAAGCCTCCAAGGGTGAACTCAAGCCCTCGCAGATCCTCAGCGACATCCGGTCCCGAAGTCCAGAGGACCCGCTCATCAGGAAGCGCTCGAGCGAATCCCTCGAGCCCGAAAGGAGCGCGAGTAGGGTTAACGATTGAGAAACTCGGATCGGTCGCGTATCGATGTTCATCGAGGACGGAAAGCGCTACCTGCGTAACGCACGATACTTCCTCATCGCCGCTCTCCCCTCGCCTACCCCTTCGTAGATCCTGCACAGCGCCCAAGTCTTCTAACGCTTGCGGCCACGGATAGTGCTTCGTTTTATCGAGAAACGTAACATAGTCCTCAACCGCCTTCCACACCGAGGTCCGATCGACAGTTGAACCGTCGCGATTAAGAATGGGCCAGCGCAGCTCAAGCGGGAGGAGATTAATGAGCGCTACCGCGACCTCACCCGACTCATTGTAGCAGACTGAAAAGTCGACCAACGGTGCGCCGTCTCGAAACACAGATAGCACCTGTCGACTGTGTCCCTTCAGAACATCTCTCCAATTAGTGCCTAGCGAGTTCTCAAACCTAAAGCCCTGCTCGTTCCGCTGTGGATGCTTCGACACCGAAACACTTCCACCATCTTTCGCGGAAACGCCTTGCCGTCGAAGTTCAGGCGACGCTATGTGCTCGGTTAGCACCCGTAACGCGTCGAGTCGCGTCGACTCAAGCGAGTCCTTTGACACTATCTGCTGAACTGTCGATGGCGACTCAATGAGACCCTGCCGTAGGTATTCGGACAACTGGAAGGTCCGCCCTATCGCGGGAAACTTCGGGTGTAGCACATCGATCTCAAGCGCTATGAGCGTCGTCCCCTCCCGGCTAACTCGAACGGTAAAACCACGACACTCGATTTTCTCCGTGGAGGGGCGCTCAGCGACTGGCGTCATGGCGTCGCCGACTGGGCGGCGTGTTTGAGGATTATCTAAACTCTGATCGCGTTGCTGCTGGTACATGCACCGTATTGCCACTCTAACGAGTCTCCGAGACCCGTCGCTCAGCCCGAAAGATTACCACGCCCCGAATTACCAACCAACTGACCGAGCCCTTATGGACAGATGCGATCTCAAACCAACCCCTTCTAGCTCGCTCAGCGGCTTGCAAGCTTAACGGCAGAGCACGTCTAGAGCGACAAACATAAAGAGCACCACACTTGCCACGCCGTTGCGAGTAAGGAAAACCTGGTCAATCGCGCCAAATCCATGCCGATGTACCGTACTGTGCTGGCTCGCGAGAAACAAACCGAACACGGCAACCCCAATCCAGTACCAAAAGCCTAAGCCAAACAACGACCCAAACCAGATGAGGCTTCCTACTGATAAAGTATGTAACAAAGCAGCTAGTCCCTTCGCCCCTTTTCGCCCCAGTCGCGCGGGAATACTGTAAAGGTTATTCTCTCGATCAAACTCAAGGTCCTGGCACGCATACAGAATATCAAAGCCAGCCACCCACAAAAGCACGGCACCCATTAACACGAGCGGCTGCCACGCCCATGTCGCTGTTAACGCGTACCACACCCCGCCAGGGGCGCAGGCGAGCGCTAAACCCAGCACAAAGTGACACGCCGCCGTCAAGCGCTTCATCAAGGAGTATCCCAGGAGCACCGCAAGAACCGCCGGAGCAAGCCCCAGGCAGTGCGTTCCCAAACCGTACGTCGCCGCTAGAAAAGCAACAGAGCTGGCCACCGTGAGGCACATTCCCTCTCTTCGAGATATAATTCCTCGTGGAATCTCGCGCGACGCTGTGCGTGGATTTCTCGCGTCTATCTCGGCGTCAATGAAGCGGTTGAACGCCATCGCGGCGGTGCGCGCGAATACGACACACAATATGAGCAGACCTACCTGTGCCCAGGAAACCGGCGTGAACTTACTGACGACAACCAGCATGGTGAGCGCGAACGGCATCGCAAACACCGAGTGTGAAACCTTCACCAAGCTCGCGTATGACCTAACTCGCTCCCTGAACACCATCACGTATCCGAGTTGGACTATTCCGTCTCTTTCCATCGTTTGCCCAGAGTGTGCTTGACTCCCATACTATCGAGCACCTTCATCACGAATTGATCGACCATGTCCTCAACGCTTTTGGGCTGGTGATAAAAACCAGGCATCGCGGGAACGATCGACACGCCGAGTTTCGAGAGAGTCAGCATATTTTGCAGATGAATCGCCGAGAGCGGCGTCTCTCGCGGAACGAGGATTAATTTCCTTCCCTCTTTCATCGTTACATCGGCGGCTCGGTGCACCAAGTGGCTTGGTATCCCGTGCGCGATAGCGCCCAGTGTCGACATCGAGCACGGAATGACAACCATACCTGTGGCGAGCATCGAGCCGCTCGCGATTCGCGCTCCGATATCACGACTGTTGTAAAATGTGACATTTGAGGGAGAAGTGTTGGTGAGTTTCTCCATCGAGAGAGACGCGGAGTTAATCGCCATTCCCTCTTCATCATTCAGCACACGAAGCGCCGCGTCAGAAAAAACAACATGTACCTGCCCCACGAGCGGCGGCAACACCTCAAGAAGCCGTAAGGCATACCTGACACCGCTCGCCCCCGTGACACCGACAACCCAGATCTGATCCTGTCGCGCGCTCATTCCCTACTCCGTTATCGCCCTATTCCTTCGATCGATCGCTTGGCGACGTAAATATACGCGATTCCACCCATCAGGCGTCGCGTCACGCACGGCACAAAGCCAGCGTTGACCAAGAGCCCCTCGAAAACATCCCCACACGGGAACGCCGCCGCTGTTGTGGGCAAATATTCATACGCTCCACGTTGCCCAGAGAGCGCCCCACCAACGAACGGAATGATGTACGTTGAGTACATCGAGAAGAGCCATCTCCAGAGTGGATTGCGGGGCGTGCCGAACTCGAGGATCGCGATCGTACCGCCAGGCTTCACAACGCGTCGCATCTCAGACAACCCGAGTTCGAGATTGGGCACGTTTCTAATTCCATACGAAACCGTTACGCAATCAAATGAGGCGTCATCAAAAGGCAACCGCTGCGCGTCCGCCTCTACCCATTCCACCTGCGGTAGCGACTCAAACCTTGAACGAGCGACCTGGAGCATCCGCGGAGATATGTCTGCTCCGACAACCGTTTGAAATTTTCGTGTCAGTCGAGGCACGAGCGCGCCAGTGCCCGTGCAGAGATCCAAGCAGCGTCCCGTGGGGCTCGTGGGAACACTTCCAACTAACGCGCGCTCCCAGATTCGATGCATACCTCCACTGAGGACGCTGTTCAGAAGATCGTAGGTTGGCGCGATCGCGTCGAACATGGAGCGAACCTGCCGAGTATCGGCTGGTCGGTGTGAGGATGTGAGTGATGGCGTCGTCATACGTTACTCATAGGCAGCATACACAGAACCCCAGAATTACTCACCTGGTGCCCGACAATTCCCTCTTTCTACCTAGTGGGTGGGGTTTGAGGGCCCTGTGACCGCGCTGGCGCTCATATCCAACAAAACCCCCCTTTTACCCAGAATGCGCTCACGTTAGCATCCAGGGATTATGCTCGGAACGCTTCGAACCCTCATTTACACCCTCTTTCGGCTTAGCCCGGCTGGCACCGCCTTGGCAGTGCTCGACTTCTACCTCTTTACCCCCCAAGACTACATCCTCATCGTCAACCGGCTCTTGCGTCTGTTAGCGGTACTGGTGTGCTGGAATATGACAGAGGGCGCCATGATGCTCTGGATCAAGGCCCGAAAGGAATCCTCGCCGCAGAGTCGCGGTTTTGGCGTCGTCACGATAGGTCTCGTGCTCACGACGCTATTTGTGATGCAAGCGTTTCGAGCCCAGGTAACTCAACAGCTTTTCTTGGTGCTCCTAGCGGTGCTGGCGCTGCGTGGCATGAGTCGGTCAGGCTGGGAACAGGGGCGGCCTCACGTATCGGTCGCCACATCAACGCTTTCCCACTGCCTGCTGGCCGGCCTATCGTTCGCTCTGGCACTTGGAGAGATAACTCCACAAGCTATCTGTGTGGCGATCGCCGTAGGTACGCTGCTGGGAGCTGTCGAGATGACCTGGCACGCGGACGCGCTCTCGCAGATTCATAATCGTTGGGTGCGACCGATGTATCGAGTCTGTCTCGCAGGGGCCCCAGCGCTTATAGGAACACTAGCGTTACTCGGGTACCTCGAGCGCAGCTACTTGTTGGTGTATTTACTACTTCCAGTCGCCGCTCCCGTCATCAGGCGTAGCGCGACAGACGGCAGCATTAGTCGGGTGTATTTGCGTCGCGTTATGCTAATGTATTTAACGCTTATGGGGATTATGATTCTTTGTCGTGTTTACTCGTAAAAGGAGCGCTCACTGTATGAAATCTTTGCCGATAACTGTACGTTTTAGTCTTATCGCCTGTTCCGCGCTCTCACTCTCACTCTCGCTCTGTGCTATATCATCCGTTCATGCCGCTGATAAAAAGCAGGCGAGCAAAAGCAGCTCCGCCGCCCCCACGCTCTCCGCGCGAGCGCAGCGCTCCCTTGAACTCAACGAACAGGGTGTTGTGGCGATCAAAGGTCGGAACTTTGATCGAGCTGAATCGCTCTTTAAGCAAGCTCTTGAGGTTGATGAGAAGAACCTGACCGCCGTGTTTAACTTGGCGGGTATGTACATCACCAACAAGAAGGACGCGCAAGCCGTGACGCTACTCTCCAAATACGCCAAAGACTATCCTTCGGACGCAGGGCTCCAGGCGCGTTTAGGCGACGCCTATTTCAGCTCACAGAACCCAAAGGGGGCGATCGAAGCGTACAATCGCGCGCTGACCCTTGAGCCGAACTATCCAAGCGTTCCAGCGCGTCTTGGAACCCTCTATACCCTCTCGAACAATCTGCCTAAGGCGGCTGCCATGTTTGAGCGCGCGGTCAAGCAAAACCCCTCGGATGTGCAATCTCTCCAAAACTTAAGTAGTCTCTATCTTGGACTCGATCGCCCCAAGGACGCGGTGAGTACCGCCAAGCGAGCGATTCAGCTCTCGTCGAGCCCGCAAGGCTACGCCACACTTGGCAGCGCCTATCAGCAGCTCAATGACGACAAGAACGCCTTGATGGCGTTTCAACGCGCCAAGGAGCTCGGATACAAAGACAAGAACCTCTCCAGCATCATAGAGGGGCTTGAAAAGAAATTGGAGAAGAACGCCGCGTGATTCGGTTTGAGGAGATTCGAGAGAAGGTACGAGCGAACGAGAGGCTCTCCGCTGATGAGGGCCTCGCCTTATGGCGTCACGAGAACCTGTGGGACGTAACACAGCTCGCGCACGAATCGCGGCTGCGCAGGCACGGAAAGACCACGTACTACAATTGGAATCTGCACCTCAACTCAACGAACGTGTGCGAGGCGAACTGTCTCTTCTGCTCCTTCGCGCGCTTAAAGACCGGCATGCCGCAAGCGTTCACGATGTCGCCCGACGCCGCCCGTTCCTGGATCCAAGAGCGCTATAAGCCGGGCATGACCGAGATCCACATCGTAAATGGGCTCAACCCCGATCTCGACTTCCAGTACTACCTCGACCTCCTGGCGATGATCCGAGATGAGTTTCCAGCGCTGCACATCAAGGCGTTCAC